>DATJUF010000083.1:0-6372 GCA_035502655.1 Binataceae bacterium (SeqCode)
ATCCGCAAACACGCTGCGAAACACCCGCAAACGGCTGCCCACCGCCGCCGGAATCAGGATTCCCGCCTGCGCCATCAAGGCGAACAGTCCGATCGTCTTGAGCGCCACCGTCTTGCCGCCAGTATTCGGTCCCGAAATCACGAGTCCGCGCTGCCCCGCGCCGATTCGCACGTCGATCGGCACCACTTCCGCCACCGTCACTGCCAGCAGCGGATGGCGAGCGGCAATAATCGCAATTTCGCCGTCCTCTGCGATTTCAGGCTCGGCGCAGCCAAACTTCTCCGCGAAAATCGCCCGCGCATTGAGCGCATCCAGCGCCACCATCGCCTCGAACGTCATCCGCAGTTCCGTCAGGTAGCCGCGCACGATCGCCGTCAGCCGCATCAGTAAGCGGTACTCTTCGGCCTCGGCCTCCCGCTCCAGCATCATCAGCCGGTTATTCAATTCGACCGCCCACATCGGCTCGACGAACAGCGTCTCACCCGAAACCGAGCGGTCCTGCACAATTCCTTCCATCCGCTCCGAATAGTTGAGCTTGAGCGGCAGCACGAACCGCCGATTCCGCACCGTCACGATATGGTCCGAAACGATCGGCTCCATCCCCTGCGTGTTCATCGACCGCGCGAGCCGCGCCTCCAGCTCCTGCCGCTCATCGCGCATCGACGTGCGAAGCCGCTTCAGTTCCGGACTCGCCTCATCCACCAGCCCGCCGTCATCGCCGAGCGATCGCAGCAGCGCGTCCGCCAGTTCCCGCGGCGCGACCAGGTTCCGCACTAATGCCGCGACATGCGGCCGCATCTCGACACGCGAGCGCAAAAACGCCTCGGCCGTGCGCGCCGCCACTACGAAGTCGCGAATCCGCACCAGCGACGGCCCGTTGAGCACCGCATCTTCCGGCGCCGCGCCCATCAGATGGGGCCGCTGGTCGTCGAATTCGTCAAGCGGGATCGATCCCGCATGCGCCCTCAAGTCCGCCAACTCCGCGGTCGCGCGCAGCCGCTCGCGAACGGTATCGGCATCCCTCGCCGGACGCGTTGCCTCGACCGCACGCCGCCCCGGAACCGAGATCGCCAGTTGCGCTACCAGCCCGGTTACTTTATCGAATTCGAGTGCTCTTAAATCGCGTCCGCGCATCGTTCTCCGCAAGTCCAATTACCGAGCAATGGGCATTTTGCTCATTTCTCAATGGCGTTTTGCTGCTTATCTCTCAACTGAGACGCGCCGCCATTCTGTCACCCTCGCGCGTGGCGAAAGCCTGCCCTCGGAAGAGGGCGCGAAGGGTCCCGGATTCCGGGATTCCTCGCGCGCCAGGCAGAGCAGACGCGCGGGAATGACAGATTGCGCACAACCCAAAACCGCCCTACCCATCGCCAGGCGGCGTAGCCATTTCGCGCCGCCTTCCAGCTTCACTAATATCTAGCCCAACAGCGCCCACTATTCAGCCGCACGCTGCTGAGGCACACTGCATGGAACGGATCGAATCGCACATCAACCCCAACAGTCCCGATTTCAAGCGCAATCGCGAGGTGATGGCCGCGCAGGTCGCCCACCTCCGCGACGAGCTCGATCGCATCCGCCTCGGCGGCCCCGAAAGCGCTCGCAAGCGCCACCTCGAGCGCGGCAAGCTGCTCGTCCGCGATCGCGTCCGCCGGCTGCTCGATCCGCAAAGCCCCTTCCTCGAACTCTCCCCATTAGCTGCCTACGGGATGTACGACGATTCACCGCCAGCCGCCAGCATCATCACCGGCGTCGGCCGCATCGCGGGCCGCGAGGCCGTCATCGTCGCCAACGACGCCACCGTCAAGGGCGGCACCTACTATCCGATCACCGTCAAGAAGCACCTGCGCGCGCAGGAAATCGCCCTCGAAAATCACCTTCCCTGCGTCTACCTGGTCGATTCCGGCGGCGCCTTCCTCCCACTCCAGTCCGAAGTCTTTCCCGACCGCGACCACTTCGGCCGCATTTTCTACAACATGGCCCGGATGTCTGCCGCCTCGATCGCTCAGGTCGCGGTCGTGATGGGCTCATGCACCGCCGGCGGCGCCTACGTCCCCGCGATGTGCGACGAGAACATCATCGTCCGCGATCAGGGCACAATTTTTCTCGGCGGACCGCCGCTGGTCCGCGCTGCGACCGGCGAGGTCGTCACGGCTGAGGAACTCGGTGGCGGCGACGTCCACACCCGCCTCTCCGGCGTCAGCGATCATCTCGCCGATGACGACGATCACGCGCTCGCCATCGCGCGCTCGGTCTTTGCTAACCTCGGTACACGTCCCGCCCTCGATTCGCTCCCGCAGGACCCGCCCGAAGACCCCTATTACGACCCCGCCGAACTTTACGGCATCATCTCGGCCGATTCGCGCCACCCCTACGAGGTCCGCGAGGTCATCGCCCGCCTCGTTGACGGCAGCCGCATCCACGAATTCAAGCCGCGCTACGGCACTTCGCTCGTCACCGCCTTCGCCCGCATCTACGGTTATCCCGCCGGCATCATCGCCAACAACGGCGTGCTCTTTAGCGAATCCGCCCTCAAAGCCACCCACTTCATCGAACTATGCTGCGCGCGCCGCATTCCGCTGCTCTTCCTGCAGAACATCACTGGCTTCATCGTCGGCAAGCGCTATGAGCAGGGAGGTATCGCGAAAGACGGCGCCAAAATGGTCAACGCGGTCGCCAACGCCCAGGTTCCCAAGTTTACCGTGATCATCGGCGCGTCGAACGGCGCAGGCAACTACGGGATGTGCGGACGGGCCTACTCGCCCCGCCTCCTCTTTATGTGGCCGAATTCGCGTATTTCCGTGATGGGTGGAGAGCAGGCCGCCAACACTCTCCTGACCGTAAAGCTCGATCAGCTCGCGCGCGAGGGCAAAGAAATGCCCGCTGGGGATCAGGCGGAGTTCACCCGCCCGACCCTCGAAAAGTATGATTTAGAATCCAGTTGTTATTATTCCAGCGCCCGCCTATGGGACGACGGCGTGCTCGATCCGCTCGAAACCCGCAACGCCCTCGCGTTAGGCATCGCCGCTTCCCTCAACGCCCCCACCCCCCACACCACCTTCGGCGTCTTCCGCATGTAAAGCCACGTCACCCTACGCAGCTAGGTCTTGGTAAGCCTTCCCCATTCTTCTAACAGAATCACATCAATGCTATGACTTGCACAGTATTGCCGAGTATGTCATCAGTTGTCCTAGGCTGGCTCATGCCTCTGAGGGAAACCATGTCCTCACAGAATTACGACCTTATCATCGTTGGCGGCGGTCTCGGTGGTTCAGCACTCGCCAAAGTCATGGCGGAAAAAGGTGCGCGTGTCCTCCTGCTCGAGCGCGAGCAACAATACCGCGATCGCGTCCGAGGTGAGGTCATGTTTCCGTGGGGCGTCGTCGAACTCGACAAACTGGGCCTGTATCGGACCCTTGCCGAACAATGTGGTAATGAGATCAATCAATTGCATTTGTACCTCGGTGGCGCGTGCGTTGATCGGCGAGACACTAGGCTCACCAATTCGTTCCCGACGCTCAATTGGGTCCATCACGAAATGGAGGAAGCGTTACTCCGAATTGCACGGGATGCTGGCGCTGAAGTCCGTCGCGGCGCCCACGCCTGCGGCGTCCGATCCAGCTCGAGGCCGGCCGTGACCGTCGACTATCAAGATCGATTCGAAGAATTGACGGCGCGGCTGGTGGTATGCGCCGACGGTCGAGCTTCGCTCGCTCGCAAGTGGGGGAATTTCCTGGTGCACCAGGAAAACTACGGGATGCTGCTGGCGGGCGTGCTGCTTGACCGGATGCCCGGCGTATCGCCGGAGATCAATTACTGGTTTTTGGACTCGAATGTCGGACAGTTTGTTTTTCTATCCCCGCAGCGGGACGGCATGGTACGCGCCTACGCGTGGCATCCGAGGGAGTGGGACTACCGTTACCAACGCGAGGAGGATTTGCCCCGCTTCGTGGAGGATTCGTCAAGCGCCGGCGTTCCCCGCGAGTGGTATGACGGCGCCCGGCTAGCCGGACCGCTGGCTACTTTCGACGGCGCGGATAACTGGGTCGATCATCCTTACAATCAAGGGATTGCTCTGATCGGCGATGCCGCCGCCGCGAGCGATCCCTCCTATGGCCAGGGTCAGTCGCTGACCATGCGCGACGTGCGCGTTCTGCGCGATCTACTGCTAACTCTCGACGACTGGGACGAAGCGGGCCACGCCTATGCTGCCGAGCATGATCACTATTACGGAGAGCTGCATAAGTTTACTCGCTGGCTTTACCAGATATTCTATGAAAATGGTCCGGCGGCCGACGAGCGCCGCGCCCGCGCGCTCCCCCCAATGGCGCAGGACTTGACCCGGATGCCCGACGTTCTCGTCAGCGGTCCTGACCGCCCGTTAGACGAATCTGTCCGCCGCCGCTTCTTCGGCGAAGATTAACCAAGGTTGTCGGAGCGCACTCCAAATGGCTGCGAACCCCTTTTTTAAGAGTCCTTTCACTTCTGCCGGACCAGCGTATTGTTCAACAGGTAATGAAACGCCTCCGACCGCTTCTCCGGCTCATCATTGCCGAGCATATCCAGCAACCCCGCGCGAAACTCGCAGCTCGCCGGTGATCCATTTCTCATCTTGAAGTTCATCAGCGTCTGCTGATCGGCCGGCGGCAGACTCGCAAAGGTCGCCTGTTCTTGAGCGGTGAGTTTGGCCGCGCAATCGTCGGCATGCGCATTCCACGCCACGGCCATTGATAGCGACAGAAATCCTGCAAGCACTAGTAATTTCATTCCCCTGGTCCTCCACTTGCGATCCACGCAGCAGCTCTCATCGTCATGCCTGCTTACTCGATCTTTTCAACTTCCTGCGTCGGTACACCCTTCCTCGGCAGCAACAACGTCAGCGGCAATGCCACGATGAACATGAATGCCAGAAACTTATAGCAATCCGTATACGCCAGCAGCCGTGCTTGCTGATTCAGGGTATGAACCGGCGAGGCTGGGTCATGGCCTGTCAAGCGGCCCACGGGGCCTAGATGAAAATTGGTCCAGCGCTCGACCAGCGTCGCCAGCACCGCATACGAGACGTTCCCCGATACTCGCCGCACCAGCGTATAAATACCTGCTGCCGCGGTCATGTCAGCGCGTCTCAGCGAGCTCAACGATATGGTGCTGAGCAGCACCATAGAGCAGCCGATCCCGATTCCCGTCTCGACCAGCGGACCGACGAAACCCGAGAACTTTACCCCGGTGGTGATGCTGCCGAGTTGCCAGAAGGCCGCCGCCAGCACCACAATTCCAAAGCTGATCAGAATCCGCGGACTCACCACGTTATACAGTCGGCCGACCAGCGGCATGATCAAAAACATCGCTGCGGCACGCGGAAACAGCACCAGGCCGGCGCGGAACGCCGGATAGCCCAAGACCTCCTGCGTCATCTGCGGCAGCAGGAAGGTCGAGCCGAACAGGGCAAATCCTATTACGGCGCCGAGTCCCGAGCCCGTGCTCAGCCGGACATTACGCAGCAGCCGGAAGTTGATCACCGGTTCGTCGCTCATCAGTTCCCAGATAATCAAGCCGCCGACCGTGCACGCCGCCACGATCGCTCCCGCGATTATCCAATTTGAGGCGAACCAGCCGAACGATTGCCCGCGCTCCAGCACTAATTGGAGGGTGGTCAGGCCGATCGTCAAAAGTGCGATTCCGGGCCAGTCGATTCGTGCGAAACCGCGCTTCAAATATGGCGGGTCATGGACGAACGCCGTCACCATCGCCACCCCCGCGATCGCGATCGGCACGTTGATATAGAAAATCCAGCGCCATCCCCAATGGTCGATCAGCCAGCCGCCAAGCACCGGCCCCAGGGTCGGCGCGAGCATCACGCCCATACTGAACAGCGCCATCGCCATCCCCTGCTCGGCGGGCGGAAACCGCTCGCGGGTGATCGCCTGCGCCGCCGGAATCAGCGCGCCTCCGCCGAAGCCCTGGAGTACGCGATAAATGAGCATCTGCTCGAAGGTTTGAGAAGTCCCGGCCAGCGCCGACCCGGCGATAAAAACCGTCATCGAGATCAAGAACAGCCGCTTGCGCCCAAGTAGCGTGCTCCAGAACGCCGTCATCGTGACCATGATGATCTCGGCGATACTGTAGGCGGTGGAAACCCAGGTGATACTGAGCAAATCCTGATGGAACGCCGTCATCATATGCGGCATCGCGACGTTCACTACCGTCACGTCCATCACGGAGAGGAACGTACCGGTCAGCACCGACGCGCCTACCAGCCACTTGCCTGCGTCATAGTGCGGACTCGTCAGTCCGCCGTTCCCAGCCGATAACTCACTCGAATCCACGGATCAGTTCTGTGCCTATCCACACGGATGCCGCCGCGGCCGTCTTATA
>DATJUF010000084.1:0-22006 GCA_035502655.1 Binataceae bacterium (SeqCode)
CCTCGGCGATCGCTTGCTCGCGTGATTCCCATTGATTCGCGCTCGCATGATTCTCTCTTACTTCGTTTCGCAACTCATCGAGCGCGCGCCGCACGAGCGTGCGCATCCACCTCTGGTTGAACCCCGCGAACGCCGCATCGCTTGCCGCCACGGCAAGGCACTCGCCCACCGGCGGAATCACGTTCAACGGGGTGTCTCCGCCCTCGAGGACCGCCGATAGTTTTCGCTTGCGCTTGCCGGATTCCACTTGGTTTCCTTAAAAAGAAAAATCGCGAGGCGGGATATGGCAGTCTCTCGCCCGTCTACTCATCCCCATGATCTGGCACGAGTGTGCCAAACCACGTGTCCAATCGCGAGTCTCATAGAATCTAACCTTCATTTGGGGTTCACCATTTCGATGCTCTTGCGCTACTATGCCCTTTAACAGCGCTGCTCGGCCTGTGACTACCATTCCGGCCAGACGACGCTTCGAGGTCAGCCATGTTTGGAGAAATAGCTCCCCGTCCCGCCGTCCCGCGAGCGCCGTTTATTTCCATCGAAGAGGCTCTTGAGGAGACGCGCCGCGGCCGCATGATCATCCTTATGGATGACGAGAATCGCGAGAACGAAGGCGACCTCTGCATGGCTGCCGAAAAGATTACCGCCGAATCCATCAACTTCATGTCCAAGTTCGGCCGCGGCCTAATCTGCCTCCCGATGTCCGCCGAGCGCATCAACCAACTCGGCCTCAGCATGATGGTCGGCGACAATCAGGCTCCGCTCGGCACCGCCTTTACGACACCAATCACGGCCCGGCGCGCCACCGGTTCCGGCATTTCCGCCCACGATCGCGCAATCACTATCCTTCAGGCGGTGCGCGAGGACGCGAGCCCGAGCGAATTTATTACTCCCGGCTACGTTTACCCATTGCGGGCCAGGGACGGGGGTGTGCTCGTCCGTACCGGCCAGACTGAGGGCGGAGTGGACCTCGCCCGCCTCGCCGGGCTCAAGCCCGCCAGTGTCATCTGCGAAATCCTAAAAGACGACGGCACCATGGCCCGCCGTGACGACCTCGTCGAATTCAGCCGCGAGCACGGTCTCAAAATCGTCACCGTCGCCGATATCATCGAATACCGCCTCCGCACCGAGACACTTGTCCAGCGTATCGCCGAAGCCCGCCTGCCAACTGCTTTCGGCGAGTTCACCGCCATAGTATTTCGTAACCTCGTCGATCAAAGCGAGCATCTGGTCCTCACTATGGGGCGCATTACCCCCGACGAGCCCGTCCTCGTCCGCGCCCATCGCGAATATCTGCCCGGTGACGTCTTCGGTTACACGGCCCGCAATACGCGCGGCCTACTGCAAGCTGCGATGGAGCAAATCGCGTTGACCGGCAAAGGCGTGATTCTCTATCTGAAGCGCGAGTCCGACGCGATTGCTGGCGACATCAATACGCCCGGCCATCGGATACGGCGTGCCAGCACCCGTCTCAACGCGCCCGAGGCTGACTTCCGCGATTACGGCATCGGAGCGCAGATTCTGCGCGAAGTGGGCGTCCGTAAGATGCGCCTATTGACCGATAAGCCGCCGCGCCTGGCGAATCTTCCCGGTTACGGTCTCGAAATCGTCGAGAATGCCCCGCTATCTGTCAATGGCGGCGTGCCGCTTGACGGCTAAGGCTCATGGAAGGCTCCGCCATCGCCCCCTCGCGATGCGAACCGGTCGTTCAGCTTCAAAAAGCGGCACCCAGCCGCGTTCAGGCGCCAGAATAGCCGCGGCGCTTGCGCTCTACGCAGTTTTCGGGCTGGTCCCAGGCTTGGCCACACGAGCATTCGCTGCCGACACTGCTTTTGCCGCCAGCCAGTCCGGCATCGCGGGCGTCTTCGCCCATCATGGCTACCTCCTAGGCTTCCTCGTCGTGCTGCTCGGCGGACTCGCGCTGAACCTCACTCCCTGCGTCTATCCGCTGATCGGTGTGACGATTGCCTACTTTGGCAACCAGAGCGCCGGTCCGCGCAAGGTCGTGGGCCTCGCCATCCTTTATGTTCTTGGTATAGCCCTGACATTCTCTACAGTTGGCGTTGCCGTCGCACTATCAGGTGGCCTCTTCGGCGCGGCGCTCGAAAATCCCTACGTCCTGATCACCATCGCCGCGATGCTGCTCCTGCTTGCCGCCTCGAGCTTCGGCCTCTATTCGCTGCAGCCGCCGCAGTGGCTGATGCGCCGCGCCGGTCCAGCCCGCCCCGGCTATCTGGGCGCGCTCCTGATGGGCCTCGGGATGGGGGTCGTGGCCGCGCCATGTATTGGCCCGATCGTGCTCGGACTGCTCCTGATGGTCGAAGAGAACGGCAATCCATTCTTTGGCTTCGCTCTCTTCTTCACTCTCGCGATCGGCCTCGGCCTTCCTTATATCGCACTTGCTCTCGCTGCTGGCAGTATCCGCCAACTGCCGCGCTCCGGCGCATGGCTCGCGTGGGTCGAACAGCTTTTCGGCTTCGTTCTGATCGGCTTGGCGCTTTATTTCGTCGCCCCGTTAATTCCTAATCGCTTGATTACCCGGATGCTGCCCTTTTATGCCGCCGCTGTGGGTATCTTCCTGGGCTTCATATCACCGGCAGGCCGCAATTGGCGGCCCTTCATGATCCTGCGCACGATTCTCGGCACTGCGGCAGTCGCAGCCTTTATTTGGATGGCGATCCATTTCAACCAAACCTCTCCCACGCTTAGGTTCGTGCCCTACGATTCCACTGTGCTGGCCAGTGCCCGCAACGACCACGAACCCGTCGTGCTCGATTTCAGCGCCGATTGGTGTATCCCCTGCCGCGAGATGGAGCGCACCACCTTCACTGATCCCGCCGTGGTCAAGGGCACGAAGGGCTTTCTTCTTATGCGCGCGAATCTGACTGCCGACAACCCGGCCAATGAGGCCCTGACCAAGCGCTTCCATATTCAGGGCGTACCGACGACTTTATTTATTGACGCGTCCGGCCAGGTCCGCGAACGCCGTGTCGGCTATATCGGTCCGTCCGACTTCCTGAAGTACCTCCAGACTTCCGCCCCATCCTGAAAGCGGCCCCAGATTGAAGTCACAGTCTATGATTTCAATTTGCGGAGTTCCTCGATACTAAGCTGAAATATACAGTTCAGTGAGCGCAGTTGGCCGGGCTTTCTTCAACTCTGCGCCGGGCGGCGCCGTATGCCCTCGCCCGAATGCAAGCCACCGTCCACCAGCAACTCCGTCGCCGTGATATACGAGGCGTCATCCGACAGCAGAAACACTATCGCCTTCGCGATCTCCCACGGGGTGCCTTGCCGGCCTAGCGGAATCCGCGGCGCCACCCGCGCCTCTCTATCGCCGATTTCCCGCCGCACCATCGATGAATTGATCAAGCCCGGCAAAATCGTATTCACGCGGATGCCGTCGCGGGCGTAGCGCACCGCCACCGAACGCGACAGCCCCAGCAGTGCCGCCTTGGTCGCCTCGTAAGCGATCCCGCTTCCCGCCATCAACGCCGCCAGCGACGACACGTTTACGATCGCGCCGCCACCTGTCTTCTGCATTTCCGGCACCGCGTAGCGCATCATCAGGAAATGGCTGCGCAGGTTGACCTGGTACATCCGGTCGAATTGCTCCGTGTTCGTATTCAGCAGCGATCCGCCAATCGCGATTCCGACGTTGTTCACCAGCAGATTGAGCCTGCCGAAGCGCTTCGCTGTCTCCTCGACCGCACGCTGGCAGTCGTCTTCCATGCTAACGTCTGCCGCCATCGCCTCCGCCTTGCCGCCTTCAGCGCGGATCGCTGCCGCCGTCTCTTCCGCCAGTGCGAGCTTCAAATCCGCGACCATCACTGTCGCGCCCTCGCGCGCGCACATAATTGACGTGGCCCGTCCATTTCCAATCGAGAGCGGCTCACCCGGATTCGGCGGACCGTCCGCACCACCACCCATAATCAATGCGATCTTACCGTCGAGACGTCCCATCGCGAGTTCCTCCTCGTCGTTTCCTCAACTGTTACCGCACCTGGCTTGGGATTGCACGAAGCTCCTTCGGTTTTTGCTGATCTGGCCCTGCCTGCGCTTGCGATGCTATTACTCGGCGAGTCAGCTTTTCTAATCCTCAATCGGAGGAAGGCCGCTCATGAGCCAATGGCAATATACGAAGGGCCTGCACGACCTGGGCAACGGATGCTACGCGTACTTGCAGCCTGACGGTTCCTGGGGCTGGAGCAATGCTGGCCTCGTAACCGACGGCGGTGAATCGTTATTGGTCGACACTCTGTTCGATCTGAAACTCACGCGCGCGATGCTTGACGCGATGCGCCGCGCCGAGCCGCGCGCCACGAATCCAATCCGCACTTTGGTCAATACTCATTCCAACGGCGATCACATTTTCGGCAACGAACTCATCACAGGCGCCGAAATTATCACTTCCAAAGCCTGCGCCGAAGAAATGCTTCAGGAGGGCGGAGCCAAGCGTCTCGCTGATCTTAAGACCAACGCCGCCACGATGGGCGCGACCGGCAAATTCTTCGACGAGATTTTCGCGCCGTTCGACTTTGGTGACATCAAGGTCGCGATGCCGACGGTTACCTTCGACGGTATCCTCGAACGCCGCGTCGGTAATAAGACGGTCCGCCTAATTGAAGTCGGCCCCGCCCATACGCGCGGCGACGTACTCGCCTATGTCCCCGCCGATCGCGTGATTTTCACCGGCGATATCCTCTTTATCAACGGCCATCCGATTATCTGGGCCGGCCCTATCGGCAACTGGATCAAGGCGTGCCAGTTGATGCTCGATCTCGATGTCGAAACCATCGTCCCCGGCCACGGGCCGATTACTAACAAGCAAGGCGTCGCTGCCGTCAAATCCTACTTCGAGTACATTCAGCGCGAGGCGCGCAAACGTTACGATGCTGGCCTTTCAATCTTCGACGCTGCGCAAGATATATCACTCACTGACTATTCGTCCTGGGGTGATGCCGAACGCATCATCATCAATGTCGCCACACTCTATCGGGAATTCTCCGGTGGCGCCGCAACTGCACCTTCGCTGCCCGAGCTATTTGGGATGATGGCGCAGATTCGCCGCGCACAACACAATTGATCGAATGGAATTAACTTCGCGGGAGGATCACTCACTCGACGAACCCGTCTCCGCCCATCCACTCGAAGCCCAACTCGACTCATCGCGCGCATGGCTGATGGCCGCGACCGCCTTCGTCGTCTGCCTGGTCGCGTTCGGTGTCGCTTATAGTTTTGGCGCCTTCTTCAAACCGATGGCCGCGGACTTCGGTTCGAGCCGCGCCAGCACTTCCGCTGTGTTTGCCATCACCGCATGCCTCTATAATTTGCTTGGCGTGGTCAGTGGCTATCTCGGCGACCGCTACGGGCCGCGCCCGATTCTCCTTATCGGCGCTGCCGCGATGGGCGCCGGACTTGTCGCGACCGCCTGCATCCATCAGCTATGGACTGGCTATCTCACTTACGGGATTGGCGTCGGCATCGGCGTGGCCTTTACCTATATCCCGATGCTTGCCGTCGTCGGCGGATGGTTCCATCGCTATCGCACCGCCGCTCTGGGTATCGCCGTTTCCGGCATCGGCGCCGGCACTTTGATTGTCGCGCCTACCGCTGCGGCCCTCATCGCCCGCGTCGGCTGGCGCGAGTCTTACGTAATCCTCGGGCTAGTTGCGGCCCTGCTGCTCATAATCTGCGCCTTCGTCGCAGCCCCGCCGCCGGTTCATCTCGTCCAGGGTAAGTTCTATGTCACGAGCGCGCTGCGCACATCTAAGTTTTTCCTGCTCTACATCTCCTCGATGCTTTCCTCGATCGCGATCTACGTCCCGCTCGTCTTCCTGCCTGCTTATGCGCATGGTCACGGCGCCAGCGAGGTCAGTGCCGCTGCACTCGTCGGCTTGATTGGCGCTGCCAGCATCGCCGGACGACTCGGGCTAGGCACCTTCGCGGCGCGCTTCGGCATCATCCCGCTCTACAAAGCCTGCACACTGATCCTGGGTCTCAGCTTTAGCCTTTGGGCAGTCTCAAGCTCCTACGGATGGCTGGTGATATTCGCGCTTGTGATGGGCTCCTCGTATGGCGGAATGATCGCGCTCTCGCCCGCGGTAGTCGCCGAACTCTTCGGCGTGCAGGGTCTAGGCGCGACGCTAGGCGCACTCTATACCGGCTCGGCTATAAGCTCTCTGACCGGGCCGCCAATTACTGGCCTCATCATCGATTATTCTGGCAGCTATCTATGGGCCGCCGTTTTCGCCGGCTCGACGGCCGTGGCCGGCTTCCTGATTCTCATACCGATGACCGCCCATCATGTCCTCTCATCCTCGCCCGCCACGTAGGCCGAACTTATGAGAGATAGGCTTCGGTTGCGAACCCGAGCCAAGCTAAGCCTGCAACCGGCTGGCCTTGGAATCGGAGTCCCGCGCGAAGACTGCGATCATTCAGCCTAGGATTCCGAGGGCTACGAAACCGGGCCGCGCTAAATCTTAATCGGGCTTGTCTGCGAACCAACCGATCACTTATCGCAAGATTCCTAGCTCATGCGCTGCAATGGCAGCACCCAGGATCAGCGCGAAGACCATCCCAGCCAATTGCTTCCATGGGATTCGCCTGCATCTGACCATCTCCACGACCGTCCTCCAAAACTACCAAGTAATATGTTCGATAACATCAGTATGGCGCGTATCGGAGCTTAGCCCAATAGTTCGCCTCAAGTGCACACCTTCGCGTCATTTCCCACCTTGACGATCGTTTTGCTAACGTGAGCCGCAACTCAAGCATCACCCGCTCCGCCGCTGACTTACATCTCAGCGGGCCGGGTCGCACGCCCAACTGGCCAACGCAGAGTTTTCCTCTATGAGCGCAACAATTCGCACCCATCTTATCACCGGCGGATTCCCGCCCGGCTCACCGGCCGGCCACGACATGAACTACGCCTGCCTGCGCCTGCTTACCCTTCTGCAAGACTTTCCGAGCGTCTCCTGCACCATCGCGAATGACTATACCGACCTCGTGCGCTGGCTCCCTGGCTCGCAGATGCTGATTACTTACGTTGCCGGTCCTTTTCCCGATAACACGCAGAATAATCTTCTCCGCGGTTGGTTAAACGGCGGCGGCCGATGGCTCGCATTGCATGGCAGCAGCGGTGGACGTGCCGAACGTCTCGAAAACCGGCGTCGCCGAATGGTTAAAGGCCCCTATCACGATACTCTCGGCAGTTTCTTCCTGAACCATCCGCCACTGCGCAAATTCCGGGTCGGCGTCGCCGATCGGGATCATCCAATTACAGCCGGGCTGCCGGCGTCCTTTGAAACCGCCGACGAACTCTATCTGATCGAGTTGCAGCATCCAGATTCGACGCGAATCCTGCTTACCACCGAACTCGCTTACGACCCCTCGCCGCCCGGATTCGGTTTTGTCTACGACCGCGACACGTCACTGATGCCCGACGGCAAGACTCGCGTACTCGGCTATACGCTAGAGGCCGGCAAGGGCGCGGTTACTTATCTAGCGCTCGGCCACTGCCACGCGCCGCTCAATAATACTCAGCCGTTCGTGGATTCGAGCGTCGAGGTTTCAGGCGTCACGCCGGCGACTTTCCGAGGCTCATGGGAATCCTCCGCCTTCGAGCGCCTCCTGCGCAACTCCATCGCCTGGGGCATTTCCACTCGCCCTTGAAGCGGTAAAACTGGACGGTTCATTCGGCGCAGCGCGTGAGAGAGGTGCTGATTCATACAGGCGTCCTGAGGCGTGGACATGCTGACCGGGGATAGCCGAAGCCTTTTCCTGTTCGAGCCGGGATTGATCTACCTTAATCACGGCGGTTTCGGTGCGACGCCCAAGGAGGTCTTCGATGCCAAGCAACGGATTCTCACGGAGATCGAGAAAAACCCCTCAGCTCTTTTTCAGCAAGACATAAGATCTCGATGGCATGCCATCGCCGAAAAAATCGCCCAGCGCTTTTCCCTCGAGACAAATTCTCTGGCCATTATCGATAATGTCACGGATGGCATTAATGCCGTCCTGCGTTCTCTTTCCATTCAGGCGGGCGATGAGATTCTCCTCACTTCCATGACCTATGGCGCCATACTTATGGCCGCGCGTCATATAGCCAAAAAACATGGTGCAACTATCACGTTGGCGGCCTTGGGCTTCCCCGATCCCGATCCACAGCAATTTGTCGAAGCCGTCATGCAGGCCCTGACGCCCCGAACTAAAATCGCCATCTTTGATCACATTACCTCGCCGACTGCACTGCTTACGCCGCTGAGCGAGATGATCAGCGCCTGCCGCTCGCGCGGCGTTCCAGTCCTTGTCGATGGCGCACATGCACCCGGCCAAACCGCACTTGCTATTCCCGCGCTGAACCCTGATTGGTACGTCGCCAATCTCCACAAATGGTACTTTGTTCCGCGCGGATGCGGATTTCTGTGGGCCGCGCCAAGCCGGCGCAGCGGCCTGATGCCGAACGTTCCATCCTGGGATATTGTGGCGCCCTTTCCCTCAAGTTTCGCATGGACGGGTACGCGCGACCCTTCGAGCTGGCTCGCGGTTCCTGACGCGTTCGATTTCATGGACCGATTCGGGGAAAGCGCGGTGCGGCAGCATAACCATCAACTGATCCTCGAGGCCGTGGCCTTGCTAGCCGATATGTGGAAGTTTCGCGTCTCGACTCCCGCTACGATGACCGCAGCAATGACTCTGGTGCCAGTGCCCGATGGGCTGCCTTATCCCGCAATCGAGGAAGGGCGGACGCGCTTCGAAGTGGATTTGCAAAGCCAGCACAATATTGCCGTCAACCCGTCCTTTGCGCACAACGGTAAAATCTGGCTTCGCATCACCGCTCAGATCTACAACAGCCTTGAGGATTACGAAAAGCTCGGCAAGGCGGTCCTATCACTAAGAACGCATCCTCTAGTTTAGGCGCAATCCGAATATCACGACGTGATGATCGAACATGATCAAATAATCGGCAAGTTGGTGAAAACACCAGAGGACCTTGGGGTTCCGATGATACGGGTGTGATGTATAGCGCCGAAATGGACCACATATGAACTCATGGCGTGGCGCCGGTATGACACCGTTGCACAAATGAGAAAAATTCCAACTGGTAACGCACTTTTCGGGGTCCCATGCATATTTTCTTGCTGGATTCCTTCTCCTGCGTACACTGATCAAGCTGGCGCTCGCACAATTCTCGATTGAGATGACGGCACTTTCCAGTGCAGTAGTGGGGGCTCTGTTAGCGGCCAAAACGGCACTCGTACTTGACGAGACGCCGCTCGTCCCACAGCCTTGAGCACTATCCCCGGATTATTGTGGTGACTATGAAGACGAGTTTTTACGGGTCCGGTTGGATTGCTGCTTGGGGCTATCTCGAGCATTCATGGAGGTGGTGCACAAGCTCTATATTGTTGACGCTGCTTTCCGATATACGGGCGAAGGGAACATGGGGGCGAAGCGGGCAACAATGCAACCTGGTAGCAATGCGGCAGTGCTTAATCATGTGATTAGAGTTGTCCTCGCAGAAAGATCAACGAAGTTGCATGTTGGAGGAGGAAGGGGCCCGGTGGCCCCACCGGTCTTCAAAACCGGACTGGCGGCTAATGATGCTGCCGGAGGGTTCGACTCCCTCTCCCCTCCGCCACCAATTTGCTTGATTTCATTGAGCTTTCTCTTGGAGTGCCACCGGAGTGCCAACCCGACCGCTCGATGTAGTCGCCGATGCGGCTGGTCGCTTCTCGAAACAGAAGAGCCAAGGAGCAATCACACCCGCTACGGCCAAGCGCTTGGCGACGACCCGCCGCCGTTCGATGACCTCGGCAAGCTGGGAATAGTCAGTGAAGGGCAGCACGCGGCCAGCGCCGCTCTTGTTCGAACCAATTTCAAGGCGGACCAACCCAGCGCGCAGGTCAACGCTCGTCCATTTCAGGTCAAGGACTTCCATTTGCCGCCAGCCAGTCAGGAAGGCGAAATCGGCGGCATCACGAAAATCCGACCGCAGGTGTTCGCGGACTTGGGACCAATCCTGACTATCAAAAAACCCGAACGAACATGCAGGTGCTCGATGCGCGGAAAGTCCGGCAGGACGGTTATCCAGCCCTCACGCTGCGCAGTCCGCGCACCCGCGCATCGTTCAGCAGCAGTTCAATGGCTTGTTCGAAGGTCGCAGTACCCGGCAAGGTTCCCGCGCTCGCCTGATAGACCTTGAACGCTAGAAGCCGCTGAGCCGCGCGCTTGTCGGCGGTTCCGCTACTCTCGTTGCGCCAGCCATCGCCGACCGGGAATTTAAGTTGCCAGTGCTGCGAACCCGCGCGCTTGAAAATCGAGCCGCCTGCACGCCGACGCCGCAGATCGCGAAGCTCCGCCAGATCGGCAGCGATGTGGCGCGGATCGGCACCAGTAGCGACGAAGACATCGGGCCCGAGTTCCGATGTCAGCGCTGCGGCGCGATCAAGCGCCGCCTTCGCTTGCTCGGACTCTGACGCATCGCTTATCGACTTGTTTGGAGAATTGTGATTAGACCCCAATTGCATATCCCCTATGCGCGAGTTTTTGCCCCGGCCCGGTCCCCTGTCAAGGAGCCGCCGTAGCCGGCACGCTCGTTTTTTTAGACGGAGACCGAGAGCCGCCAACGAGAAGCCAGCTAAGGCCCCGAAATAGCCAGCATCCGGCGACCCTTCGACAACTCTCCATTTCGCAGGATTATTTGCCGCGCTACAATCCAGCAATGATGCGCTGGCGTCTATCTAAACCCACTGTTTCACCTGAACGCACTGCCAGCGAACTACTAGAACGCATCCAGCATCTTGAAGCGGAGCATGCCGAGCTTCGCTCGCGCCTCGAAGGCCTTTCCGCCGTGCAGCCAGTAGCCCAAACCTGCGATGCACCGCAGGGCGCTAGGCACTCGACACCGACGCCAAAGCGGGGACGCGCAGGAGGTCTTGGTCGCGCGCGTCAGGTTGTCCGGCTGCGCGAGCGATGGTTAGCGACTGGTCAGTTCATGGCTCATATCGACCGCGAAGAGATCGGACGGGAAGTCGCGGAGTCCGAATACATGCGCCACGCGGCAGGCGGATTCGCGCGCGTCACCACCGTGGTTCGTGCCGCCGACGGGACCTCCGCTCCTAATCGAGAGCAGCTTCGAGACTAGGCAGCCTTTCAACAATGGCCGCGATACACCGATCAATCAGGAAGTCGGACACACTTTCGATTCCCGAAAAAAGGTATGGCAATACACTGACGTTGGTCGGATGCTATTTTCCATGAGAAAACTGCCAGTCAGTGGGGAACTGATCGAAGAGGCGAAAAAGCTGGGCATTTCGCTACAGGGGCTCGGTCTTGACGCCGTACCGATGCCTGACTCCAAAGAGAAGGAAATGCAGGCAACGAACCAAGTTCGAGGTCGCTATAACGAAGCAAAACTTCAAAGACGTTTGCTTGAATTCAAAAGAGATCAACGTGACAAACGCATTTGGTTGTTTGCTCTGCTCTCCATGTCTGCATCAGTCGTAAGTGCCTAAATTGCCGCGACTGCTTTCCTCCTACTGTCCCCCTCTTGACCTAGGCGCCCTTGCTCCACCGTTTAGAAGGGTTGGCCGAGCAGGAACTCGCGCACTTCGTATAAGGCCGTGATCGTTTTCGCATCGACGATTTCCCCGCGCCGCACCATCCGCAGCGCCTCGTCAAGCTTGATCCGATCAACGTTGATTACTTCATCGTGATCGAGCTCCCGGTCTGCCGAGACCAGCCCGCGCGCCAGCCAGATCGCGATCCGCTCATCGCAGAAGCTGGGAATTGTCACGATAGTCCCGATCTGATCCCAGCGGCAGGCCGTGAGTCCTGCCTCTTCGCGTAATTCCCGTTCGGCGCATTGGCGCGGCGTCTCGCCCGGATTCACGCAGCCCGCCGGAATCTCGCGCAGCCAGCCACCGTAGGCGTGGCGGTACTGATTGAGGATCGCGACCATCCCCTCACTGTCGAGCGCCACGATCGCACTGGCTCCCGGATGATGAATCACTGGGAGCTCGACCGTTACCCCATTCGGCAGAGTAGCTCGCTCGACCCCAAAATCGACGACGCCGAGCTTGAGGATCGGCTGGCGGTTAGTATCCATGGGGCAAGGATGAGGTGCGGCGGCTCGGCACGCAAGCGGGCCCATGCTGAATTGCTCCTGCTGAACAGTACGCTTATATTCAGCTCGATATAGCGAAGTGTTACGGATAATCAGATAGTTTTGCTTCGATCCGATCGCGATTATCAACCAGCGGCGACGCCACGATGTCTAAGGTCATCATCCCGATCTATTTCGATTACGCTTCAACGTTGTGCTACGTCGCTTGGCGGATCGTGCGCGAGCTCGAAACTGAATTGGACTTCATCCCGCTGTGGAAGGGCGTTCCGATTCGCCTCCGTGACGCCCGCATTCGTCCGGGAAATCCGCTCGGCACGATCGAGCTGATGAAGGTAATGACGGCTCTGGCCGAAACCGGCGTAACGGTCCAGCCGCTCGATCAATGGATCGACTCAGGACCGGCCCTTGAAGGCGCCGAGCTTGCCCGCGAAGCCGGCGTTCTGCCGCTCTACCACGAACGGGTGTTTCGCGCGCTGTTCGAAGATCGCGCTGACCTCGCGAAGCTGGATTTGTTGACACAGATCGCCAGCGGCTGCGGTCTCGATAGCATGCGTTTCCGTGCCGATATCGAGTCCCACCGCATGGCCCCTCGTATCACCGCCAACAAGAATGAGGCCGATCGTCTCTCAGCCCTCGGCTACCCAGCCTTTATTCTCGGCGATTTTCCGCTAATCGGTATCCAGCCGATCGGGACGATGCGCCTGCTGATACGCCGCTTCATCGATCAGCGCTGCCAGGAACTTCCCAACTGACCGCATTGCAGCGCCCGCCGATACCGTGCTGCTGCTCCGCACGGAATCTCCCATCCACCTCGCACACAGCCTCAGTTGGGCCATCTGGGAATCATGAGCGGGGGCGGTTCTAGTCAGGGAAGTCCTCGTATATCATGCTGTGATTGATCCCTCTTCCCCGTGCTGGCGCTTGTCTTGACCGCTAAGGGTGCCGGTCAGGCGCCGCGGCGTGGATTGGAGTTGTTGATGGCCGAGAGCAAAAATGCGCGGATGACACGCTTGGTCGACGAGCTTGCCGACGCGGCCAAGCGGGTCGGCATCGAGGTGCGCCGGGAAAAAATCATGCGCGAGGTCGGTTATCGCGTGCGTGGCGGACCCTGCCGCCTGCGCGATCAAGATTTGATCATACTCGATCGTGAACAGCCGGCCGCCGATCAGATTGAGGTATTGGCCGAAGCCTTGCGCACGCGCGATCTCGAACAAGTCTACCTTTCGCCTGCCGCGCGGCGGATACTACAGGCTGCGCCGGATTGATCGGTGAATCGCATAATGACGCGGGTCGAGGAGAGTACTGAAGCGGGCCGCTCGCCGGTCACCCGCCGCAGTAAATCAGAGAAGCGAATGAATCTCTTTCATTCGCGCCTGCGTGATCGTGGCCTCAAATCGACCGGCCAGCGCGACGACATCGCCCGCGTCTTCTTCGACTTAAGCCGCCATGTCAGTGCCGAGGAACTCTACGCCGAGGTGCGCAAAGTCAATCCCCACGTCGGCTATGCGACCATCTATCGCACCCTCAAGCTGCTGAAGGAGTGCGACTTGCTCTACGAGCGCCATTTCGACGAAAGCCAGGCCCGCTACGAAGTGGTCGGCGAGCATCACCACGACCATTTTATTTGTGACCGCTGCGGCAAAATTATCGAGTTTGAAAACGATGAGATCGAGGAGCTCCAGCAGCGGATCGCCAGCGACATGGGTGTGACGCTCACCCATCACAAGATGGAACTCTACGGCATCTGCGCCGATTGCCGCACCCGCCAATAGGCGCCTCCATTATTAGCCTCGCAGGTGAACCGCGATGCGAATCGTATCATTGCTGCCAAGCGCCACTGAAATCGTCTGCGCTCTGGGCTTCGAGCATGCACTCGCCGGACGTTCGCACGAGTGTGACTTTCCACCCTCGGTTACGCGCCTGCCCAGCTTGACCAGTCCCAAGTTCAATCCCGAGGGTCCCAGCGCCGAAGTTAACCAGCGCGTCCTTACGATTCTCCGTGACGCGCTCGCGGTTTACCGCGTCGATGCTGCCAAATTGCGCGAATTGCTCCCCGACGTCATCGTCACGCAGTCCCAATGCGACGTTTGTGCTGTAAGTATGCGCGAGGTTGAAGACGCGGTCGCGCAATGGGTTGGCATGCGTCCCGCGATTGTCTCGCTCGCACCTTACGCCCTGGCCGATATCTTCACTGATATCGAGCGGGTCGCGGCCGCCCTTGGCGCGGCTGATCGTGGACGCGAGATTACCCAGCTTCTGCGTACCCGCATGGATGCGATCTCTGCGCGGGCGCGCACCATCACCAGCCGTCCACGACTCGCGATTATCGAATGGATCGATCCACTGATGGCGGCCGGCAATTGGATGCCTGAACTGGTCGCGATGGCCGCTGGTGAAAATCTCTTCGGTCACCCCGGCCAGCATTCGCCATGGATGAAATTCGAAGATCTAGCCGCCGCCGACCCTGATGTAATCCTGCTCTGCCCCTGCGGTTTCAATCTCGATCGGACGATCAAGGACTTGCCCGTGCTGACCAATAATCCCGCATGGCCACGGCTCAAGGCCGTTCGCACGAACAAGATCTTCGCTGCCGACGGCAACCAGTACTTCAACCGCCCCGGCCCCCGCATCGCCGAATCGCTGGAGATTCTCGCCGAGATTCTTCATCCCGATTGTTTCAGCTTCGGCCATCAGGGCCACGGCTGGCGCCGCCTCTGATCGCGCTCAGCTTGCCGCTGCTGGCAAAGCCGGCGGGCCATGAGCGACGAACGATCGCGCCGCCGATAAAGCTGCTGGATGTAATCAGTGAAGGCGCGTGCGTCTGCGCCGCGAAGGCCTGATTCGCCTCCGTGGCGCCACCGGAAGAGCCTCACCAGCCGGTCTTATCTCGGTCAGGCTGAAATACGCGATCTCGGGCCGGCAATTGAACCGGATCCTTAGCCAGAAAGTCCCGAGTCCGCGATTTGTATAGATATAAAACTCGCCGTAGCGATTCAGCCCCGCGTAGTATTCCTTTCCGATCCGCAGAATCGAGCGCAGCGGTGACCCGTAAAATGGAATACGCACTACCCCACCGTGCGTATGCCCCGACAGCATCACGCCAACGTTGAAAGGATTGAGATATGCTGCCGTATCCGGATTGTGCGCCAGCACCAGCGTACAGTCTTCCGGCGCAACGTCGCGGAAAGCCCGTGACGGTTCCGCCCGCCGCGACCATAGATCGTCGATTCCGACCACCGTCAAATCGCCCCCTGGCAGCGTCAACCGTACGCTCTCGTTGGCGAGTACGCGCACCCCCGCCCCGCGCAGCGCTTGTTCAATCAGTGCGAAAGACGCCCAATGGTCATGATTCCCCGCGACCGCGAACACTCCCAGGCTGGCCTTCAATCCCGCCAGGCGTTCGCGAAAGCCACCAAGATGGCGCCGCATCGCCTCTGCATCCGAAAAATAATCCCCGGTCAGAAAAATCAAATCTGGATGCTGCCGGTTGATCGCCTCAACCGCCCGGTCGAGCCTCGCCAGATCTTCCGCGCGATCAAGATGAAAATCGCTGATTTGGCAGGCAGTCATGCCGCTCGCCCCTTTCGGCAGATTGCGCACCGGCAATGCGACACGGCAGACCTCCACCTCGTCAATCGTGCGCCGCCACAGCCGATGCAGCGGCGCCAGCGGAAGTGGAGGACGCTTTCCTGGTTTGACCAGCTCATATATGCCGGGAACGCCGGCCGGCTTTTCATCGAATGTTGAATGTGCGCGCGAAGAATGTACGCGGGAACGTGCAGTATGCATCGAATTTGACACTCTAGAACACTTCAGACAGATGGGGAAATGCTGTCACCGTCACCACCCGTCCGCAAGCATGGTCGATCGCCGCATCTTCTAACTCCCATGTGTGCAGATACGGGATGTAAACCGCGTATAGTCCGGCTTCCAGCGCCGGATTGATATCCGACCGCGGACTGTTGCCAATCATTACCGTCCGTGCAGGATCCAGCTCAGCCTGCGCCAGCAACAGTTGATAGTTCAATGAGTTTTTTTCCCAGGGTACGCCGATTCGGCTGAAGAATCGCCGCAAACCCGAATGCTCGAGTTTCGCTAATTGCTCATCCGGATGCCCTTTAGTGAACAGTAACAGGCGATGGCGCTTCGCCAGCACCTCAAGCGTCTCTGCCACACCCGGCATCACTTCGCATCGGCGATTCAGCAGCCGTCTGCCGATTTGCTCAACTTCGCCACGCAGATTCTTGTGATAGTGCGCCGGCGCCAGCTCCGGGATTACCCGATGGAGCGCGGTCACATAATGCACACGCCCGTAGCCTGCTTCCGCAATAATCTTGAGCTCGTGGTATCTTAGCGTTTTGCGAATCGCATCCCGCCCACATCCTCCCACCCGCTCTAGCATCGCGATAAAGGCCGCTTCAGCTTCGAGAAAATGTATGTTGGATTCCCACAGCGTATCGTCGGCGTCGAAAATCAGATTGAGCCCGGCTGCGCCGGTACCAAAGACCATATCGAGAAGCCTATCTCCGCGATCGGCTGCCCGCAATCGGCCATAAGCTTTCTGGTAACGCCGCCCCGCTCCATCGGCGCCACATGCCCGCGGACAATGACGCGCCGCTGGCAGGCTGGAAGCACGCGGCCTTAGAGCTTGAGGCTGTCGCTGACAATAAGCAATAAGGAAGACTTAGCTGACTGTTGGGATGCGAACCGAAGGTTGCCGGTCCACGGTTCTGCTGGCTGTCTGCTGGCAGAACCGTGGGACCGGGCTAGCACCGTTCAGCGAACTAACGGCATCGTGATTAGTGGTTTGGTGTTCCGACAGTACCATGGCGGATTAAGCTACCCGCTTGAAGCCGTGACCGTCGTCATCACCGCCGGCGGCAGGCTTCTCCTCAGCGTTTCCGATTACAGCCTGCGGCAGCCTTTCGGCGTTCAGCGCCACCACGCGCGCGAGTGCGTTGTTTACCATTTCGCGCAACGTAAGCGGCCGCAGATTCACCGGATGCCGAAAGTTTTGCACCGTCGCCATGCCCCACACGTACCAGTCAACCGCAGCCAAAGCCGTCACAAACAGAACTCCAAGAACTGCCACTGTCATTGTAGAATGCAGCATGTCTTTTTGAGCCTCCCTGACTCGCATTTCAACTTAAGCACTGTCCGTGCCATTCGCATTCCTTTGATTTCGTTGATCTATTTCGATTCTTGGTTGTCACGGTCTTTTGCGGAATGCGAACGCGAAACTAAAAAGGGAAGAACCCACATCGCTCGTTATCTTTATGTTACGATGCCGCTTTAAGCAGCTTGGAAGCTTGTCCGGCCTTAGTTTCGGCACCTGTTCATTGACCTGCGCACCTGCCATTTCCAAGCGCTGCCAACTCGGTCAAATCTATTGATACCGTGAATCCTTCCGCGCCTGACGCCCGCCAGATCGAAGGCACCCTCGACCAGTTGCTCTTCGTCAACGAATCCAGCGGCTACGCGGTAGCAGTGGTCGAGCGCAGTGACGACGGCGTGCGCAGCCGCGTCACCGTCATAGGCGACCTTAGCGGCGTCGAGATTGGTTCAGGCCTGCGCCTGACCGGCCATTTCGAGAAGCACCCCCGCTATGGCGAGCAATTTCGCGCCGACGACTTCGAGACCATTCGGCCGGCCGGCGTCGCTGCGCTGGAACGCTACCTCGCCTCTGAAATCAAGGGCGTCGGCCCAGCCCTCGCCCGCCGTATCGTCGAGCGCTTCGGCGATAGTCTCGCCACCGTGCTCGACACCACTCCCGAGCGCCTCCACGAAGTGCGTGGCCTCCCGACGATTGTCGCCCAGCGTATCGCTCTGGCCTGGCGCGACGCCTCGGGCTTGCGCGAGCTGACTGTTTTTCTGCGCGGACACGGTATTCCCGCCAGTCATGCCCGCCGTATCCACAAAATCTACGGCAAGGAATCGCTCGCGACGATTAGCGAAGACCCCTACCTGCTCGCCCGCACTATCCCCGGCATCGGCTTCCGCACCGCCGACGCCATCGCCGAAAAGCTCGGGGTTCCACGCAGCTCGCTTCAGCGTGCCCGCGCCGCGATTCTCTATTTGCTCGAACGGATGGCCGAGGAGGGTCATGTCTTTGCCCCCTTTGCCTATATCGAACACCAATTCGCCGCCGGGCTTGAGATGGAACCGGAACTTGCCCGTCAGGCCTTCGGCGAACTAAGCGAAAGCGGCGAGGCCGTGGCTGACCGGGTCGAAGATCATCCAGCGGTCTATCTCAAACGCCTCCACCATGCCGAGACCACCGTCGCCGATCGCCTTCGCATTCTGATGGCAGGCCGGCCGATCGGCGCCAGCGTCGTGACCCGTGCCCTCGACGCAGTACAGCACTCCGATTCCGGCGTCGTCCTTTCAGGCGAACAATTGCGGGCACTCAGTTGTGCGCTCAAAAGCCGCGTCGCTGTAATTACCGGCGGTCCCGGCACCGGCAAGACCACGCTCCTGCGTTCGCTGCTCGCCGCCCTCGACGCCGCTGGCTTGAAGCCCACTCTCGCAGCGCCTACCGGCCGCGCCTCCCGCCGCCTGGCGGAGGCCACTGGCCGTGAGGCCCGCACCATCCATCGCCTGCTCGAATATGCTCCCGAAACTGGCGAGTTCCTGCGCTGCGAGCAGTTTCCCTTGCGCACCAATTATCTCATCGTTGACGAGGCCTCGATGATGGACGTCGAGCTGGCCTCAAGCCTGCTGCGCGCACTCACGCCCAACTCCTCGCTGTTATTGGTCGGCGATCGTGATCAGCTTCCCTCGGTCGGCCCCGGCAGCGTTCTCAAAGACGTTATCGCCTCGGACCTTGTGCCAGTGGTCGAATTGCGCGAGGTCCACCGCCAGGCCCGCGAAAGCCTGATCGTCTCCAATGCTCATCGGCTGAATCGCGGTGAATTTCCCGAAACTCAAAATGACGCGGCCGGCGATTTCTTCTTCTTCGAGCGCGCCGCGCCCGAAGACGTTCTCGCCACCATCATGGAGCTGGTCCAGAAACGGCTGGTCGGCCGCTTCGGTATCACCGACCCCCGCGCGATCCAGGTACTCACCCCAATGAATCGCGGGCCGCTTGGCGCTCACGTACTCAACCGCGAGCTGCAAAACCTGCTCAATCCGCGGGGACGGGAATTGCGCGCCGGTGACCGCCGCTACCGCGAGGGCGATCGCGTCATTCAACTGCGCAACAACTACGACAAGCTGGTATTCAACGGCGCGATCGGCCGCGTCGAGGCTATCGATACCTCAAAGTCCAAGGTTGGCGTGGTTTTCGACGAAGGCCATGCCGAATATGACCTCTCCGACCTGGACGAGCTAGGCCTCGCCTACGCCATCTCCATTCACAAGAGCCAAGGCAGCCAGTATCCCGCGGTGGTAATTCCGATCCATCAGAGCCATTACCTGATGCTGCGCCGCAACCTGCTTTACACCGCTATCACTCGTGCCGAACGCGTCTGCGTCCTCGTCGGCACGCGCGCTGCGATGGCCCAGGCGGTCCGCAACGAGGACGAGCGCCGCCGCTTCAGCCGCCTCGCCGACCGGCTCCGCGTCCAGTAACCCTTGCAGGTTCGATCTCAGATTCTAAGGGCGGATGCTCTCAGCCTTGCACCGGCAGGGCCTCAAGGGTTGCCCCTATGACAGCATCTCGACCCCGCCGGTCACAATCGCCAACGCCGTCGCGCCATTCTTCGTCCATACGCTATGCTCGCAGCCGTACGGCCGATAGCTCACGTTGCCGACGTGCAACTCGCCCGTTTCATCGGCATTGGACCCTTCGATCACAAATACGAATTCGTCGCCCACATGGCGATGGGCCGGCAATTTCGCCCCCGGCTCGAAGCGCACCAGCGCCGCCCGCCGCTTGCTCGCCTTATCTTCCCAGACAGTCTTCGCCTGAACACCCTTCATCGCCGAGTTCCACGGAATTTCGGTCAGCGTAATTATCTGCGACGGCGGCGCCGACCCGATTTCGGTGGCCGGCGCTACGCTCCCGCTGATAAACGCCAGCACCGTCGCGCCGTAAGCGCTTTTAACCGAATGCACGCACCCGTTCGGACGATAACCGGCATTGCCCGCTGTTACCGTACCCGATTCGTCGCTCAGTGCTCCCTCGATTACATACAGCAACTCGTCGCCGTCGTGCCGATGCATCGGCAGGCTCGCACCCGCATCAAAACGAGTGATTTGCACTCGCCGCCCGGACGCCTCGTCGGACCATAGCGGCTTCATCTGGATTCCAGGCCGCATCTGCTGCCATTCGCGCTGATTAACTTCGATTAATTGGGACGCCGGCATAGTGACCTCCTCCGTCCTGAGCTGATGGAAGCCGCCGAAATGCGGCATATCTGCTCGATAGTCCTGCGCACCCTATGATGTCAAACGACGGTCTCAAAACCCCGCCTCCGCTCGCCACTCCCTTTGGCCTCGCCATCAACCATTAGCGTACTGCACCAAGTTGCTTCTTAACCCTTTGTTAACATGTGATCGGTTGTGCGGTTTGCTTCTGGACGGCATCCAATAGTGCGGACTGCAAAATCCTCAGCCGCCTCTACTCGTGGCCGGCAACGAAAGGTTGACGTGGTTAAGAAATTACCAACTTGGGTGATGTGGCTGGCCGTGGTTGGGATGGCCGCTGGATGTGGTTCAATGTCCTCCGAGCAGATGCAGGGCTGCCTGGTTGGGGCTGGTATCGGCGCATTGGCCGGTGGCGGCCTCGGCGCACTCGGTGCTGCGACATCCGGTCATAAAGATTCCAAGGCCTATGAAATTGGCGTTCCGGTCGGCGTCGTCGGTGGTGCTATCTTGGGCGGCCTGGCGGGATGCTTCATCGAGCGGCCGGTTTACGCGGCCCCACCCCCACCGCCGCCGCCACCACCACCGCCGCCACCGGCACCTGCGCCAGCACCGGAAAAGATTATCCTTCGCGGCGTACACTTCAATTTCAACAGGTACTACATCCGCACCGTCGACAAGCCGGCGCTCGACGAAGCGGCCGAGACCTTGAAGCAAAACCCGAACGTGAAGGTCTACGTTAATGGCTATTGCGACGCGATCGGAGGCGTTCAGTATAACCTTCGCCTCTCGCAGCGCCGCGCCGAGGCAGTCGCAGCATACCTTGAGGATCGCGGCATCCCGGCAAGCCAGTTAATCCCACAGGGCTTCGGCAAGAGCGATTTCGTGGCGACCAATCGCACGGCTGAGGGCCGTGCACAGAACCGCCGCGTTGAGCTTGTGCCTGTGGACCAATAGCCTCACTCTTCGGGAGCAAGACCGCCATCAACGGCTGCGGGTGCAACGGTCTGCAGCCGTTTTCTTTGGCCGGCTTCACGCTACGTGATCAGAATTCAGCCTAAGCATGAACTGATGCGTCCTGATCAGCGGACCACTCTGCCCCTCTTGGCTAATCTCGCGCGATCGCATTTACTTGCTCTCGCGCATGCGCCTCGCTAGCTAGGCCTGCCGGTGCGAGACTGCGCACATCCCGCTCAAAACTCTAAGATGAATCAACCCGCCATCGATCTCTTCGACACTTCGGCCGAACCCTCCTCATCCCCTGCCGCTGCCGCTCCCGCTCACAGCCGCGATCACCCTGCGATCTTCTGGCTAATCGTTCTACTCTTCTGGCGCCTCTACGAGATTGCCGGCTGCGCTAAGCCGACCGCCTTCAATGCCCATGTCCTCCTCGCATGGGCGATGCTCCATGGCCGCTTCAGCCTCATCGATCCGCCCAGCTATATGGAGCTGACCCACGTCGCAGGGCGAAGTTATGTCGCCTACGGCATCGGGCCCAGCCTTCTGATGCTACCGTTGGTCGCACTATGGGGTCCCGATTTCAACCAGGCCGCCTTTAACGCGGCCCTCGGCGGC
>DATJUF010000085.1:0-11073 GCA_035502655.1 Binataceae bacterium (SeqCode)
GGCGGCCATAGGTATTTGCCACCGAGATAATACAGGCCTCCGGCTAAAACAATGATGATCCCGAATCGCAGTAGCCGGCGCGCTAGTGATGTCATTGTTCAGTCGTCATAGGTTTCGCTAGACGCTCAACCAGCAAATTAGTAATACGTGGACCGTCACCTCCAGCTTCATCGCTGCGTCCACGATGGCCACCGAATTATCCCGCGGCGCATCACCAAACGTTGGGCAGAATGCGATCGGTTTCACGCATGTATTGCGCATAGTCGTCGCCGTAAACCGCCAGCAAGTCCGACTCCTCGTAACGGATCTGCTCCCGGATCACAATTACTCCAATGACCAGCATCAGCACTTCGGTGAAAGGCGCGCCGTACTCGAACGGCCATGCTATCAGCACCAGTATCTCGCCGAGGTAGATCGGATGCCGGATATAGCGATAGAGGCCACCCCGCACCAGCTTTGAGCCGTTGCCAGCCTGTGGGGCCGGCGAGAAAAAGCCGAGCTGGATTCGCGCGCCGAGCGCCAGCCATAGCCCTGCCAGCTCGATAAGGAGGCCGAGGCCTGCCGCCCATCGCGGGGCCTCGGCGCCGTAGACATAGGTGCGCTCGAACGGCGCGACAGCAAACAGCAGCAGGATTGGCAATTGATAGGCGACGCGACGCGCAAAGCCTGCCCGATCAGTCCATAGGGTCGCATCCTCGCGCACCAGCAAATCGGCGAAGCGAAACGCTCCGTATGCCGCCAGGTACGCGAGCACGTAAGGGTGCGCTACGAAATAACTGCTGATGCCGAGACCCAGGGCGACCGCACCAATCACCGCGGTCAGAAAAATCGTCAGTTCGCCGAGCCTCAGAGTAAAGTTACGCTGACCAGGAATTTTCGGCTTGATCGCAGCGGCAGACCGCACTTCCCACGATGGGCTTTCGCTTGCCTCAGGCTGAACCAGTTTCTCAGTCGCACTGGCGGATGAGGGTAAAGGCTCCGGTTTTTTGAGGCCGCTCGGGAGATCCTCTTCTACAGTGCTTTTGATGTCCTCCTCGAACCCCCCGATTTGCTTATCGCTGTTTTCGCCATTATTCATCGATTAGATCTCGCAGAATTACTCTTGGGCAAATTCTTGCAGCACGCTCTCCGGAATCAAACGGAGCGATATGGGCGCCGAAGTTGATTCACGCTGCCATCTCGGCCAACCGCTTGAGGCTATCCTCAACGCCTACCGCGATCAGCAGGTCATCAGTCTCGAATTGAGTTTGCGGTTCCGGAGCGATCGCAATCTCTTCCGACCCTCCGCGCTTCATCGCCACGATCCGCATCCGAGGATACTCTTGTTCAATCTGCGCAATCGTCCGGGCAATCAGCGGACTGCTTTCCAGCACGCGAACTTCTTCGATACTCACGCCCTTGCCGCCCGGAAAAATTATCGAGAGGAAATCGAGTGCCGCGGGTCGCCCGATCGCCGCTGCGATCCGCATGGCACTGTACTTGTAAGATGAAATCGCGCGGTCGGCGCCTGCCAGGTGCAGATGACGGACCCCTACTTCGCTCTCCGCCCGCGCGTGTATCCTGATCGCCGGATTCTTCTCTCGCGCCGATAGGCTGATAAATACATTATCCGGGTCGGACGAGGTCGCGATCACGATATCGCTGGCTGCGCGAATTCCGGCGTGATCGAGCACCTCCTCTTCCAGCGCTGATCCAATGATATAGAACATGCCCGACCGTTCCAGGTCAGCCTGCTTTTCCGGGTCGATCTCAACCACTACAAGATCCGGTGGATTGCGCTGCTGCTTTAATGCGTCAACCACGACGCGGCCGAAGCGTCTGTAGCCGCAAACGATAATGTGCTTTTTGAGTTGCCTGATTCTTCGATCCATCGCGGTCTTGCCAACCATCGTGCGCAATTGCCCGCCGACTACCGCCTCCGTCACCGCGGCGAAACCATAGTATGCCGTGCCGACTCCAGTGAAGATCAGGCCCATCGTGAACCACCGCCCGGCCGAATCGAGCGGCTTAACTTCCGCAAACCCAACGGTTGTAATCGTCACGACGGTCATGTAGAGGCCGTCCAGCCACGACATCCCCTCGATCAGGCGGTAGCCAACGGCTCCCGCCACGCACAAGCCCACCACGAGGCCCATCGCAGTCATAAGCCGCTGTCCGGGACTCATCAGCTATTGCTTTAAATCGTCTCGGGAGCAGTTAATGGGAAGCTATAAGGTTCCAAATCTGGCTAAGCGTGGTACGCTTCAAGCCATCGCTCGGCATCTATCGCTGCCATGCATCCCGTACCCGCAGCGGTAACTGCCTGACGGTAGGTCCGATCAGCCACATCTCCGGCGGCAAATACGCCGTCGATATTTGTGTAGGTTGTGCCCGGCTTTACTTTCAGGTAGCCGAGTTCGTCCATTTCGAGCTGCCCCCGAAAAATTCCCGTGTTCGGCTGATGACCGATCGCGATGAAAACCGCGTCAGTTTTGAATTCCCTGGCCTCGCCCGAGACGAGATTCTTCAACCGCACACCGCTCACGCCGGTCTTCGCCTCGCCATGAATCTCGTCAACTGCCGAATCCCAGATGAAGGCGATTTTCGGATTTTTGCGCGCCTTATCCTGCATGATTTTCGAGGCGCGAAGCTGGTTGCGGCGATGAACAATCGTCACTTTACTGCAAAAGCGCGTCAGGAAGGTCGCTTCTTCCATCGCAGTGTCGCCGCCACCGACGACGATCGCTTCCTTGTCCTTGAAGAACGCTCCGTCACAGGTCGCGCAGGCGCTCACACCGTAGCCCATCATGCGTTTCTCGGATTCGATTCCAAGCAGCTTGGCGGTCGCGCCGGTCGCGATAATCAACGCCTCCGCCTTGATCGTCTCGCCTTCAACCGTCAGCTCGAATGGATGCGCCTTCAGATTTACCGAACTCGCCTCGCCGTAAGTCGTCCGCATGCCGAAACGTTCGGCCTGGCGCCGGAAGACCTCCATCATCTCCGGTCCCTGGATCCCGTGCTCGAAACCTGGATAGTTCTCAACCTCGGTCGTAATCGTCAGTTGCCCGCCGGGCGCAGTCCCCTCAATCATCAATGGTGAAAGATTCGCCCGCCCCGCGTAGAGTGCCGCCGTCAAACCCGCCGGTCCAGAACCCAGAATCACCAGATCATTTGCTTTATCAGCCATAGCCACCGCCATTCCCTGATTTGTCCACATCCGCGCCGCCGCGGGATTCTCGTTATTGTACACGAGCGTCAGAGCGGCATAAGCTCTAGCCTATTCCCGATGGCATCCAAAACCCGAAGCCGCACGAAATCCATTAAAACCGCCCGGTTGACTCACGTCGACACCCGCGGCCGTGTCCGAATGGTCGATGTCGGCGCCAAACCGATTACGCGGCGCGAGGCGGTCGCACGCTGTGCAGTCCGCATGGAACCAGCCACCCTCACAGCGATTATCGGCGGTACACTCACCAAGGGCGAGGCGCTCGCGGCTGCCCGTCTGGCCGGCATCATGGCGGCCAAGCGCACCTTCGAGCTCATCCCGCTATGCCATCAAATCCCCCTCGAATCGGTGGAAGTGGATTTCCACCCTGATCCTGACGGGACGCGCCTGCACGTCGAGACTCGCGCGGTCACACAGGCTCGCACCGGCATCGAGATGGAAGTGATGGCCGCTGCGACTGTCGCGGCGTTAACTATCTATGACATGGCCAAGGCAATCGATCGCGGAATGGTCATCGAAGACGTGCGGCTGATAATGAAAAGCGGCGGCCGCTCTGGCACCTATCGGCGTCCCACCGAACCCGCTATAGCCCCCGGCCGCGTCATCTAGTTTCCAGTCGGATCATAAATTCAGGCCGAATCTGCTATGCTCGCGTGCAACGACAATGGCGCAAGCCGAACCAAATTTCGTCAAACCGAATCTGTTCGAGGCCTTCTTCAATCGCGCCCTAGGCCTGTTCGTCGGGATTGGTCTCGGGCCTAAGGATTACTACCTGCTCAAAGTGCGCGGACGCAAAAGCGGCCGCGTCTATGCAACTCCCGTCAGTATTATCGAATACGATGGGTGCCGGTACGTCGTGGCGCCGCGTGGCAATACGCAATGGGTTCGCAACGCGCGTACGGCGGGACGAATCGCTCTGTGCGCGGGCTGGAAGCGCGACCGTTTCGAAGTTCGCGAAATCCCAGCCGCCGATCGTCCGCCGATCCTGAAAAGCTATCTCGCCCGCTACGCCAAATTCGTCCAGCGCTATTTTCAGGTACAAAACGGCGCGCCCGAAGCCGAATTCGCCGCTGTTGCAGGCTGCTATCCAGTCTTCGAGCTGATTCCGGCCGTCGCCTGATGCGAGCTCAACCGGGTTACTCACTTTAGCGGACTTAAGCAGGACGCTTCCGCAATGACTATTGCCGGACGCATATTTTTACGCGCGGGACGTGATCGTACGGTCCGCAGCGGTAATCCCTGGATCTTTTCGCAAGCGATTGGACGCGCTGAGCCACCATCTCTCACACCCGGCGATTGGGTCGAAGTCTACGATATCGGCGGCGATTTTCTAGGCATCGGTTATATTAATCCGCAAACCACGATCGCTATCCGGATGCTCACCTTTGACCGCGCGCCTGCGGCGGACGAAATCATTGCCTGTCGTTTGCAGCGCGCAGCCGAACTGCGCATGCGCATCATCCCTGCCGGAACAGATTGCTATCGCCTGCTCAATGGCGACGGTGACGCGCTTTCAGGCGCCGTGATCGACCGCTATGGAGACGTCGCCGTGCTACAGCTTCTAACTGCAGGCGCTGATCATATGCGTGACGCGATCGTAGCCGAGATCCAGAAGCTGATTGCACCAAAGTCGATCATCGAACGCAGCCAGGGCGCTGTCCGCCGTCAGGAGGGCCTCGGCGACCGTCTCGTCCATCTCGCCGGCGAGCCAGTTAGTGAAACTATCGTCAACGAAAACGGCGTCAGCGTCCTCGTCAATTTTGATCACGGACAAAAAACAGGCGCCTTCCTCGATCAACGCGACAACCGCTTTTATCTCCGCAGTTTCGCTCGCGGACTGCGGGTACTGGACGCTTGCTGTTACAGCGGCGCCTTTACGCTAAACGCGCTGGCGGGCGGCGCCGCGCATGTCACGGCAATCGATACTTCCGCCCGCGCTCTCGGCTGGGCACAGCGTAATCTTGAGCTCAACGGCCACGGCGCCGATCGCGTGAATCTGCTCGAGGGCGACGCCGCACTGTTCCTTGCCACCACCAGCGAGCGCTTCGATTTGATCATTCTCGATCCGCCGCCGTTTGCACGAGGTCTGAAGGACGCGGCTCGTGCAGCCCATTTGTATACGGATTTTAACGCTTACGCGATGCGCGCACTCGCTCCCGGCGGCGCCCTGATGACGTTCAGTTGCTCAGCGCATTTTCATGGCGAGGATTTCGTCCGCGCCGTCCGTATCGCGCATGCGAAAGCCGGCCGCAAAATGCGCATACTCGCCCACCTCGGCCCCGCGCCCGATCATCCGGTTCTGCTGGGCCATCCGGAGGGCGAATATTTGAGCGGCCTGATGCTCGCCGATCTCGCTTGATTTGCCGACCTTGGCCGATCGCGCCATGCTGGGGCTCAAGGATTACTTCGATGAAGCTCGAACGCCTCGATCATTTCGGTCTCGACGTGAGTGATCTCTCACGCGCCGAACGCTTTTATACTCAGGTTCTCGGCTTGAATGTGGTTGCGCGCTTCGGCGATCAGGTGCTGATGCAATGCGGCGATCAGAATCTCGCGATTTTCCGCGTATCCCACCCTCCTCTTTCCGCGGCTGATCGCGCCGCCCGGATCGGCCATCCGCTGGGTCAAAGCCATCACGCGTTCCGCGTCAGCCGCGAGGATTTCCAGCGTGCGCGTGATCAACTCGCGCAGGCCGGAATGGAATCCGCCCAGCCAATCGATTGGGGCGACCACGATTGTGTCTATTTCCTTGATCCCGACGGCAACCTGCTGGAGATCGTCAGCTACCGCTGAGTCCGCGAGCGACTGCCTCAAAGTTAAGGTAGGCCTCACTTGTGAGGGCCGTGCAGTTGTGAGTCTGCGAACCAATCGCGTAAAATTTAAGGAGACCGCAGTGAAATTTGGCCTTTTTTATCAGCTTCCTTGCGCACCCGATCAGTCGGAGCCAGTTCGCTACGAAGAAACGATCGAACAGATAATCCATGGCGATAAGCTCGGATTCGATACCGCCTGGCTCGCTGAACTCCACTTCTTCCGCCAATTTTCAATTATGCCCGGTCCGCTGTTCGTAGCGGCCGCCGCGGCACAGCGCACGCGCCGAATCCGTTTCGGAACGGGCGTTACTCTGCTCCCGTTCCATCACCCGTTACGCATCGCCGCCGAAGCCGCCACGGTCGATATCCTAACCGGCGGCCGCCTCGACTTCGGCGTCGGCCGCGGGACGATCGCACTGCACTTTCAGGGATTTGATATAAATCGCGATGAGAGCCGCGAGCGTTTCGAGGAGTCACTCGGAATTATTCTCAACGTCTGGACCCACGATCGCTTCGCCCACAGTGGTAAGCATTTCCAGTTTCCCGAAACTTCTGTAGTTCCTAAACCGATGCAGAAGCCGCATCCGCCAGTGCGCATTGCGGCCAACAGTGCCGATACCGCCGAGTTCGCCGGGCTTAACGGCTATGACATTCTCGCCGCTTCGCCGATAAATCCGATGCCCGGATTCTTCACCCATATCGGGAAATATCGCGAGGCACTCGCCCGCGCCGGTCATGACCGCCAGGCACATGATGTCGCCGCGCTATTCTTCACCCATATTGGCGAGACACCGCAGCGCGTACGCGAGGAATATAGCCCTTCTTTGTTTCATTATTTCAAGACTATCGGTGAGCAGGCCAAGCTTGGCGACCGCTCTCAATACGAAGGTTCTTACGCTTACCTGAAGCAGGTTCGCGAGCGCGCTGCGACGATAGGCTGGGAAGAAATCGACGCCAACATGGCGGTCTTCGGACCGCCCGAGGAATGTATCGAGCGCATCGGCAAAATCTGGGAGGGCGCACGCATCAATCAACTCGTATGCTGGTTCAATCCTGGGGGGCGCATTCCTCATCGCGACGTGCTCGCGACGATGGAACGTTTCGCTGCCAAGGTCATCCCAACCATCCGCAAACTAGGCGAATAAAGGGCGAGCTAAAGCGCTCGAAGCGCCAGGCAATTTAATGACAGCCGAACTTCTTCTGTTCTGGCGACGAGTGAGGGAGCAGTGGTTCAGAAAGTAGAATAAATCAGCCCCGGCAGGCTAAGCCGCTACAGTCGCCTGCACCACCTCGAACGCCCCCGCGACTATCGATTCAGTCGAGCGCAGCACGATTTTCGCGCCCAGCCGCTCCTCCATTGCGCCCAAGTCCTTGGCCCCTACATCGTAGAGGTAGCGCGCCACTTCAGGATTTACCTTGATGACGAAAAGGTCGGCCTTCGGATGGCGTCCCGCCGTGCGATAGATCGCACGCATCATCTCGGCCGCCAACGTTGGCACCGATTTGACTACGCGGCGCCCCTCGCAATGCGGACACTGCATGGTCAATAGCTGTTCGAGGCTTTCGCGCGTGCGCTTGCGCGTCATCTGTACCAGCCCCAGTTCCGAAATCTTTAGCATCGATGTCCGTGCCTTGTCGCGCTTGAGCGCCTGCGACAGCACTTCCGTAACCTTCTTACGATCGGCGTCGCGCGTCATGTCGATGAAATCGACGATGATGATCCCACCGATATTGCGCAGGCGCAGTTGTTTGACTACCTCCTCGGCTGCTTCGAGGTTGGTTTTGAGCACTGTCTCATCCTGGTTGCGCTTACCGACGAAGCGGCCGGTATTGACATCAATCGCGGTCAACGCCTCAGCCTGATCAAAGACCAGGTAGCCGCCCGACTTGAGCCATACTTTGCGCTCAAGCGCCCGTTCGACTTGTGCTTCGACATGAAAATGGTCGAAGATCGGCTCTTCAGCTTCATACAGCGCGATTCGTGATCTGAGCCGCGGCATGTAGAGCTGGGCAAATTCCACAATTCGCTGATGGGTTTCCGATTCATCACACCAGAGCTTGTCAACTTCGCTCGAAAAAAGGTCGCGGACTATCCGTAGCGCCACGTCGAGGTCGCTATAGAGCGGTGCCGCCGACGGCGCCGTTTCACTCGCCTTGACAATCGAAGCCCAGAGCTTGCTCAAAAAAGTCGCATCGCGCTGGATCTCGCGCTTGCTGACCCCTTCGCAGGCCGTTCTGACGATGAACCCGCCAGATACGCGTAGCTCGCTGACCGCCGCACGCAGCCGTGCCCGCTCCTGCGCACTCTCAATCCGCCTTGAGACCCCGATATGATTGCTGGTGGGCGTATAAACCAGATGCCGGCCTGGAATCGAGACGAACGATGTGAGCCTGGCGCCTTTCGTGCCCAGCGGCTCCTTCGCCACCTGAACAATGATCTCCTGATTCCGCTTGAGCTGTTGCTCTATCGGCAGCCGCGTCCGGCGCACGTTGCGCCGCGGCCGTCCACGCCCATTCAGATGGACCGCCGGAGTTTCGCTCGCCTCGTCTTCTTCCGCATCGTCCTGCTCGATCTCCGAATCCGCCATGCCGTCAGCATCGAATCCGTTCACCGAGGCCATCTCGACGGCCTCAGCCGCCAAGTCGGTCTCAACGTCTTCTTCACCAATTACTTCGGCCATCGAGCCGAGGGCTTCGACCTCATCGCGAAAATCAGAGACATGAAGGAACCCGGCCTTTTCCAGGCCGATATCGACGAACGCCGCCTGCATCCCAGGCAATACCCGCGTTACCCGTCCTTTATATATGTTACCGACGAGGCTCCGCTTCTGATTGCGTTCAAGGTAGAACTCGGTCAGTACCGCGTCCTCTAAGACCGCCACCCGCGTCTCGAGAAATGACGCATTTATGATGATTTCGCGCTTCACCTGCTCCATAACCAGCCAGCGGCGCGGCTCGTGTCGATAGCACTGCAGGCATGCACGTTAGAAGACCTAGCGTTTGACACGCCGAGGTTGGAGGAAGCAGCGATCGCGAAAAACAAGCGAATGCAGGCCCTTTCCGGCCAGCCGGACGTGGTTTACTGACTCGATAATACGGTGGCATCAGAACTTCCGCAAGGCGAATGCCATCCGGCACTTATCCACAGGGTTGAGAAATAACGCACGCACTTGACTCGCCTGTCTGCAAGCAGCTACGACTTTAACGATGTCCGCGTTTGCGGAAACCCTGACGATGCAGCCCAGCGGCACAGCCCTGCTCAACAGCAAGGTCTTGGTGCTCAATCGCTCTTATCTTCCGGTTCATGTCACTTCGGTTAAGCGTGCGTTCTCTTTGCTGTACCAAGGTGTTGCGCGGGCCGTCGATGAACAGTACCGGACCTTTGACTTCGAAAGCTGGGGCGCGCTCGCACTGGAAATCGGCCACGAACGGGTAGGTATCGTCGGCGGCGTGATTCGCGTTCCGCGCGTTCTGCTTTTGACAGCCTATGAACGGATACCTCGCCGCCATGTGCGCTTTTCGCGCTTTAATATCTATGCCCGCGACAACAATACCTGCCAGTATTGCGCACGCCGGCTTCCCCGCACCGAACTCAACCTCGACCATGTTATCCCACGTTCGCGCGGCGGCCTCTCAACTTGGGAAAACGTTGTTTGCTCCTGCCACGCCTGTAATCGGCGCAAGGGCGGCCAGACTCCGGAAGAAGCGCGGATGCCTCTTATTCACAAGCCATCGCGTCCGCAATGGACTCCATTCAGCACCGAGATGTTCAGCCTGCGGCGCTATCGCGAGTGGATGCCTTTCCTCACGACCGTCGATACCGCCTACTGGAACACAGAACTCCTGCCCGGCTGAAGCCAACCATTCATCGACAGGCGCCCTGCCACACCCTGAGGGGTGTGTTGATTGAGATAGCCCACGACCGGTTGCGGAACTGTTGACCCATCCCACCGGTGCTGGGATATCCTCATGAATGGTGGCGGAGTTGGTGGAGGATGGCCCAGAATGCGTCTCAAGAGCCTCGAACTAGTCGGCTTCAAGTCCTTTCTTGACCCTACGATTATCACTTTCAGCCCCGGCGTCACCGCCGTTGTGGGTCCCAATGGTTGTGGTAAGTCCAACGTTATCGACGCTATCCGCTGGGTGCTCGGTGAGCAGGCACCAACCCGTCTGCGTGGCAAAAGCTCAGAAGACCTCATCTATGCCGGTAACGACGCCAACGCCGCCGCCGGGATGGCCGAGGTCAGCCTTCTGCTCGAAGCTGAAGACGGCGCGATCTTCCCCGAGCCGTACACGGGGCTGAGCGAGGTCGCAATCACTCGCCGGGTCTACCGCTCGGGTGACTCCGAATACCTGCTGAATCGTATCCCATGCCGCCTCAAGGACATCACCGAATTTTTCATGGCCGTGCAGATCCATAGCCGCGGCTATGCCTTGATTGAGCAAGGCCGCATCGAGGAGATAATCCAGGCCAAGCCGCACGAATTGCGCGCGATGGTCGAGGAGGCGGCCGGCCTTTCCCTGTTCAAAGGGCGCCGCGAGATGAGCGAGCGCAAGCTGGAGCGGGTCAAGGAAAACCTTGCGCGCGTTGACGACGTGCTTAGCGAAATCGAACGCCAGCTTAACTATGCGCGCCGCCAGGCCAAAAAAGCCGAAGCCTATAAAGCCATCCGCAGCGAATTGATCGAGCTCGAGCGGCTTGCCGCCGGACGCCGTCTGATCTGCCAGCATGCTAGCTTTGAGCAACAGAGCGCGCGCGAAACTGATTTGCGTCTGCAAATCGAATCGGGACGCGCGACGGTGGCCACAGCACAAGAGGCAGCCGATAGCCTTACCACGGCGCTGACAGTATCGCGCAACGAGCTCGCGGCCGCCCGCAGCGAGTTCGATAATCTGCGCGCTGCATTCGAGGAGCGCACCCGCACCCGCAGTTTCCTCGAACGCCATATCGCCGCGATTGCAGAACTCGAACCGGACCTGACGGCCCGTCTGGCCGGCCTGGAGTCTCGCGCCACCGCCTCTCGAGCAGCGCGTGCCGAGACCGGCGCACGCTAT
>DATJUF010000086.1:0-2427 GCA_035502655.1 Binataceae bacterium (SeqCode)
CTGACGCTGGCCTACTGGCACCGCTCATGGGCATGCAGCAATCGGCACTTCCGCTATCATCATCCGTACAGATGCCGTTAACCCCGTCTGGCAAATAATCGCTAGACACAGTTGAAGGGGCGGGTGTTCCAAACACCCGCCTTTACTTTTTTCCCCATCCTTCCGCGAGAACTTAGATTCCGCTGAGTTGTATCGGGCGCTTGACTTTTGCCTCCACCCGCGGCGATTACAGTCTCACGCCTCAAGGAGCTCTTGCCGATGGAATTTGCAATCGCCTATCCCGCCCGTCCCGACGCCTGGAAGGACCTCGTCATCGCCGAGGACAACGGCTTCGTCCAATGCTGGTTCTATGACTCGCAGATGCTTTACAGCGACGTCTACGTCACGATGGCGCTGGCGGCTGAGCATACCAAACGCATTCGTCTCGCCACCGGCGTCGCTATTCCCTCCAACCGGATCGAGCCGGTAACGGCCCATTCCATCGCCACTATCAACCTGCTCGCGCCTGGCCGCACAATTCTCGGCATCGGCACCGGATTCACCGGCCGCAATACGATGGGCCTGCCGCCGATTACCGCCGATCGCCTCCGCAGCTATGTCGGGATGGTGCGTAAGCTGCTCCACGGCGACGAGGTCCTCTATCACGAGGGCAAGCGCGATCGCTGGATTCGCCTGCTCCATCAGGATCGCGGCTTCATCAATCTAAAAAACCAGATTCCGATTCATATCGCCGCCGACGGTCCCAAGGTCCTCGAACTGGCCGGTGAGATCGGCGACGGCTGGATGACCGTCATATCCGGACCCGAACGCTTCAGCGAAAAGTTTAGTCTGGTGAAAAAAGGTGCCGCCAAAGCCGGCAAGGATCTCAAGAACTTCCCTACGGCCATCCTCACCACCGGATGCGTTCTGCGTGATGGCGAAAAGGCGGACTCCGCCCGCGTGATCGAGCAGATGGGTCCGTTTGCGATCGTCTTCCTCCATGCCCTCTGGGAGCAGTCGGCCGTCGCCAGCGGAATTCCTGAATCACTCGGCCGTCTATGGCAACGCTATCGCGACGAGTATATCGCCAACAGCAAAACGCCCGCCGACCGCCGCTATCTCGACGTTCACGAAGGCCACCTGGTCTATATGAAGCCGGGCGAAGAAAAATACGTTGACGAAAATCTCATCCGTGCGATGACCCTGACTGGCTCCCCCGAAGAGATCATCGAGCGCATCAAGGCGCTCGAAGCCGCCGGGTTGAAGCAGATCTCGATTCAGGTGGTCTATCCGCATGGACGCGAGATGATCGAGGACTTCAGCCGAAAGGTCATCGCCAAATACTGATGTACACCGCGGCTAGCTATGGAGCATTAACTAAGGAGCACGAGCGATGAGCCTGCCGCTCGACGGTATCCGCGTCGTGGAATTGGCGCAGATTTATGCCGGTCCCTACTGCGCGCTGCAACTCGCCCACTTCGGCGCCGAGGTGATCAAGGTCGAGCCGCCCGGCGAAGGCGAGTTCCTGCGCAAGCGTCCGCCTAACCCTGGTGGCGTCAATTCCGGCTGGCTGATGCTCAATTGCAATAAGAAGTCTCTCTCCCTCAACCTCAAACACCCCGACGGCCGTGCAATCCTGATGCGCCTGCTCGAAGACGCCGACGTCCTCGTCGAGAACTACGCAGCCGGCGCGCTCGAACGCCTCAGCCTTGGCTACGGCGATCTTGCGGACCACTTTCCGCGCCTGATCTACGCCTCATGCAAGGGTTACGGCGCCGATAGCCGCTGGGCCAATCTCGGCGCGATGGATTTCACCGTGCAGGCCGCCTCCGGCATCGTCAGTATGACCGGTTACGGCGACCGCCCAGGCGTACGCGCGACCGCCGCGTTGATCGATACCAGCGCCGGCATGCATCTCGCGGCTGGCATCATCGCGGCCCTGTTCGAGCGCGTACGCAGCGGACGCGGGCGCAAGGTCGAAGTCGCGATGCTCGACGTATGCGTTCCTGCTACCGGCGGCATGATTGCGGCTGCCCACGACGGCATCACGCTGCCGCGCCTCGCCAATCGCCATCCCAGCGCCTGCCCTTCCAATACTTATCCCGCTACCGACGGCGATATTCTCATCTACTGCCTCACCGAGGATCATTGGCAACGGCTCGCACGTTTGATGAATCGTGCTGATCTGCTCGACGATCCGCGTTACCGCGAGCATCGCAGCCGCTATCAGATTATCGACGAGGTCGATGCAATCGTCGGCGCATGGACCCGCAACTCGACGCGCAATCAACTGGTCGAATTACTAATCAAGCATGGTGTTCCCTGCGCCCCCGTCCGCACGATTGACGAGGTCGCTGCCGACTCCGAACTCGAGTCGCGCGGACTGGTTCGCCAAAGCGCTTATCCCGGCCGCAAGAATGCGCTCGCGCTTGGCTCGGCGATCAAGTT
>DATJUF010000087.1:0-4637 GCA_035502655.1 Binataceae bacterium (SeqCode)
CGGCGCTCAGCGGGTGACAGAGCTGGCGAAGGCAGCCGGCGCGCGCGAGGTCCGCGTGGCTCGCGACGAGGCTGAGCGCGCGACATTGTGGAAAGCGCGTAAACGTGCGTTTGGTGCGGTTGGCCGCCTGGCTCCGAACTATGCGACTCAGGACGGCGTGGTTCCGCGAACGCGGTTACCGGATATCCTGAGGGCGATCACGCAAATCAGCATTCGCCATAATCTCAAAATCGGCAATGTATTCCATGCCGGCGACGGCAATATCCACCCGATCGTGCTTTACGACGAACGCAATCCGAGTGAAGTGAGCCGGGCGATAGAAGCCGGCCGCGATATTCTCAAGGCGTGCGTGGCGATGGGCGGTTCTCTGACCGGCGAGCACGGTATCGGCGCGGAGAAAATGGCCGAGATGCCACTTCTGTTCTCTCCCGACGATTTGATTGTGATGAGCGAATTGCGCCGTGTATTTGACCCGCATGAACGATCGAATCCCAACAAAGTCATCCCGATGCCGGGAGCATGCGTCGAGGTGACCGCGCCACACCGGCAGGCGGCACTTTGAGCGGCGTCGCATTTCGACCAGGAAAGTTTCAACAGGCATGAATGATTCCGCTACACCTGTTGCACGTGATATCGAGCGTACGCTCGGCCGCGGGCGCATCCGCCTGCCACATTACGAGAGCCGGGCGGCGTTGGTGATCGCCGAGCCGGAGAGCCTCGGTGAAGCGATTGAACTCGTGCGCAAATGCGAGCGCGACGGTATCGCGCTGGCCCCTTTCGGCGCCGCTCGCACTCTCGCGCAACTTCGTGCCGCACCCGCCGAGCTGGGCATATCGCTGGCCCGGCTCGATCGCATCATTGCTTACGAGCCTGACGACATGACAATCACGGTCGAGGCCGGGCTGACGCTTCCGTCGCTCAATGCGCTAGCGCTAACCCACGCCCAGCGGCTGCCGGTTGATCCACCGCGGCCTGAACTCACTACTATCGGCGCGCTGATTGGTGGTGCGCGATCAGGTCCATTGCGCCTGTCGGAAGGTACGGTGCGCGACCTGCTAATCGGCGTTCGCTTCATCGGCCATCAGGGACGCTTGATTCATAGCGGCGGCAGCGTCGTTAAAAATGTCGCCGGCTATGATTTGATGAAGGTGCTGACCGGCTCTTGCGGCACGCTTGGCATTATCACTGAGGCAACGTTCAAGTTACGCCCGGTCCCGGCAAATTACGTGATGGCCTGTGGCAGGTACGATACACGTGACGACGCTTTGGCAATGGCGATGCGCCTGCGCGACATTGGGCCCTTGGTTCATCTCGAAGTCGTAAGCAGCCTGGGCGCTCGTGCACTCGAATATGACTGTAGGTATCTCGTTATTGCCGGATTGGCGGGCAATGAACCGGAAGTGGCGTATCTGCGCGATCAGGTTAGCCTCATGCTCGGCGACGCCACTTTCAAAAATGGTGAAGAGGCGTTCGCAGCCTACGAGCGCCTGCGCGATTTCGTTGATCAGGAGGCCGTCATCGGGCCACTGGCCGCTGAAATAGCGGTGCCTCACACCGAACTGCCGGCTGTCCTTGAAGCTTGTGCCAGCGAGTTTCGCGCACATGCTGCCAATGGAGTCGCGCAATTGTTTGAGGGTCCAAGGCAAGAGGCCAACGGCAATCTCGCACCTGAAGCAATCGCCGCTACGGTTTCGCGCTGGCGCGAGGCCGTGCACTCCGCTCGCGGTATTCTGCGGGTGCTGCGGCTACCACCAGAAGCCCGCGCGCAAGTCGCGATTTTCGACGATCCATCACCAGCCGCCTTGAAGCTTATGCGCCGCCTCAAGGCCGCGTTCGATCCGCGCGGCATCTTCAACCCTGGATCTTTCGTCGGAGGATTGTGAGCCGGCCGATGCCATCAAGCGCAACTTCTTCAATGCCCAAGGCCACCGATGCTGGCCTGTCCAGCGCGGTGAGGCTCGATTCCGAGCCTGCGCGTCTCGTCCGCGACGTGGTCGATTACGAGTTGTTGTTCGATTGCGTTCACTGCGGGCTCTGCCTCGAATCCTGTCCGACCTACGCCGTTACGCGCGCCGAGATGGATTCGCCCCGCGGCCGCATCTACCTGATGAAAGCATTGGCAGACGGCACGCTCGAACTCGATTCCAACGCCGTGCGCCATCTCGACCTCTGCCTCGAATGCCGAGGCTGCGAAACCGCGTGCCCGTCGGGCGTGCATTACGGCAAGCTGATTGAGAAGGCGCGCGAATATATCGAGCACAACTATCGCCGCTCATTTGGCGACCGCCTGCGTAACCGGATGATCGGTGCAATCTTTCCCTATCCGCGCCGCCTGCGCGCCCTACTGGCGCCGCTCACGCTTGCCGAGCGGCTGGGACTGCGGCCAGTGATAGAACGGCTCGCGCCGGGACCGCTGCGCGAATGGCTCAACCTGCTGCCTCCGCTCGCGGCCAGGAGGCGCCCACAGATGACTGATATGGCGGCTGATCGGAACCCAGCCGCCGGCTCAGCAGTTGTCCATCACGGATGCGTCGCGCAAGTGCTGACTCCATCGGAGAATTACAATACTGAGCGGGCGCTCGCGGCAGCCGGCTACGAAGTCCGCCGTTTAGATCGCACTGTGTGCTGTGGCGCACTCGATCTTCATAATGGCAATCGTGAGCGCGCGCTGGAACTCGCCCGCACTAATGTTCGAGCCTTCATCCGTTCAGGTGCCGATAAAATTCTTTCCGCGGCCTCCGGCTGCGCCGCGGTAATTGCAGCCTATGGCGACTTGCTCAAAGACGATCGCGCATTGGCTGAGGAAGCGCGCAGCGTATCGGCGCGGGTTGGCGACCTGAGTACGATGCTATTGGCGAGCAAGGAACAAACCGTTCGTAACTTCGACACTACGGTCACCTATCACGATTCGTGTCATCTGGCGCACGGTCTCGGCATCCGCGAGACCCCGCGTACGCTCCTGCGCTCGATTCCCGGAGTAAAGCTCGTCGAAATGGCCGATTCCGACTTATGTTGCGGCTCGGCTGGCAGTTACAACCTCATCGAACCCGCGATGGCGCGCGAATTGGTAAGGCGCAAGGCCGATAATATTGAAGCGACTGGTGCGGACTATGTTGTGCTCGGCAATCCTGGATGCGAATTACAGATTGCCGCCGAGCTGCGCCGCCGCGGAGCGAAAACCCGCGCTATCCACCTCGCCGATTTTATCGCTCTCGCTAACGGTGACAGTGGGTCCTAAATCCGCTTGCCGTTCCTAATCTTTGCCCAGCCGCCTCGCCGGTTGGACGAAGCTGCAGTTATCCGCTGATTCGCGGCCTTTGCATTCCGGAATCAACCGGCGCTACGTTTCAGCGCAATGCAGTTATCCGGGCCCGCCCCGGGTCACGACCTGACCGCGACTCTCAGGAGGCCATCGCCATGAGCACGACTACCCTCAAACATCTACTCGACGGTTACAAGGTTCTGGACTTCACGCAGTTTGTCGCTGGCCCGACGGTCACCAAGCTCATGGCCGAGATGGGCGCTGAGATTATTAAGATCGAGCTCGCCCCGAACGGCGACCTCTGCCGCAACTTTCCTTACATCAAGGATGGGCGGAGTGCCTACTTCGTGCAGCAGAATCGTGGCAAAATGAGCGTGTGCGTCGACGCTAAAAATCCCGCAGGCAACGCCATCATCCGTAGCCTGGTGCCGCAAGTAGACGTGCTTGTGCAGAACTACGCCCCCGGCGTCATTGGCCGGATGGGTTTCGGCTACGAAACGGTTCGCGAGCTTAACCCCAAAATCATCATGTGCTCGGTCTCGACTTTCGGCCAATCAGGGCCGTTGGCGCCCGAACCCGGCTACGATTTTATCGGGCAATCCTACGCTGGGGTCACTTCGCTGAGCGGCGAGGACGGCGGCGACTACTATCCGCCTGCGCTTGCGATCGGCGACGTCTCAACCGGTGTCCACGCCTATGCGGCCGTGGTCACTGCCTTGTTGCATCGCGAACGCACCGGCGAGGGCCAGCATCTCGATATCTCTCTACTCGATTCCTATTTCCATTACCACGACATGGCGGTGGAGATGGTCAGCGCCAGCCGCGGCGAGCGGCGCGTCGAGCGTATCGGCAACCAGATCGGCGCGCTGTCGCCGGCCGGACTCTTCCGCACCCGCAACGGGTCGCTTTGGATCTTCGCCTTTCAGGATAACCATTGGGCGGCGCTATGCCGGGCGATGGGCCGCGACGAATTAATCAGCGATCCCCGCTGTCTCGATAACGTCGCGCGTGTCGCCAATCGGGCGCTGGTGAACGGCGCGATCAGCGAATGGCTGATGAGATTTGCCAACAGGGATGCGGCGACTGCGGCCTTGCGCGAAGCGCGCATCCCCAATGCGCCAGTGCTGACGGTCGAGGAGGCGATGAACCATCCACATTTGATTGAACGCGGCACTGTGCGGACGGTGCATGATCGCATCATTGGCGATTTCCAGATTCCAGGTATTCCCTTGCGCTTCTCGGCCTTCCCGCAACCGCTCGAAATCGAGGCGCCGTTGCTGGGAGAGCATAACCGCCACGTGCTTAAGTCCTATCTCGGTTTTTCACCGATGGAAATCGAGCGTCTCGAACGGGAAGGAGTCCTGCGCAGCGCCTC
>DATJUF010000088.1:0-4232 GCA_035502655.1 Binataceae bacterium (SeqCode)
GAAGTTGTTCGATGCGCACATGAGTGACAGCTGTGTGGCAATTTTCTGTCATATCATGTTGTGACAGCTAATTGCCATAATTTACATCTTAAAACACTTGTAACAGCGTGTAGCCGATGATATAAGCATCTTAAGTTTAGAGGTTTCGCCGCTAGCTAACCGGGGGGATTCGGCTTCGCGACGATAGTCCGATATCGGTCCGTGCCGTCCCGCTGAAAAGGAGTGACAACTTGTCGCATCAGCCGGAACGCCAATTCGACCAGAGTGACCCGCTTGCCTTCACCGACGTCATCCTGCCATGCCAATTCTTCGGAAGTATGGGCGGGAGCGGATTGTGCGCCGAGCAGCGCCTTATGCTCGCCGTGCTGGTGGACGCGATAAACATTCTTCAGGGTTGGAATCGGATGGGCAGCGCGCGCAAACGGCGCGCCTTTGCCGAAGCCGGCCAATGGGTCACCACTCACGGGCGTAGCTATCCATTCTCTTTTGACAGCGTTTGTGACGCGCTCGGAATCGACCCGGATATGCTGAGAGAGCGGCTCGCCAGCCTGGTGATCGGCTTGGGCATGCAAAACCGCCTCGGCGGAAGTGGGCGCCTTCGCCTCAAGGAGTCGAGCCGTGCGCAGCACATGACTGCGAACCGGGTACGCCGGCGCAAGCCGCCGCGTCTCGCTGCGGTCCGCTCTTGATCAGCTTGCATACGTTCTAACCGGCGCCGATTTTGCCTAAGTGGCAGCCGGCGCTCATCGAGCTTCGCCTGTCACGGTTAACCGCCGTCTCGCGAGTGCATGGTCAGCGTCGAGGCGTTCTGGCGGTCTTCGAGGCTAAGAATAATGGATAGCTATTAGACTCTCTTATCATGTCTTAGCAACACGCTAGCATGGTCGGTTGACTGTTCGAGGCCGCCCTCAATATGATTCGGGTCGATACGTCTGGAGGCCTGAATCAGTGCGAATGTTACTGCCACCCGTCGAAAGGCGTCGCGAGATGGACCGCAATCTCGTCGAGTTTTTCCGCGCGAATCGCGCAACCGCTTTCCGCCGCGCTATCTCAGAATTCTGCCGCTATTACCATCTGCGCCAGCCGCGTATCGAATGGTACGAGTATATCGATTGGGGCAAGACGGCAGGACGCACCTTCGAGGACGGCCGCATTCACCTGGTCCATCCCGAGAACTGGAAGCGCGGACGAATCTACAAAAGCGAACGGATGTGGGTGCAAACCGTCTATCACGAGTTGGCTCATTACCTTTTCTGGACCGATGCCGAACGCAAGGCTGAGGCGTTTACCCATCGAATGGTGCGGGGCCTGCGCCGCACAACTCGGCGCGGATCGGTTCAAGCCACTCGCCGGATTAACACTATCAAGCGTATCGGGCCGCACCGGACGAGTGCTGTCCGGGCCGCCAATAGGCCTTTCGGTACGCGCACACCAAATCGGCGCGCCGCTGTTAATGAAAAAGGACGCCCAAGCAAAGATGTCGTACCGGGCCGTTGCTCAATTCGGGCAGCAAAGATAGCGAGCGCGCACTAACTGCGTCTCCGCGACCCTAGGAACGGTCGATAACGATGCCGAATAAGCCCAATGTCGATAATCGATGGTGGGTAGAGACCAACGTCAAGCGACCTAAACAGGTCAAATCCGAGACCGAACTTCCACAGTTGCCAGTCGCGATGGCGTTCTACACTGTCGCCAAAGACTACGATCAGGACCGCGCCAAGGACGACCTTACCGACAATAACCTACGAATCGCGCGCGCGGCAAATCCACGACAGGGCGAATGGGCCTATGTCCCGATGACGGAGGAGCATTATCCGCCACGCCTCGTCAAGCGCGTCAAGGAAGAGTTTCGGATACCCCGTGAGGCGCGCGGCATCGTACTCGACCACGGACGTTTGGTGCGTCTGCTGATTTGCGGACCCCAACTCGACGACTGGATGATCGATATCACATTGAGCGACGAGCCCTCGGTTGAGGTTTATGTCTGGAATACGATGCAGCGCGAGCGGCTGTTCAAGCGCGCCGAGGAGGCTCTGCGCCAAGCCCGCCGATGGGCCATCAACTTGCTTCAACACCCGCCGGTCCAGGACGAACCTTTCCGCGGCTCGCTCCTGTAATTCGGCCTAATCACCGATCAGCCGCCGATCATCAGGTGAGATTCGATCAGGGTGCGAACGAAACCTAGTACCTTCTCGGCGTGGCCGCGCGGGTTCACATCGTGAAAGACGCGAGCGACCCGGCCGTCACGATCTATGACAAATGTCGCGCGCTCGGCGGCGCCATCGCCGAGCACGCCGAAGTCACGCGCCAGTTCACCCTGCTCGTCGGATAGCAGGATAAAGGGAAAGCCGTGGTTGGCAGCAAACGCGCGATGTGAGGCCACCGAATCGGTGCTGACGCCAATTACTGCACAGCCCAGCTCGGTGAAGTGGCCGTGCAGGTCGCGGAACTCCTTGCCCTCGATAGTACAGCCTGGCGTTTCGTCCTTTGGATAGAAGAACAAGACGAGCGGCGTCCCGACAAAATCGAGCAGGCGGCGCGCCGCGCCGTGCTGATCGCGCAGGACCACGTTGAAGGCCGGCAGGATGCCGCCTTTGCGTAATTCTTCAACCTGCCGCGGCATTTACTTCGACCTGTTCGAGGGCGCGCCGGCGCGTGAATTTGATCGCGGCGTTATCGACGTTGACCGAGCATAGCGAACCGCACATCGTGCAGACATTGGAGCCGGCGGCCTCGCTTTCCTCTTTGTAGCGGCGGGCCTTGTCGGGATCCATCGCCATCGCATACATGCCTTCCCAATTGAGCGCCTTGCGATAGCGCGACATCTGGTCGTTCCACACCTTGGCGGCGCGGACGCCCTTGACCAAATCACCAGAGTGGGCGGCGATGCGGGTCGCGATAACGCCCTCGCGCACGTCGTCAAGGTCGGGCAGACGCAGATGCTCAGCCGGGGTGACATAACAGAGGAAATCAGTGCCCGCTGCGGAGGCGATCGCGCCACCGATTGCCCCGGTGATGTGGTCGTAGCCCGGAGCGACGTCGCAGGTCAGGGGACCGAGGACATAAAAAGGTGCGCCGCTGCATACACGCTTTTCGAGCTTTACGTTGGCTTCGATCTGGTCGAGGGGGACGTGGCCAGGGCCTTCGATCATCACCTGCACGCCGAGGGCGCGGGCGCGTTCCGTCAATTCGCCGAGCACCAGTAATTCGGCGAGTTGGCCGCGATCAGTCGCGTCGCCGGTAGCGCCAGGACGGAGGCCGTCACCGAGCGAGATGGTAACGTCGTGCTCGCGCAAGATCGCGCACACCTCGTCAAAATGCTCGTAAAGGGGATTTTCTTTGCCGGTACGCTCGATCCATGCAGCGAGGAGCGCTCCGCCGCGGCTGACGATACCTTCGATCCTGTTGTGCCGGCGCAATATTCCGACGCTTTCGCGCGTAACGCCACAATGGAGCGTCATATAGTCAACGCCTTGGCGGGCTTGGCGCTCGATCACTTCGAGGAAGAAGGGCGCATCGAGGTCCATAATCGAACGCTCGGAGGCAACCTGGTAAATCGGCACCGTGCCAAGAATAACGCTGCATCGCGAGAGGATTTCGGCGCGAATACGGTCGAGGTCGGTGCCGGTCGAGAGATCCATCACGGAGTCGGCGCCAAAGCGGACTGCGGTGTAGAGCTTTTCAACTTCTTCATCGATTAGCTGATGGAAGTTGGAAGCGCCGATATTGGCGTTGACCTTGGTGCGCAGCCGCCGCCCGATGCCAATCGCTCGGAAGCCGTGGTGATGGTTGTGCGGGATAACGATCTCACCAGTTGCAACAAGCGCCCGAATCTCTTCGGCACCAAGACCTTCGTCCTCGGCTACTTCAAGCATCTGGGGAGTAATCACGCCTTGGCGTGCAGCTTCAATTTGAGTCATAGCGGAACCTCTCGCTTATCATCGGGTCAGCAGCCGGGGGCAATCAATCGCTGGCGCCTCGGCTAGGAAACTTAGCGCGATAGCGGATTAACTGCCAGCTTCCGCGCGGGTGCCCGAGTCTAAAGTTTCGGGTACAGAAACCCCACGCCGGACGTTAAATATGGACGTTAGCATACAACGCTGCGTGGTTAATCGTCACCCCTTTTGAAATTGATCCGCCGCTATTTTTGCTCTGCACGCTCTCATCTTGTCCCGCGAAATGGGCCAAGCTTGAGATTTCGCGAGGAGCCTCGGCAGCTACTGGGGAGTCAT
>DATJUF010000089.1:0-6324 GCA_035502655.1 Binataceae bacterium (SeqCode)
GATCATGGGATAAAAGCGCCTGCTGGTATTAAGGTTGTGATTGATCCATCCGGCTCCGCGAGCTTTGAGCACACGCGCCTGTTGCTCGCTGAGTAGTCCAACAGATAGGCATATTTCGAGCTTGGGAAACTCATTTCGGATGGACTCGCAGGCACGCCCGAAATGCTCGACATCGGCCGCTAAAGGTCCGCGCATGCTGGCCACCATGCAGTAGCGGCGTGCGTTGTTCTCTACGGCTATCCGGGCACCCTCAACGAGCTGCTCCACGCTCTGCAGTTTGTAAACCGGAATGTCAGCCTTTGAAATGCGCGATTGTGAACAGTATCCGCAATCTTCCGGACAGATCCCGCTCTGCGCATTGCGCAGCATGCAAATCTTTACCCGTTTTCCGAAATACGCTTCGCGCACCTTGCGCGTGGCGAGCAGCAAGCCGCTTAGCCGCTCGTCGGGGCAGTTCACGATCGCTGCGGCTTCATGCCGAGGAAGTTCCTCTCCCGCCAATACCCGATCAGAAATCTTGCCCAAGCCGATCTCATCGAACGCAAGCATCTGAACTAACCTTTCTTATTGATACGAATCCAAACCGGTGAGTTTTACTAAATGGATATCGGCCAGCCGGCGGCTCACTCCTCACTCGATTTCACTTTGATCCGCTTCGGCTATTACGGCATTTTGGGCCGTCCCAATGAAGTGTGAAGTGTATCCCCTTTTGCCCTTTGCGCCAAATCGGGAACAGAGGATCGGCGCCCGTCCAAGCTTTTCGTTGCTTGCATTCTCGGCCGAGTCCCAAGGATGATCGGTATTCGATGGAACATCCAGGCTTGCTCCCTTCGCATCAGGCCGATCGCGCCCACTGCGGTACGATCGCGATGGGAAGCGGCAACAAAACCAGGCGTGGGCCAGGTTGGATTGACCTGCAACTTCATAAGCTCTTAAGATTGTGGCAGCTTGGGGCGTGTCGGGGGACACCGATGGCTATAATTGCGATTACGCAGTATCCAGGTACTCGTGCGTTTGAACTCGGCCGCCTGCTCTCAGACCGGCTCGGCTATCGCTTTCTGACGGCGGACGACCTCATCTCGACCGCCTCCCGCATCTACGGCGTCACGCCCGAGCAGGCAGTGATTGCCGACGAACGCCGCCCCCATTTCTGGGAGCGGCTCAAGACGGACACGCAGCGCTTCGTTCCGCTGTTCCGCGCTGTCGCACTCAAGGAAATGGCTCGCGGGCGGGTGATTCTCTACGGCCGCTCAGTCGGCCATCTGATGCCTGACTATGGCCAATGCCTGCGCGTCCGGCTGGCCGGTCCAATCAAGTTGCGGGTCATTGAAGTGATGCGTGAGGAAAATTTGTCGGCTGCGGCGGCGGAGCGGCGCGTCCGCGATTACGACCGCGAAGTTCGCGCACGCGTTCAGACCTTGTTTGACGTCGATCTCGAAGATCCTGCTGTCCACCATCTCACGATCAATACTTTCGCCACCCCTCTGCCAGTCGTGACTGACTTGCTGGCGCTCGCGGCGGAGGAACTTGATCGCCAGGCAACTCCCGAGCAGCGCGGGTTGCTTCAAGACACGGCTCTCGCCGCCCAGGTTCGCGCCGCCCTCATGATCCATCCGAAGATCGGCCAGGCGCCGGTCGAAGTTGTATGCGAACGCGGATTCGTACACGTGACCGGACCCGGCCTTGTGCCACCGTGGGACCGGCTTGTCGGTGACGTCGCCCGCACTATCGATGGCGTCAGTTTCGTTGAAGTAAATCCTGAGGAGATAGCCGCCCCAGTCCGTCCAGCCTGAATCCTCCTTCAGATTTTCGCTGATTAGCCAAACGAGCGGGCGTCCCTCCTCTGCAAGGTGCACCGCCGCGTTAGATGCTGCCGTCAGCCGCTCCTTGACCCGGTGCGAATCAGGCGGCGTTGGCAGAGGGCGCAGCCGCCGCCACCGCGCTCCGCGTTGCGCTGTTCACAGTTTTGATCAGGGCCGCTTTGGTGATTGGCTTCGTGACGTGAGCATCAGCTCCAGCCGCGAGACTCTGTTGGACGTCCTCCGTAAGAGACGAAGCGGTTAAAGCGATGATTGGTGTTGGCGCCAGCTTACTGGATGCTTCATAGGCGCGTATCGCGCGTGTCGCTGTCAGCCCATCCATCACCGGCATCTGCAAGTCCATCAGAATAACGTCGTAGCTGCTATCCTTGAACTTGCGCAGTGCAATCTCGCCATTTTCCGCCTCATCAATTTCATAAGGCAGCCGTTTGAAAAACGCCTTGATCAGCATCCGGTTGTCGATTGAGTCATCGCTCAGAAGTATCCGGCGCGGATACTCCATTCCGGCCGCTTCCGAGGCCTTACCGTTCGCGAGCCCCGGGGCCGGTACGGCGGCAGCCGCAGCACCTCCGAGCCGCTCCCTGGAGCGCAATGCGTCGGTGATCGCCCCGAGCAACTCTATCCGGCGCAGCGGCTTGATTACGTGGCTGGCGTTTTCGAGTTCGTGCAGCCGCGCCAGTTGTGGATTGAGATTGTCGGCCGTTAGCATCATCACGATCTTGCCGGACTCGCAGCAAACCCTGCCTAGCTGCCGTGCGACAGCAAAACTGTCAGTGCCTGGGATTCGCGAATCGAGCAGGATCACGTCAAACGGATGACCTGCGGCGGCCGCCGCTCGCGCACATAAAAGCGCCTCTTGCCCATTGGTAACTAATTCGGCTGACGCCCCAGCCCGCGTCAGCATCTCGCGCACGGCCTCACGGCATGCAGGGTTGTCATCGATCACCAAGACGCGCGCTGGCAGGCGCCCGAATGCGTCCACGGCTGGCGCTTCCGTAGCGAAGAATCGTGCAGTGAAATGAAAGGTGCTGCCGCCTTCGGGCCTGCTCTCCGCCCATGCTTTGCCACCCATCAGGTCCGCTAATCTTCTCACAATCGCGAGACCAAGACCGCTGCCGCCGAAACGCCGCGCGGTTGACGAATCGGCTTGAGTAAAACTGCCAAAAATCTCTTCAAGCTGATGTGAGGAGATACCAATACCGCTGTCGCGCACCGTGAAATGCAGCATCATAGGGTTGGCGGAACCGGTCTCGCGGCCGACGCTGACGACAACTTCACCCCACTCGGTAAACTTAATCGCGTTGCCGATTAGATTGATTAGAATCTGCCGGGTGCGCAGCGCGTCACCGATCACGCGGGACGGAGTGTCCGGCGCTATCTGTGTGACAAGCTCCAGCCCCTTGATACTGGCCCGTACTCTCATCGCCTCCGCGGCTTCGTCGATCAGCGCTTCGAGATCGAATTCGGCGGGCTCCAGCGCCAGCCGGCCGCTCTCGGCCTTCGTCAGATCGAGAATGTTGCTGAGCAGGTGCAGCAGCGAGGTGCCGTTATTGCGCATCACGGCCAGATACTCACGCTGCTGCGGATCAAGTTGAGTTTCGTCGAGCAGCTCCGCGGATCCCAGGATCAGATGCAAAGGCGTGCGGATTTCATGTGAAATGCTGGAAAGGAATTGCGACTTCGCGCCCGAGGCGGACAGCAGCACGGTTTCACTATTCGCGAGTTTCCGCGCAGTTTCCTCGCAATCAATCAGTAGCGCACGCTGCCGTTGTTCGCTCGCCGCAAGCCGGCCGGCCAGCATCTGACTGGCGTGCCGGAAGTGCGACCCGGCAACGGTGGCACCCATGCCAATTCCGGCAGCGCTCAAAAGCCCAAGTCCTGGCCATACGCCGCTTGTCCAACCGTTGAAGTTGAAAAAGCTGGCCAGAAAAGCCATGCCCGCCACCGCCACTATCGTCAAGAAGGCTTGCCAGCGCACTTCCCACGGAAAGAACGTCCCGCTGGCGGCCAGCAAAAGCACCACAACCATCATTACTGATTCCGCCGAATGCTCTCGGAGGCCGGCCAGGCCCACGCTCAGGATCACCACAATGCAAGTGGCACTTACGATCCCGCGCCAATGACGCTCGCAAAACGGCTTATTAGCGAAAGTCGCACCGGCCAGCGCGAGTCCGGAAATGGCGTTCAGAAGATAGTCAGCAATCATAATCCGATCAGCACGGCTCACCGTCAGATAGTCACAGGCTAGAAAAAGAAGCTGATAACCCACGATGGCAACGCCGGTGACGCGCAGCACTTGAAGCACGTAATCAACCTGGAGTGCGTAGAAGCGCGGGTGCGCCACAGTCTTGCTCGGGGCGAAACCTGGCTCGCTCACATCGGTGGATAATAGGTCTACGGAGCCGGCGGACTCCGCGCCACGGTAATCATTCCTTGGCTTTTCCAACGCGTTCCCCCCAAAGGCGCAAGCCGGCCCACATTTACCAGAACGAACAACCGGCCCCCATCCTGGTTGAATAACCTTATCCCCGGAACATGCCGATGGTTATGTTAGCCGGGCCGTTCGGCTTATAGCCGGCCTTTCCGAGGCCATGCCCTGCTGGCCGGTTTGGCTCTACGCTCCTGCAATCTATCAGTAGTAAATTAATAGCGCAGAAAGCATTCCAACCGATGCTCAAAATACCTACCGTTTCTTTTAGTCAAAGGCAAGTGCTAATCGGGAGTCACTTGACTTTAAGTTAAGTCTAGTGGACAACAAGTTAGCGTCGAAATCGCATAACTCATTCTCTCCCAATGGATATCTTAATCAGAAGGATTTGCTTCGCTCGCTGAACCGTTGCCCGGGTGATTACAGATAGCTGTAAAGAAGTGACTGAAAGTCAGCAGCGGGCTGACTCCAACTACCCAGATTAGTTTCAAAACACCCAGCTAAGCCAGTCTGTTTCGCTGACTGCTAGTCAATCAAAAGTAACTTCGAGCTAGCGTAAAGGTTGACTCAAAGAAAATTGCCACTGATTCCAGGAAGCAAGCGGGCCCCCATCTCCATGAGGGCCCGCTTTTGCCTGACGTAGGCTGGCTCTAGAGCGTATTGAGGAAGTTCACCAGGTCGGTCTCGTCCTGCCCCGACAGTCCGATGTTGAACCGTGTGTTATAGAAGTTCACCACGTCTGCCAGCGTCGCGGCGTTGCCGCCATGGAAGTAAGGCGCGCGCGCGGCCAGTCCGCGCAAAACCGGCACCTTGAACTTGCCCAGGTCATTACACTCTCCATCCGCCAGTCCTTCACCGGGATCAGTTGTAATGAATTCGTCGCAAGTCGTCGGGCTTCCCGGCAACTGTTGGCAATAACGCGACTTAACCGGGTTCGAAAAGAAATCCATGCTCCCGCTCGGGCAATAGAAGGCGAACAATGGGTAATCCGAAGCCGGCGGCAGTGCGTTATTCGTATTGTTGCTGTTGTCCATGATCCCCGTGCGTTTGGGATCGAGGAAGTTATCGTTCCCCACGTTCAAGTTGTTATGGCAAGTCGAGCAGGTGCCGGTCGTCGTGTTCGAGCACTGGCCAGTACTCGGATTGATCGCACAGACGCCCAGGACATCGTCGAGGCCGGGCACATCGTTGATGGTGAAGGCGCGCGTATTAAAAATCGCTTCACCGCGAGCGATTGATTCGCGCTGGGCGATTTGCGTGGCGCTGCCGGTTGCGTCCGCGAAGGAGGCAACGTCGGTAAAGACGAAGGGAATGCCGAGAATTCCTGGGCAGAAATCAACTCCGTCGAGTGTTTCTGGCACGAAGCAGGAATCTGGAGGGAAAAACCCTCCAAGAGGAACGTTCTCGCGTGATTCGAAAAGATTCTGCGGCCCTCCGGTTGCGCCACTTCCGTCCGCACCGGTCAAATCTCCGGCAACGTTATCAGTCGTCTGCGCCGCAAACACTCCTTGTTGGAATTCGGCTCCTTCCTCTGGGTCCAACGGATGCAGGATGCTTGGGTTGCTCGCCTGCCCGTGGAACTCAGTCGCATCAATAAACTGGGACTCAAGGCTCGGCTCGCGCGCGTCCCACATGATGTTGGACAGGTTAGGTCCGCGAAAACCGGGATTGAGGAAAGCGACGTTGGCGGAAGGCATCGTCCGCCGGTAAACCGAGGCCAGGCCGGCTGGCAATCCGTACTTAGGGTCGTTTTCGCACCCGGTCGGATCTTTCAGTACGGTCATGATCCACTCTGGATCAGCCGTACTGCTGTTATCGCCGCTCGGGGTATTGCCCTCGAAGGTGGTGACATTCGGGTAGGGGTCGAGCGGATTAGGCGCGTTGATCGCGATGCGGATGTTGCCGCGATTGAAGAGCTGGCTATGCGCCGCCAAAAAGGCGGGTCCGGCCGGCCCCGTGGCGCCCTTGGCATCGGGACAGTTGGCCGAGTCAATCGGCTGGAACAACGGGCTCTTGCCCGCGCTTGACACGTAGAGCGCATCTATCTGCGGAGGGCTGATCGTCCAGCCAGGCGGT
>DATJUF010000090.1:0-7417 GCA_035502655.1 Binataceae bacterium (SeqCode)
CTGAAAACCGGCGACGAAGAGCGGACGGTTGAATCGTTCAAGGCAGTGGCAGATGCGGTGCTGGCGGCAGGCCAGAAAGGAGTCGAGATTCAACGTTATAAAGGGCTGGGCGAGATGAATCCGGAGCAGTTGTGGGAAACCACAATGAATCCGGAGAAGCGCTCGATGCTGAAAGTGGAAGTTGGATCGCAGGAAGAGGCGGAGGAAATATTCTCGCGGCTGATGGGTGATCAGGTGGAACCGCGGCGGCAGTTTATCGAAGAGAACGCACTGAACGTCAGGAATTTGGACATCTAATCGAAGAATGGGTTGCGGGGCGTGTGTGGATAGCAAGCAATCGAACGTAATCACGTTACGGGGCGAGGAAATCGAATTGCCGCTGGCGGATAACACGGCAGAGGCTGCACAAATTTATCGCGCGGCCAATGAGCGGTTCCGCGAAATTCCGTGGCCTGCACCGTTCAACAAGACTAGTCATCGGATCGAGCTGGGCGACGCTCGTGATTTGGGAGCAATCGCATCCGAGTCGATCCATCTGGTGGTTACGTCGCCGCCTTACTGGACGCTGAAAGATTATCCGGGGGCCAAGGGTCAGCTTGGAGCGATCGGAAATTACGAAGCCTTCCTCACAGATCTGGATTTAGTTTGGAAAGAGTGCGAGCGGGTGCTTGTACCCGGCGGCCGAATCTGTTGTGTGGTCGGTGATATATGCATTCGCCGCCGGGATGGCGGACGGCATCACGTGATGCCGTTGCATGCGGATATTCAGGTGCGGGCGCGGCAACTCCGGCTGGACGTACTGACGCCTATAATCTGGCACAAGATTGCTAACGGAGTTACGGAAGTCAAAGGGAACGGCGCGGGATTTTATGGTAAGCCATATCAGCCCAACGGGATCATCAAGAATGATATCGAATATATTCTGTTCCTGCGCAAAGGCGGCGATTACCGCTCAATCACACCGCTACAAAAAGTGCTCTCGATGCTGACAAAGAATGAGATGCAGATGTGGTGGCGATCGATCTGGACGGATATACGCGGAGCATCAACAAGAGAAGGACATCCGGCGCCTTATCCGCCGCTGCTCGCCGAACGGTTGATCAGGATGTTTTCATTTGCAGGTGACTTGGTCTTGGATCCATTTGCTGGATCAGGCAGTACGGCAATCGCCGCAATTTCGGCGGGGCGCAATTCGATCAGTCTTGAGATTGAACCCGGCTACGTAAAGATGGCAGCGACGAATATTGCGAATGTACTTGGGCAGAAGCGGATGTTTGGCGCGACTGAGGCAGAGTTGATTGTGAATCGAGCTGGCAATGCGTACGAGGTTGTGGCGTGAGATGGTAACTTGAATTATCGGCTGCTGGCATCCTTTCGCGGGTTATTCGAGAATACTCAGTATCTTCATCGGCCACGCTTGGTGACTCGGTCGCAAGAGAATTTTACGAAGATTTATATGACCTCGGCCGCTCGCCAAGCCTCACTGAACGAATCGAGCGCGGAATAGCTGTGGTCAACGCCCAGAATCGCCGTGTCGGGATTAGCGCGCGGCGAGGAGACGGCACATTTGGTGAATTAGTGCCGGGAGCGACAGTTAGGAGAGACGCGGATCATCGTGTGGCCCTCGGTCCCATTGCAAACGTTGAGATTGGAGTTGAAGTAAAGATCCTGTTCAAGGCGATGATTAAGCAGATCGACCGGGTAACAAACGATCTGAACAAGCAGACGGAACATTTCAGAGTCAAAGGTGGCGAGCCGATCTGCCTCGGAGTTGTGGGGATCAACTTCGCGGAACGATGCACCTCATATGAAGGAGCGCGGCCCTTTCCGACTGACGGGAAAATTTACAAACATCCAATTCAGGGAAGCTGAACAAGCCAAGGCGCGCCTGACTGCCTTGGCGGCACCGAATTTCGATGAGTTTCTGGTGCTGGAGTTTTATGGCTTCCAATGAAGAACCATATGAGTTTCGCTGGCATAAAAGTTCAGCAAACCGAATTGAACTATGGAGCGATCCTGGCACGAGTCAGTCAGGCACATGAAAAGCGCTTTCATTAGTTAATGGATGATTAGATGGCGGACGGGACGAACGGGAACGAACCGATAAGGAACGAGCCGGCGCGGCTTAGGATCGAAGACGACATGCGGCAGTCCTACCTGGACTACGCAATGTCGGTGAATATCGGGCGTGCGCTGCCGGACTTGCGTGATGGGCTGAAGCCGGTCCATCGGCGGATTTTATACGCGATGTTCCGCGAGGGGCTGCTGTCAACGCGGCGCTATTCCAAGTGCGCGGGCGTGGTCGGCGAGGTCTTGAAAAAATACCATCCGCATGGCGACAGCGCAGTGTACGACTCGCTGGTGCGGATGGCGCAGACCTTCAGCATGCGCTACCCGCTGATCGACGGGCAGGGTAATTTCGGCTCGATCGATGGCGACCCGCCGGCTGCGTACCGCTATACGGAATGCCGGCTGACCCCGCTGGCCGAGCGGATGCTCGCCGATATCGACAAGGACACGGTCGATTTCATCGACAACTTTGACGGCTCGCAGCAGGAGCCGGAAGTGCTGCCCGGCCAGGTGCCGAACCTGCTGATCAACGGCTCGGACGGAATCGCGGTGGGAATGGCGACGAATATCCCGCCGCATAACCTGGGCGAGGTCTGCGACGCGCTGCTTAAGCTGATCGGGAATCGTGACCTGTCGATGGAGGAGATTCTCGAAATTATTCCGGGGCCGGATTTCCCGACCGGCGGACAACTGCTCGGGCGCGAAGCGATCCGGCAGGCGTATATAACCGGGCGCGGAATTTTGACGATGCGCGCGCTGGCGGTGATCGAGACCGAGAAGCGCAGCGGGCGGGCGTCGATTATCGTACGCGAGATTCCTTACCAGGTGAACAAGACGCGGCTGATTGAGCGGATCGCCGACCTGGTAAATGACAAGCGGATCGAAGGAATCAGCGACCTGCGTGATGAATCGGATCGCGACGGGATGCGGATTGTGATTGAGCTGAGGCGGGACGCCGAGCCGAAGATCGTCCTGAATCAGCTCTACAAGTTGACGCAGATGCAGGAGAGCTACGGGCTAATCATGCTGTCGATCCATGAGGGACGGCCGCGTGAACTGAACCTGAAGGAAATGCTGCTCGAGTTCCTGCGCTACCGGCAGCGCGTGATTGTCCGGCGATCACAATTCGAGCTGCGGCAAGCCGAAGCGCGGCTGCATATCCTGGAAGGTTTACTGATTGCGCTGCGAAATCTTGACGCGGTGATCAAGCTGATCCGCGAGTCGCAGGATGCGGAGACGGCGCGCAGCGGTTTGATGACGCGCTTTAACCTGACGCAATTGCAGGCGCAGGCGATTCTCGATTTGACTTTGCGGCGGCTGACTTCGCTGGAACGCAGCAAGATCGAAGCTGAGCATAAGGAGATCCAGGAGACGATCACGCGGCTGCGCCAGATTCTTGCCGACGAAGGCGAGCAGATGAAGATTATCGCGGCGGAGCTGACGGACCTTCGCAAGGAATTCGCAGATGAGCGGCGCACGCAAATACTAGATGCGGAAGGGGACTTTTCGATTGAGGATTTGATCGTCGAAGAGGACGCGCTGGTAACGGTTACGCATGGTGGTTATATCAAGCGTACGCCGCTGTCACTTTATCGTACACAAAGGCGCGGCGGGCGCGGCAAAATTGGCGCGAGTCCGGGCGAAGAGGATTTCGTTGAACATCTGGTGGCCGCGGGCACGCATGACCGGCTGTTGTTCTTTACCAGCGCGGGCAAAGTCTATGCGAAGAAAGTCTATGAATTACCCGAAGGGGGAAGGGCCGCGCGCGGACGGTCAGTGGCTAATCTACTGAGTTTTGCAGCGGACGAAACGCTGTCGGCGTTTCTGCCGATGCCGAAAGATATGCGCGGGAAATATGTTTTCTTCGCGACGCGGCGCGGACTGGTGAAGAAGACGCCGCTGGAGCAATTCGATAATATCCGGGCGAGCGGGATTATCGCGATTAATCTGGAAGATGGCGACGAGCTAATCGGCGTGCGCGCAACGGACGGCGAGCAGCAGATCGTACTGTCGACGCGCGGGGGGCAGGCGATTCGCTTCAGCGAAGCGGAAGTGCGGCCGATGGGGCGCGGGACCTACGGCGTGGCCGGGATGGAAATCGAGAAAAACAAAAAAGGGGAACCGCTGGATGAAGTCGTGTCGATTGCGACTTCGCGCGAGGGCGAGACGCTGCTGACGGTATCTGAGAACGGATTCGGGAAACGAACCGAGGCGGCGGAGTACCGGTTGACGCATCGCGGAGGCAAGGGGGTGATCACGATGAACGTAACGGAGCGCACGGGCAAAGTGATCAGCGTAAGGCAGGTCGGTACTGACGACCAGGTGGTATTGATTACGGATCACAGCAAAGTAATCCGGCTTGCGGTCAAGCATGTGCGAATCACTGGGCGCAATGCACAGGGGGTGCATCTGGTGCGGCTTGACGATGCAGAAAAAGTGAGGGCGGTAGTGCCGCTGGCGGAGGGCGCCGAGGACGAAGAGAGCAACGGTAATGGCAGCGGCGCGGATGGCGAGGAAGCGTAAAGCCTGGAACTCAAGCGCTAGTGAATGAGATATAGATTCTCGGTGGACGCCGGGGCGCCAATAGCGGTAGAGATAGGAAATGCCGATCGACACGTCATTGGTGGGAACGGCCGTGGGGCCCAACGTTGAAGAAGTTGATGCGCGCTGGGCCATGGCTTACGCAGCGGCGCTTGGCGATATGGCCGACTGCTATATCGATACGCGGCGCGACGGCGGGATAGTGGCGCATCCGATGTTTCCGGTGTGCGTGGAATGGCAGGTCGCGGGGGCGCTGCGCGCGAAGCATCGCGTGACGCTGTCGCAGGCCGAGGCCGCGCGCGGGGTACATGCGACGCAGCACATGATTTTCCATCGGGCAATCCGGCCGCCGATGAAGCTGAGCACGACGGCCTCGATCGTGGGAATCGAGCGGCGGCGGCCGGGACCGTACGAAATAGTCAAATATGAAACGGTAGATGAGCAGGACACGCCGGTGTGTACTACATATGCCGGGAGTATCTATCGCGAAGTTGCAATGAAGGGCGAAGAGCGCCCGGCGGTGGCGCCGGCTGTGCCCGCGTGTGCGCCGACGGCATCAAAAGCGCTGGCGGAGTTTGTGATGGCGATACCGGCGAACGCCGCGCACGTCTATACGGAATGTGCGCATATCTGGAACCCGATTCATACGGATGCTGCGGTGGCTGCGGGTGCGGGCCTGCCGGCGATTATGCTGCATGGCACGGCGACGCTGGCGCTGGCAGTTTCCAAGATTGTCGCGGCTGAAACCGGCAACGATCCGGAACGCGTCGCGGAAGTTTACGGCCGATTCGGCGCGATGGTCTTTATGCCGTCGGAAGTGATGCTGCGGATCGTTGCACGAGAAAAAATTGCGGGACGGCCTGCAATTTTTTTCGAGGCGATTAGCGCCGAAGGCGGCCGAGCGGTGCGCGACGGCGCGGTGGTGCTGCGCGGCTGAATTTCATGGGCGGCGGACATTTTCAAAACAAAGGCAGGGAGCGTCGTGAAAGTCAGGGCTGCGGTTGCCTATCAGGCGGGGAAGCCACTCGAAGTTACGGAAGCCGATCTCGCGGGGCCGAAGGCGGCCGAGGTACTAGTCGAGATCAAGGCGACCGGCGTGTGCCATACGGATGCCTACACTTTGTCGGGCGCTGACCCGGAGGGTTTGTTCCCGTCGATAATGGGCCATGAGGGGGCCGGCGTGGTAGCCGAGATCGGAGCAGGCGTCACGAGCCTCAAGCCGGGCGACCATGTAATCCCATTATATATTCCGGAATGCCGCAACTGTCCGGCGTGCGTATCGGGCAAAACCAACCTGTGCACGGCGATTCGCGAGACGCAGGGCCGCGGAGTGATGCCGGATGGGACGAGCCGGTTTGCGATCGGCGGCAAGCCGATCAGCCACTACATGGGAACGTCGACGTTCGCGCAATACACGGTAGTGCCGGAGATCGCGCTGGCGAAAATCCGCGAGGACGCGCCGTTCGACAAGGTTTGCTATATCGGGTGCGGGGTGACGACCGGAATCGGCGCGGTGATTAATACGGCGAAAGTACAGGCGGGCGATCGAGTCGTGGTATTTGGCCTGGGCGGTATCGGGCTGAACGTGGTGCAGAGCGCACGGATGGTGGGCGCGTCGATGATCGTCGGGATCGATACGAATCCAGGGCGGCGGGCAATGGCGGAAAAGTTCGGCATCACGCATTTCGTGAATCCGTCCGAAGTCCGCGGCGAACTGGTGCCGTACTTAGTTGATTTGACCAAAGGCGGGGCGGACTATGCGTTCGAGTGCATCGGCAACGTCAACCTGATGCGGCAGGCTCTGGAATGCTGCCAGCGCGGATGGGGCACGTGCGTGATAATTGGGGTAGCGGCGGCAGGACAGGAAATCTCGACGCGGCCGTTTCAGCTCGTGACGGGCAGAACATGGAAAGGTACGGCATTTGGCGGAGCGCGCGGGCGGCGGGACGTGCCGAAAATTGTCGATTGGTATATGGATAAGAAGATCAATATCGACGACTTGATTACTCATACGATGCCGCTCGAGAAAATCAATGATGCGTTCGACCTGATGCATCAGGGCAAGTCGATTCGCAGCGTGGTTATCTACTAGGATTTCAGAAATGGCTCACTCCGTTCGCTGCGAACGGCGCAGACGCCTTTGCCCGCTACGCCTGCGGGTGCCTAGTGTCGAGGCTGTAAGCCAATAGCTATTGGATCAAATAAGTAAAGCAGTGCTGCCTCGGCTCCGGCGGTTTTCAAGACTGAGTAGTATACTGGCTAGCGCCGGTGTTGCGGCGGCCGCGCTGGGTATCGCGGGATGCGGGCTGTTCCATCACGGCGAGACGCCGCAGGACCGATTTACTGAAGCGCTCGAGCGGGGAAATTCGACGCAGGCGAGCTATATCTGGAACAATATGAGCACGCAGGATCGGGAAAAGTTCGAACGCGGCGAGGGATTAAGCCCGAAGACCGATCCGAGCGCGATTGCGGCGCAAATCGAGCAGCATCAGGAAGAACAAACGCCGGCTACGGTGGAGATTCCAGGAGATTAGCAGATCGGGATGAGCCGGGCGGTGACGATCCAGCGATGCTTCTGATCGCGGCTGGAAGATCGGATTCTCGTGCGCGGGAGCCACGCGCGAGAATGACCAAAGAAGGTCCAGGCAGCTATAAGAATCCAGCGAGAGTGGGGTTCACTCGAATTTGATGGCCGTTCCCTTCACCGTAGTACAGGTGAAACTAAAGACATTATAGACGGGCACGAATCCATAGAGGCTAGTCGCTGTTGTGACGTTGACCAAGGCGTCGCCGCCGCTCGGCGCCA
>DATJUF010000091.1:0-16667 GCA_035502655.1 Binataceae bacterium (SeqCode)
GCGATCATTCACCTGATCCGCGGCCCCGACTATCGCACGACGTGATTTGCTTTCAATGATTGCGCCGTCCAAGCGATTCGGAACTTCAATCCACCTTGGCGTATGACATTAACACCTCGTTATCCAGTTCCTGAGCCACAATCCCAAGCCGAAACTACACGGCGTTGAAGCCGTCGCGGCTGAACAGCACCCGTTTCTCGCCGAGACGTTCACGCAAAGCTGTGAGCAATACTGCCTCTGCTCCTGGCTTGAACCATTCGACATAGCCCAATTGCGCGTAAAGCTCACCTATTCCCAATGCGCATGATCGGCGACCGCCGGCGCCATCGCCGTCAAAATAGGTATCCACAATCACACGATCGGCCACCTCATCTGCTATCGAGGCGAAATGTTCGGGATCGTTCGGCATCATCGGCGCGATTGCCATCTGCGTGACGATGCCTGCTGATCGTAAGCGCCGCATTGCCGCGATCCGGCGCATCACCGACGGCGAAGTGGGTGTGATCGCGTGGCGTACGCGATCGTTGTCAGTCTCGATAGTAATCGAGACTATCGCCTGCGAGCCGAGCGAGAGAATCAAATCGATATCGCGCTCGACCAGCGGACTCCGAGTCTGGATCAACAGGCGCCGCGGCGGATAGCGTGCAAGTACTTCCAGAGTTCGGCGGGTAAGGCCAAGCCGGCGTTCCCAGCCCTGATAGGGATCAGTTGCGCTAGACATAAAGATAGCCGTCTCAGGCAGCCGGCCGCTTTCAGCAAGTCCCTTCAACTCAACTTCGAGGCGCTCCGGCAAGTTGAGCTTCGCAATCACCCACTCGCCCCATCCGCCCGGATGTGCGCGTGCAACGGGCAAGGCGCGAACGTAGCAGAAAGGACAGCCGCGGGCGCTGCCGAAAGCGCATCCGATATAAGGGTTCAGACTATAGGCGAAACGCTCGAGAAAACCGCCGGTTGGCGTCAGCGCGCGGCCAATCTCGCGCGTGAGGTAACGACGCATCGCTAAATCTGAGAGGCTACGGACCTGACACCAGCCGCAGATGCAGGGCGGGCGGGAATTTCTTCCGCACCCGCCCCTATCTTCAAAGAAATCAGAGACTAAGAAGCCATACTCGCCGACTCGTCAGGCGAGTACCGCCTACGCTGCCGCCAGCGGTCCGCGCAATAACTGCCCCGGTAATGCCCCCGTATGCTCATTATTGCGCATCAGTACTTCGCCGTTGACGATCGTCGCGAGAATCCCCTCTGACTTCTGCTTGAGCCGCCGCGCGCCAGCCGGCAGATCATAATCGACCGTCGGCATCAGCGGCGCGATTTTGTTGGCGTCGAAGACCACGACGTCCGCCGCCGCTCCTTCGCGTAGCAGTCCTCGGCCCTTCAGACCCCAGAACTGCGCCAGCTCGAAGGTAATTTTGCGCACTGCCTGTTCAAGTGTAAGCGCCTGCCGTTCACGCACCCAGTAGCCCAGCAGATGGGTCTGTATCGAGGAGTCCATAATCTGCGAGACGTGCGCGCCCGAATCTGAGAAGGTCACGACTGAACGCGGATGCCGCATCATCGCCAATACGATATCCTGGTCCTCGTTCACAATCGGCTGGATAAAGAATTGGCGCATATGCTTTTCCAGCGCCAGATCGATAATTACATCGATCGGATCCTGCCCGCGCTCCTGCGCCAGTTGAGCGATCGATTTGTACGGCGGCAGCGGCTTGTCGAGCACGAAAAAATAATTGTAGTCAGCCGCGCGCGGCTCTGCCCCTACCGCGTGATGCGGCTTGCGTTGATGCTCGCGGGCATTGGCCACCAGCTTCGCCCGAGTCTCCGGATTGCGGAACGTAGCCTCCTGTTCGGCCAGCGGCAGCTTGCGGATTTCCGGCCAGCCTGGGGCATTGTCGAAAGGCATACGCGTTTCAAAAGAGAGCAGAGTGCTAATCCACCGGCTATGGCCCTGGATCAACATCTTGCCGCCCGCTTCGACGGTTGCGTCAGCCAACTCGAAGAATGGCCGCCACAGATGCGGCGCGCGCCGTGAATAGACCGCGCCAAATGTCGTCGGCACTTTAGTTTCGAGCGCCAGCGCCTTCAGACGCGCGATAAAGTCGTGCAGCACGTCGGGACTCTTATCGACGTCTTCCTGTGCGATCTCGAAAACGCCCGCGCCAAGCTCACCCATCACACTGACCAGTGAACGTACTTCGTCCCAGTTGGCGAGCCGGCTCGCAACTGGCCGCCCGTCGGGCGTCTGATGGTTTCTCGTGCGCGACGTGCTGAACCCGGCCGCTCCGGCGCGAATCGCCTTGGCTAGCTCATGCTTCATGGCGGCAAGATCTTCGGTGCCCGCCGCTTCGTCGAACGCCCGCTCGCCCATCGCATAGGTGCGCAGCGCCGAATGGCCCACGTAGGCTGCGTAGTTGATTCCCTTTGGCGTCTTGCTCACGGCGTCGAGGTATTGCGGGAAATCGCTCCAGGACCATTTGATTCCCGCCTCCATCGCTTCGGGCGAGATATCCTCGGCGCGTTCGAGGTTGCGCATCACCAGCAGCTTGTCTTTCTCGGTGCATGGTGCCAGCGAGAAGCCGCAATTTCCCATCACGACGCTGGTGACGCCATGCCATACCGAGCAGGTGCCCAGCGCGTCCCAGAAAACCTGCGCATCCATATGGGTATGGCCGTCAATAAAGCCAGGCGAGACGATATGGCCCTCGGCGTCGATGATCTCGCGCGCCGAATCATTGATCCGCCCAATTTTGGCCACACGCCCATCGGCAATCGCCAAGTCGGCCTGGTAGCGCGGCAACCCGGACCCGTCAACCAGAGTTCCATCACGAATAATCAGGTCGTATTGCATAATTCCTCCTCAGTCCGGGGGGCCTTGACGGAGGGCGATTCGAGGCCCGCCGCCGGCGCCTCCCTGCTGTTTTTCTAATGTCTCAACTGCCCGAACCTTATCAGGCTTGGGACTCAAACGCACGCGCAATGCGGGTGCGCGGCGGTGCCGTTTTTCGGGCAGAGGAATCAGCCGGACTCAGGAATAAAACACGAATGCGCGGGCCTCGATACTTTCGCGCGGCGGCGCATCAGGCGGTGTCAGCGGATCGTCGAACGCGCTATGGGCGGTGCAGCGCCCGGCGACTCCTTCCGCCGTATCGAAGCACTTCAACACAAGGGCCTCTTCGCGCCGCATCCGCGGAAAGTAGTACCATCGATGGCGGCCGCTGTAGCGCAGCATATAGACCTCATGCTTGACGCCTTCTTCAGCCGGCAAAAGATCTTCCGCCGCCACGCTTGACGCATCGCATACCGCAAGGGGGGTGGCCTCAACCGGCCCTCGAATCGCCCGCCACACATTGATTATCGCGTAGCGTTTATTGATCAGTGCGTCCGCTTCCTCCGGCAGATAGAGCCGGACCCGCTCCGGACTTGATTTCGCGGTATAGTCATCATGGATCATCCGAACGGGCATCCGCACCGCTTTATCATGGCGCGCTCGCGCGTTGCAGCGTACATCATGCTCGAATACCTGCGCCCGCCGCGCCCCGGTCAAATCTGTCAATAGCTTCGCGACTTCAGGGTAATAGACCGCGTGCACTTCCTGGGCGTCATAGAAGTCGCGCACGGCGGACGGCCGTTCCGCTAGCAGAAACCCTTCGCGATCAAGTGACAGGCCCGTCATCGGGCGAGCGTCGCGAATCAGCATCGTTCGCCGATCCAGGCCAGAGGCGCCGCTATAGTTCAGTATTGCTTCGACGCCACGCCGAGCGGCAGGATAATCCTCGCGCGAATTTTCACCCGCGGTGTTCATGATGAGCTACGCCTAATTGATCGGATGCTCGCTCGCGAACGGCACAAACACTCGGATAAACTCATCGGGATACTGATTGAAAAACGCGTGGCCCGCGTCCGGAATCACATGGAATTGCGCGCCCGGAATTCGCTCCGCAATAATCTCTGAGTTGCGGGCAGGAATCAGCACGTCCTCTTCACCCGTCACGACCAGGGCCGGCGTCTTGATTTGCGGCAGCCGGTCATAGGTCTTGAGCCCGTAGGTCGCCTCCAAATGGCGCATATACGACGACGGCGGCGTAGGATACGCGAGCAACCGCGGTATCTCAGCTTCCAACTCCGCGCGATGGTGCTCGATAAACTGCTTTGGATACTGCAGCGGCCACGCCCGCCGAATCAGTTCCTCCGGTGACGCTCCGTCCCTTGGCGCCGTGAGAATCTTGAGCGATTCTGGCGGCGGCGGCACCGCATGCTTGCCTCCGCAAGTGGTACATCCGAGCGTTAGTGTCTGTAGCCGTGACGGATAGTTCAGCGCCAGCTCCTGCGCAATCATCCCTCCCATCGAGACCCCGAATATGTGCGCACGTTCGATTTTGAGCGCGTCTAATAAAGCGGCGGCGTCGCCCGCAAACATCTCAAGGCTGTATTTGATCGCGGGCTTGTCACTACGCCCGGTCCCGCGATTATCGTAGATGATAGTGCGAAAATTATGGCGGGCTAGTTCCGCTACCAGGATAGGACTCCACGCCGCCAGGCTTCCCCCCAGTCCCATGATCATCAGCAGGGGTTCGCCACTGCCATGCACTTCATAATAGAGCTTGACATCACCAGCTTGAAGTTCGGCCATCGGTTTTTCCTTGCGGCTGCTTGCCGCAGTTACAGGCCGGTCTCGCGGATGAACGGCCATAACGCTTCAAGCAATCCGCGCGGATTGTCACCCTGAATCGTATGACCAGCGTCCGGGACTTTCAGCCAGCGCCCGTTAGGCACTGCGGAAGCGAACTGCTCCGCGGCAGCATCCGTTAGAACGTCGCTGCGGTCACCACGCAGCACCAGCACCGGACAGGTAATCTTCGGCGCACTGCTATTGATATGTTCGACGCGCGCCCTGCGCTCTTTCTCGAAGTCGCCGGACATCCGATTGGGATCGTGCTTCCAGGTCCAGCGTCCATTCGGCAGTTGCCGCAGGTTATGCAGAAGGCTTCGCCGCAGCAATTCACGATTGCGCTTGGGATTGAAGCTCATCGCCTTTTCAATAAACGCATCGACGGAATCGAGCTCGCGGTCCTGTGTGATGAACTGGCGGATGCGCGACGATCCTTTGAACTCGAGTTCAGGTGCGATATCCACCAGCACCAGTCCGGCCATCGACGCCGCATGATCGATCGCATAACCCATCGCCGCGAAGCCACCCATCGAATGGCCCACGACCAGCGGACGATGGAGCTTCAGTTTGGTGACGAAGCCCGCCACATCCTCCACCTGTGACTCGAAACTATAATTCGCGGTAGGTTCCCATTCACTGTCGCCGTGTCCGCGCTGATCGAGCGCGACGCAATGATAATTGTCGCGCAGCATCAGGCAGACTAAATCCCACGTATGGGCGTTCAATCCGCCGCCATGCAGAAACAAAATCGGCGGCTGGCTGGCATTACCCCAATCGAGGTAATGGAACCGCATTCGGCCAACTACCGTATGATGGGATTCGGGCAACACGGGTTCTGCCATTTCGAGGCCGGCAAAACTAGCGGCAAGCCTGAGATGTTCGATCTGTTCGGTAGGACTTAACACTACGCTATTCTCCTGGTCTGTCTCGCTGCATCGGATAACAGCCGGATTTTAGCTATATCAAAGCGCTTGAAATTGGGCCAACTCGAAACTCCCAAAAGATTCCAGCGAGCGGATTCTGCCTCTACTACCCAAATGCCTATTAGATCGGCAGACTGCCGTAGCCAGATAGTTGCGCCTCGAGAGTGGCTAGCTGACGCTCATCTGCTCGCCGCCCGCTCAAGGCAATACTGGTTTACATTGGCGCTGCCGGTACCTTCCCAGACCTAGCCGAAAAAAGAAGGGCGGACACTAAACGCGCCCGCCCCACAAAATTGCCGAGTAGCTAATCACCAGCGGCGATTTCCGCCGCCCCCTCCGCCACTACCGCCGCCGTTACGTCCGCCGCCTCGGCGATCGCGCCCGCCACCACCACCGCCGCCACGAGGACCGCCACCGCCTTCGCGCGGACGCGCTTCATTGACACGGATATTCCGCCCTTTCAGCTCAGTGTCGTTGAATTCTTCGATCGCTCTGGCAGCATCATTGGAATCCGCCATCTCGACGAAACCGAACCCGCGCGACTGGCCCGAGAACTTGTCGACTACCACTACGGCGCTGTCGACCTTGCCGGCCTGGGAGAACAAACCTTCCAGGTCCTCATTGGTAACCGAGTAGGCCAAATTGCCTACGTACAATTTTGTGGGCATCAAAGCCCCTCCTTCGATTTTCCGGGAAGCGCGCGAGACAGAAAAACCCGGGCGGGTTAAAGCTGAGACTGCGTCCGGACAGCATCACTTCCAAATTTAGGCCTAACCCTATCAAATGTCCACAGCGCAGTTGATTGACATACTGGACCCGGCAAGGCCTACTAAATTCGTGACGGGGGAATCGATCAGCGAGAAATTACCGCCGTGGATTCTTTGGCAACGGCTGCATCCGCTTGCCGTCTTTCGCGCGTTTACGAATGAGCAGCGCGACTCATTTCTCGCCGCATATGAACGTGAAGCGGGTTTGCGCGTCCGCTCTTTCCGCGACGGCGAAATGATCTGCCGCAAGGGCGAATATGAGCTTGATCTATGCTTTATCCTGAGCGGTGGCGTCAATCTCGTTGACGAACTCGAAGGCCTCGGCCGTACCGTGTTGCTGGAGCTGGAACAGGGTAATTTCTACGGCGAGCTGGGTGCAATTGGCGGCTTGCCGCGATCGGTTGATATTGTCGCGCGCGGCTCCGCTGAAATCTTTTATGTGCCGCGCTATGCGCTCAAATATGTCGAGATCAACCCTGAGGCCCGTGCTCTAATTGCCGACCGTTATCGCGATCTTGCAGTCAAAGCGACCGCAATCAACATCGAACTGTTCCGCGGTGTGCCAGCCGCATTCGTCAATCAACTCGCGCCCAAATGCGAAGTGATCCGTTACGAGCTGCGCGGCATCCCGCTAGTCACCCAGGGCGAGCCTGGCGACGCGTTCTACATTGTTCGCGACGGCTTCGTCCAGATCGTTCGCAAAAACGACGACGGCTCTCATCGCGTGCTGGCCTATCTACGGGCTGGTGAATACTTCGGCGAGATGGCGTTATTCGAGACCGGTGTGCGCTGGGCCACGGTGCTGACCGCGGGCAAATGCGAACTGATCAAAATCAAGCGCGACGACTTTTTTGAACTATGCCGCGAATACCCGCAAATCCTCGAACAGGTGCGGAAGATCATCCGTCAACGCCATGAACAAGCAAGGCTTATCACGCCCGAGCTCTCCGCTGAGCTTGAGCGCAGCGGCCAGCTTGGCGTAATCCAGGCTGACGCCCTGCTGGTGATGGATCTCGACCTGTGTATCAACTGCGACCAATGTGTGCAGGCGTGCGAATCGCTGCATGGCAAAAGCCGGCTTATCCGCAATGGTATCCAGATCGGCAAATACCTGATACCCAGCGCCTGCCGCCATTGCGACGATCCGAAATGCATGAACAGCTGCCCAACCGGCTCGATCCAGCGGCGTCCGGAGGGTGAAATATATTTCGATTATGATATGTGCATCGGGTGTGGCAATTGCGCCATTGCCTGCCCCTACGACAACATCGCCATGATCGATACCCCGACTTTCGATCAGGCCCAGGCGCGAAAGGCGCAGGTGATAAGCGATCGAAATTTCTTCCGGCCTTATCCCGTAGCCGCACACGACACGGATGCGTCATGGTGGAGGCGGCTGTTCGGCGGCCGTTCGGCCAGCCGAAAACCAGTGAGTATGCCCGCCGGACGCGAGGAGCATACGCCTGCCGCCTTTCCAATCAAGTGCGATCTCTGCGACGGCCTGCCGTTTATGGGATGCGTACATAATTGCCCGACTGGCGCAGCTATGCGTATCGATCCGGCAAAGCTGTTTGATCAGACCGGCGCGATCAGCGAAGGTTCACGTGTACGCAAGGCCCGTAGCGGCAGCGACTAGACAAACCGCAGGTATCACAGCGGCCGGACTAGAAGAACGCAAGGGGTGACGGAACAACTCGGCAGGGCCGTTGACCGGCGGCATGCCACCGCGCCCGGACCAGCGGCGGCGTCAGTGGCGCTGGCAGGCCTGCTCGTATTCGTTGCGCACGAGCTAACGCCCAAGCTGTCTGCCCGCCTGGGCTCTTACCGCACCGGCATCGCGACGCTGGCTGTGATGCTGATTGCGGTCCTTTACTACGTCCGCAAGCGCAATCTATGGATTTCTGCGCGATGGCTTCGCTTCGCCGCAACGATGCCACAAGCGATCGGACGCCGCCTGATAATCTTCGATCGCCTGGAGAGCTGGCGCATCGTGCACGTTACAGCCGGAGCGCTGATGCTACTGCCATTCTGGTGGCATACCGAGGCGGGTCCGGCGACGCCGCTCGAAACTGCGCTGAAGGCCAGCCTCATCCTGCTGGTTGCGACCGGCGCAATCGGACTCACGATTCAAAATCTGATACCGCACGAAATGCATTTGCGCGGCGCCCAGGAAGTGCGCCAGCAAGACGTCAATCAGCGCATGCGCCAGCTTTATGTCGAGGCCGAAGAAACCGTGCTGGGCCATTCGGAAACGCTGGTTCGGGCCTATCTCGCCAATATCCGTCCGCTGCTGACACGCGCTCATCCGGGCTACCGATTCTTCTGGGCCACCTTCACGCGCACTGACCCTGCTCCCGCCCTATCGCTCGCTGCGCGGCGAGCGGGCGCAGCGCTAGGGGTTGAACAGCCCGCCTATGAGGCGCTGCTCGAAATCGCTGAGCGCAAGATTCGCCTGGAACACAACCGTTTCAATCTGCGCTTCAGCAGAAGCTGGCTGCGTTTCCACATCGGCCTTTTCATGATCGTTTCGGCGATGACCGTCTTCCACGTCACAGGCGTGCTCTACTTCGCGGGCATATGATGCGGCGGCTGGGATGGATAATCGGCGTCACTGCGATCTTGTTCACGGCGGTGATGCTGGCGCCCCACACCAGCTATCAGCCGGGACAGCTAATGGCCGCGCACGCGCAGCTCGAGGGGCAATGCCGCTCCTGTCATCGGGCGTGGCATGGGCCGGTCAGCCAGCGGTGCGTCGCTTGCCATGGTGATATCACCGACGTCAATAAACATGGCGCGATGGACATGAGCGATGAGCTGACGGCAATCCTACCTGGGCGGCACCTGCTGCTGGACGAGAATAACTATCTTGTGTGCCTGAGCTGTCACAGCGAGCATCAGGGCCGGGTGGTTGATGTCTCAGCGACGGCGGCCTTTGCCTGCACCTGGTGCCATCATCATTCGTCGATCAAGGCGGTTGACGAGCACGTTGCGCCGATCGTCCAGCGGCCCGAGCAGCCCGCCAACAATTTCATCCAGCCTTTCAATCACAAGCAACACCAGGCGCTGATCGAAAGCCATCACCCGGCACGTCCGGGCGGATTTGCGTGCACTTCATGTCATATCGTCAAGGCTGTGACGCCGCGTATCCCACCGCAAAAGGACGCGATGAGCTTTCGCTGGAGCTCGTGCGCCGGCAGCGGATGCCATATCACCCCGCAGGATAAGTACCTACAACTGCCAGCCTCAGTTGGCGCTAAGCCCGCGACACTGCCCTACTCCGCTCGCGTTTTTCATATCAATGCGGTCTTCGTCCATTCACGCGGCCATCTCGCGTCACCGTGCGTCACCTGCCATGCGAGCATTCCGGCCAGTACGGCGCCCGATGACGACGCTTCTTTGAACGTCGTGCAATGCTTCGCTTGCCACGCGCATCAGGCTCAGCCAGCGGTGGCGAATCGGACGACCGAAGCGCTCTTTGTCTCACCGATTAACGGCACGATTCAACTCGCCGGCCGCATGCCAGCTTCATCTGACGCGAATCACGCTCTGGCGGGCTGGCTCGCCGGCGGTGTTGCTCTCGCCGCAGACAGCCCTTCGGCGCCAAGGGACAAGCGAGTCGTGGCATGCGGGCAATGCCATCCGTTTCATTATCATGGCGTCGTGCTCGCGAACGACTTCCGCCCGGCGCCAAAGTTTCCACCTAATCAGCGCCGGAGGATATATCTGACGCTCTACTTGCCCGCGATGGTTTCTGGCGGCGGCCTTCGTTTCGCACCTGTGCGGACCTCGCCATGGTGGCTCGGCACGCTCGGCGTTCTGGTTGCAAGCCTGGGCTTCCTGGTACTCCCAATGCTGGTCCCATCCAAAGCCGCGGCTGGCGAGATTATGATCGAAGTCGCGCCGCAGCCGGCCCATGAAGTCCCGCTGATCGACGACACTTTCCAGACCAGCGTGCGCCATCTCTATCTGATTGGCGAGGCGGCAGGGACCGCCTCGATCAATCTCGCGATGCGCTCAGGAAGGCAGGTGATTGAAGCGATCGCGGCGGAACTGAAGCAGCTTCGGCTGCCGATCCAGCCCGACGTTTACGATGTCGCGATTGTCGGCTGCGGCCCGGCCGGTCTGGGCGCGACTGCGACTGCACAGGTGATGGGACTGAAATACGTCACTCTGGAAAAAATGACGCCGGCCAGTACCCTGCGCGCCTATCCTCGCGCGAAGTTCGTGCAGGCCACGCCGATCGATATCGAGGAATACGGCACCTTTTTTCTCGAAGGCGACAATTCACGCGAGGAGTTGATCCGCGAATGGGAGCGGATCATCGCGCAGCTCAAGCTGACGATTAACGACCGCCAGGAGATCGTTGACATCGTACGCGAGCCGGATCTGTTCCGAGTGGTCACTGCCCGCCACGACGTTTTTAAGGCACGCTGTGTGGTTCTCGCAATCGGGGTGCGCGGCAACCCGCGGCATTTGAACATCCCCGGCGACGAGCCAAGCCGCGTCCATTACATGCTGATCGATGCGGACGAATACCATGAGCGTGACCTTCTGGTCGTTGGTGGCGGCAACGCCGGAGCCGAGGTTGCGCAGGCCCTCGCCGAGCGGCGGCTCCGCAATCGCGTGACATATTCGTTTCGCGCGCCGGCGCTCAGCAACGTATCTCGTGAGAATGTCGAGAAAATCAGCGAGTTGCAGCGCGCGCATCTCATCACGGTTTATCCCGCGACGGCCTTGACTTCGATCAAACCCGCAACAGTGGTGCTCTCACCGGTTAAACCGGCTTCTGGGGCGCAGCCGGTTGGCCCGCTTCTCGCCGCGCCAATCGAATTCGCCAACGAATTGGTCTTCGCGCTGATCGGCGCAGAACTGCCCGCGGCCTTTCTCAAAAAGATCGGTGTCCGGATGGGCAGCAAGGGCCGCTCGGCGCTGATTTCCTCGTAGCCCGCGGGCGCGATACTAGATAGCCTGCTTCGAGCGCGCCAGATAGAGTCCGGGAACTGCTGCAACAGCGATTGGCCTTGGAGGGCGATGCGATGCCGCATATTACTACCGATGATGGCGTAAGACTCTACTATGAGGAGGCCGGCTCTGGCTTACCACTCATCTTTGTCCATGAATTCGCCGGGGACGCGCGCAGCTATGAAGCCCAGCTTCGCTACTTCTCGCGGCGCTATCATTGCGTCGCTTACAACGCCCGCGGCTATCCGCCATCCGACGTTCCGGCTGATGCGGAAAAGTATTCACAAGCGCGCGCCCGTGACGATATCCGCGCCGTCGCCAGGGGGCTGAATCTAGAACGGCCCCATATCGTCGGAATCTCGATGGGCGCTTTTGCCACGCTCCATTACGGTCTCGCTTATCCGTCGGAAGCCCGTTCGCTAGTGGTGGCCGGATGTGGCTATGGCGCTGAACCCTCGCGGCGCGAACAATTCCAGCGCGAATCAGAGGCCGCCGCCGAACGCTTCACCACCCAGCCGATGGCGCAAGCTGCCGGACGTTACGCGCTCGGCACCACCCGAGTTCAATTGCAGAACAAGGACCCTCGTGGGTGGGAGGAATTCCGTGCGGCTCTCGCCGAGCATTCCCCACTCGGTTCCGCGCTCACTCTTCGCGGCGTCCAGAAGCGCCGTCCCTCGCTCTACGATCTTACTGATACTCTCAGGCAAATGACGCTGCCGGTCCTGCTGATGACCGGTGACGAGGACGAACCTTGCCTTGAACCGATGCTGATGCTCAAGCGCACGATTCCCACTTCGGCACTAGTTGTATTTCCGCGCACCGGCCACGCGGTCAACCTCGAAGAACCTGCGCTATTCCATCAGTTTATCGGCGATTTTTTTCACCAAGTCGAAACTGGCCGCTGGAACCCACGCGATCCGCGTTCGCTCGGCGCGGTGATTCTGTGAGCACTGCTGCCAGTTTTCCAAGAGCCGGCCCGTTCCTCATGGTGACGGCGCTTATCAGCCATAATTTTGTCGGCGACCTGGCTTTAGTGCTATGCGCCGCCGCAGTCACCACCGTGATTTTCCAAGCCTTGCGCCAGCCGGTGGTCGTTGGTTATCTCGTCGCCGGGATCATTGTCGGGCCGTACCTGCCGATTCCGATTTTCGCCAATCACGATCGCATCGAACAACTTTCCGAGCTCGGCGTCATCCTGCTGATGTTCGCGATTGGCCTGGAGTTCCGCCTACGCAGTCTCATCCGGCTCTTGCCTACCGCCGGCTTTATCACGGTGGTCCAAGTCGGCCTGCTGGTCTGGCTCGGCTATGTGGCCGGACAAGCCTTTGGCTGGAGCGTAATCGAAAGCTTGTTTGCCGGCGCCATGATTTCGATCTCAAGCACCACGATTATTGCCAAGGCGTTTGCCGAAGAGCGCGTCGATAAGCACCTCCAGGAACTGGTCTTTGGCATCGCCCTGTTTGAGGATCTGGTCGCTGTCGTTCTGCTCGCAATTCTGACTGCGGTGGCGGCTGGCGTCGGATTATCCGCTCGGACGGTCGAAATTACGGTTGGCGAGTTGGTGGTCTTTCTGGCCGTGACCACTACCGTTGGCTTCCTGATTGTCCCCCGCGCGATTCGTTTGATTGCGCGGTTCAAGCGCAAAGAGACACTGGCCGTCGCCAGTGTCGGCATCTGTTTCGCCTTCGCTATGATCGATGAGATGGCGGGCTATTCGGTCGCGCTCGGCGCCTTTCTGGCGGGAGTATTGGTGGCCGAGTCCGGCCATGCCCACGAAATCGAGGACTTGGTCGCTCCGTTGCGCGATATCTTTGGTGCGGTCTTCTTCGTCTCGGTCGGTATGATGCTCGACCCCCAAGTGCTGCTGACTCTATGGCCCGCGCTGCTCGCGCTGATCGCGGCAGTGCTGGCAGGCAAGCTAATCGGCGTCTCCGTGGGCGCCGTTCTGAGCGGCAGTGATACGCGAACGGCGGTGCGGGCGGGCCTATCGATGGCCCAAATCGGCGAATTCTCTTTCATCATCGCCGGGGTTGGCCTCGCCAGCGGCGCTACCCACAACTACCTTTATTCGCTCGCGATCGGGGCCTCAGCAATCACCACTTTCCTAACGCCGTTCATGATTCGCGCGTCCGATGGTATCGGGCGCTTCGTCGAGGCGCGAATGCCGCGCTCGCTGCTACTGACGCAATCGCTTTACGCAGCCTGGATGGAACGCGCGCGTGCACGGCCTGTTCTCTCTCAAGTGATGACGGGCGCCGTATGGATTTTCGGCGGCTCGTTAATCGTGGCCGGAATCGCGGCAATCTATCAATACACATGGTCCAGGCTCGATCTAATCGTCGCCGCCGGCATTGGGGTCAATAAAATAACGGCAATGATTGCCGTGCGTGCCGCGGCGGTGGCGATGGCTATCCTGCCAGGAATCGTGATTTGGGCTGGCGCGCGCCGTATCGCGCGGACGGTTGCCCCCGAGTTCGCCGCAACTGGCCATTTCGCCGATCGCCTGGACGGACCGTATGTCCTCAGCCAGGTCCTCGAACTCGCGATCATGTTCGCCACTGTGCTTTTCCTGATCGCCGCGATCGCGCCATTCGTGCAACCTAGTGAGACACTGGCAATGCTGCTGGCGGCAGTTGCAATTGTCGCCACTATGATCTGGCGCAGTGCACGTGCGATTCAGCGACATCTCGAAGAGGTGTCATTAACGCTTACTGCGATGAACCTTCCGAGCATCCCTGACGGCGCCAGTCATCCCAATATGGATCATGAGCGTATCCGTTCACCGCTCATCCCGGTACGCTTACCCGAGAATGCCGGCGTGATCGGCAAGAGACTCGCGGAGTTGAATTTGCCGGCTGGTGCTGCGGTCGTCGCGCTCTCGCGTGACGGCGCGGTGATCATTCCGGATGAAAGCGAGATACTGCAGGCTGGTGATACGCTCGCGCTGGTAGGAAGCCGCGACGCACTCCATGCGGCGCGTATGTTATGCCAGGCAGATGGCGGCGCGCTTCAGCCGGCCTAATCCCTCACTTGCACAGCAAATAGTTGCCAACCACCAGAGCGTCCATCCGCGTCCGCGCGAAACAACCGAGCGCCTCTTCCGGACGACACACGATCGGCTCGTTTTCATTGAATGAGGTATTGAGTACAACCGCAGTTCCAGTCAATTCCCTGAACTGATTAATCAGTTGCCAGTAGCGAGGATTGGTACTCCGTTCCACTGTTTGCAAACGGCCGGTGCCGTCCACGTGCGTTACTGCCGCCAGCCCCTCGCGCTGATTCGCGCGCACGGCGTAAACCTTGGTCATGAAGGGGTCGGGATAAGACTGGTCGAAATAATCCCCAACTGATTCAGCCAGTACCGATGGCGCGAAGGGCCGAAACGGCTCGCGATGCTTGATCCGTGCGTTCAGCACCTCTTTCATCTCAGGACGCCGCGGGTCCGCCACGATACTGCGATTCCCGAGCGCGCGCGGTCCCCATTCCATTCGGCCTTGAAACCAGCCTATGACCTTGCCCTTAGCCGCCAGCGCCGCAGTGCGGCGTGCGAGAACGTCATCGTCGAGCACTTCATAAGCCGCGCCGTAGCGCTTGAGCGTGCGCTCAATCGTACCATTGTCGAACGATGGGCCTGTGTATGCCTCGCGCATCACAAATCCGCGCGGCTGATCAAGGGTCTGATTGTAGATGTAATATGCAACGCCTAACGCTGTGCCCGCGTCGTTGGCGGCCGGCTGGATAAATACGTCGGTAAATCCACTCTGTGGCAGAATTTTGCCGTTGAAGCTGCTGTTGAGTGCAACACCTCCGGCCATGCACAACGCTTGCTGGCCGGTGTGCTGATACAAGCGCCGCACGATATGCATTTCCGCCTCTTCGAGCACCGCCTGCAGCGACGCCGCCATATTGATATAGAAGGGTGTCAGTTCGGCGCCTGGAGTCCGAGGTGGCCCGAAATCGTCGACGAACTGCTGCGAATAAATCGTGCCGAGCGAGGGCGTACCGCCCGCCCAAGTCATCTCGACGCCTTCTGCCCAATGGATGAAGTAATCGAGGTCGAGATCGAAACTGCCATCCGCCTGTAATCTCATCAGCCGCCGCAAGCGATCGGCGAAAAGCGGTTTGCCATAGCCCGCCAACCCTTGAATCTTGCCTTCGTCGCCGAACTTCGTGAAGCCGAGCCATTGCGTGACTGCGGTAAAGAAAATCCCGAGTGAATGCGGATAGTTGACGGTGCTGAGCGGCTCGATTCGATTGTCGCGCCCGATCCCGGTCATGGTGCTGACGAAATCACCGAAGCCGTCAATCGACAGTAGCGCCGCTTCCCTGAATGGCGAGACGAAGAACGCACTCGCGAGATGCGCGCGATGGTGCTCGACGTGATGGAATTGCGCCCGAAGCGCGCACGCCTCAGCACCGATCAGTGCAGCGAAAGTCCGGCGCCCGTCGCGCACGGCGCCCATGTGCGAGAGCCTTTCCTGAATCAACCGGAGGCGCGGACGCCGCCGCACCGCAAAGATCAATTTTTTGCTCAGATTCGCGGCCGGATCTTTAGAGAAGCCAATGTGATCGAGGTCGTAGGGCGTTATTCCCGCTTCGCTCAGGCAGTAGTTAATCGCCTTGACCGGAAAATCCGCGCAATATTTTACCCGGCTGAAACGCTCTTCTTCAGCCGCTGCGATTAGCTGCCCGTCCTTGATTAAGCAGGCCGCCGCCCCCGCGTGGTAAGCATTGATTCCGAGAATATACATGTCTTTTCCGCCCTCGCCCGTTGATACCGGACCGCATGCCCCATTACTCGTGGCACACGCTGATCTAGGCGGATTCTCAACGGCGGCGAGAAACGGGTAAACGTCTTCATGGCTGCAACCAACTTCAAGCTGGTACAGATAGCCGATGCACGCTGCTTCATAAGATTGGAACTTCGTGCGAGCATCCGATAGTTATAGACTTCCAGCGGTTCGAGTGAGTCGAATCAGCCCGAGTGCACGAGAGTTTATCGTGGCTTTTACGACAAATCATTCCTTCAGGCTCTCTTCATCAGAGCCTGACCCGGTACCACCGGCTGATTGCAGGGTCACGTTCTGGCAGGCGTGCATGTCTGATTTCGCTGAATTCGCAAGGTATGTATCGTAAGGTTTATGTATTGTAGGTTACGGAATTGTGCACGGCCGGGACAACCCCGTTTGATCTCACTCGCATGACCATAGCTAAAGGCCTCGGATCCGCAAGGAATAGGCCGTGACTGTTCGGATTGATTCAGTTTCAGCGGAAAGCCCCCGCAAGGACCATCGGGGCCGGCCGTCGACGCCGTTTTTGCGTGAGCGCATCCTGCAGAGCGCCGCGCTG
>DATJUF010000092.1:0-5776 GCA_035502655.1 Binataceae bacterium (SeqCode)
GACGATCACGCTGAAGCTCAAGCAGGCGCGTCCGCTGGGCGGCGGAAGGTTTCCGATCATTACTCGCAGCGCGTCAATTGAATATCCAACGGATGACGGCGCGACGATCGCGCGAATCGCGAATGCACTGCTGACGCGGGCGCCACAGGATGAGCGGGTGCGGTTGGCCGGGATTCATGTCCATAACCTCACGCGGACGGACGGGGCGCAGATGGGACTATTCGAGTCACCGGCGGGAGCGGCGGCGAAGCGTGCGCGGCTGAATCGGGCGCTCGACGCGGTGGCGCGGCGTTTTGGCGAGGAGGCGGTGACTCGTGGTCTCGCGCATGCGGAGCGTGCCGCCCCGTCACGAAGGATCAAGTAGGATCATCCGAGCGGCCGACTGGCGGCCAAGGCCGCACGCCCGACAGCTACTGGGAACCAGATGGCTTTGACGTTGGGGGGTGGGCCGGCTAATTCTGATAGACTCAAATTCGCGCGAAGGAGCTGTCAATGCCTGCGCAAACGCTGTTCGATAAAATTTGGAACACCCATGTGGTCCGCGAAAAAGCGGGCGAACCGGCCCTGATTTATATCGACCTCCATCTGATTCATGAAGTGACCTCGCCGCAGGCGTTCGAGGGTCTGGCGCTCAGCGGGCGCAAGGTTCGGCGGACCGATCGGACGTTCGCCACGCTCGACCATAACGTGCCGACGACTGACCGCTCGCTTCCGATTACAGACAAGGACTCCAAACTCCAGATCGAAATGCTGCGCAAGAACTGCAAGGAGTTCGGCGTCCCGCTGTTTGACTTGGGCGATATTCAGCAGGGGATCGTGCACGTGATTGGTCCTGAACTGGGGCTGACGCAGCCAGGGATGACGATTGTGTGCGGTGACAGCCATACCGCGACTCATGGCGCACTGGGCTCATTGGCGTTCGGAATCGGCACCAGCGAAGTCGAACACGTGCTGGCGACGCAATGCCTGTGGCAGGAAAAGCCAAAGTCGATGGAAGTGCGAATCGAGGGCAAGCTTGGACACGGGGTTGGCGCAAAGGATCTGATACTAGGAATCATCGGGCGAATTACCACGGACGGCGGCACCGGCCACGTGATCGAGTATCGCGGACCGGTAATCGAAGCGCTGTCGATGGAAGAGCGGATGACCGTTTGCAATATGTCGATCGAAGGCGGAGCGCGAGCCGGGATGGTCGCGCCGGACCAGAAGACGATCGAGTACCTGCGCGGGCGGCGGTACGTGCCTGAGGGAGCGGAATTCGACAAGCTGGCGGCGCGCTGGCTCGAATTCGCGACTGATGCAGGGGCGAAGTTCGATCGCTCCGTGGTGTTCCAGGGTAGCGAGTTCGCGCCACAGGTCACCTGGGGTACGAATCCGGGGATGGTAACGGAGGTATCTGGTACGGTGCCAGACCCGTCGAGCCTGGCCGATGCAACGCAGCGGCGTGCGGCCGAATTGGCGCTCGAATATATGGCACTTCGGCCCGGGACTCCGATCGAAGATATCAAGCTCGACAGGGTATTCATCGGGTCGTGCACAAATGGGCGGCTGAGCGATTTGCAGGCCGCAGCAATGATCGTGAAAGGGCGGAAGGTCGCGTCGGCGGTCCATGCACTCGTGGTGCCGGGATCGCAACTGGTCAAACAGCAGGCCGAAGAGATCGGACTCGACCGAGTGTTCAAGGAGGCCGGCTTTGAATGGCGCGAGTCGGGTTGCAGCATGTGCCTTGGGATGAATCCGGATATCCTGAAGCCGGGAGAGCGCTGTGCGAGCACCTCGAACCGGAATTTCGAGGGGCGGCAGGGCAAGGGCGGGCGAACCCATCTGGTAAGTCCGGTGATGGCGGCCGCAGCGGCGGTCGCGGGCCATTTCGTGGACGTGCGCGAGTGGGCCTAGGACGTTAGGCGAAGCTGAGGAAAGAAGCTATGGCGATGCATCCGTTCAAGAACTTTACCGGAATCGTGGCGCCGCTGGATCGGCCTAACGTCGATACCGATCAGATAATACCCAAGCAGTTTTTGAAAGCGGTCGTGCGCAGCGGACTCGCGGCGGGCCTGTTCTATGACTGGCGAAATCAGGCCGATAGCCAGTTTGTGCTGACGCAGCCGCGTTTCGAAAAGGCAACGATACTTGTTGCGCGTGCGAATTTCGGATGCGGCAGCTCGCGCGAGCATGCGGTGTGGGCGCTGGCGGATTTCGGCTTCAAGGCGGTAATCGCGCCGTCCTTCGCCGATATCTTCCATAATAATTGCTATAAGAATGGGATTTTGCCGATTACGCTCAAGCCCGAAGAGACCGACGCAATCTTCGAGGCGATCAAAAGCAATGAAGATTACCGGTTGACGGTGGACCTGCCGGCGCAGAAGGTCAGCGACAACAACGGCTGGTCGGCGCATTTCGAGATTGACCAGTTCGCGAAGAAATGCCTGATCGAGGGACTCGATGATATCGCGCTGACCCTGGCCCATGAGGAGTCGATTACGGCGTACGAAAAGAATCGCCCGCTGACCTATCGGACGTAACTCCGGCCGGGCCTGACGCGCAGCGGTTTGCGATCAGAACGTGGCCGCTGATTGATGACATCGGCCCGAATCGCGGCCAATGGACGGTATACATTCCTGACCGACAAAGAACCTGCGAGAATTCTGAGAGTTGGAGCCGGGCATGAGCGGATGCGGCTCGATCTTTTTCTAGCGCTGATGCTCGCGCCCGAGTACTCGCGCTCACAGGCGGCTCGGATGATCAAGGCCGGGCTGGTGACGGTCAACGGACAGGCGGGACGTGCGGCAGCAGCCGTCCGGCCTGGAGATATGATCGCGCTGGCGCCGGCTCCAGCAGTCCATATGCCGCCTACACCCGAAGATGCGCCGCCGATTGAGGTGATTTTCGCCAACGACGAGCTGATCGTGGTCAACAAGCCGGCCGGTATGACGGTTCATCCGGCTCCAGGCCATCCGAATGCCACGCTGGTCGACGCCCTGCTGGCGCGGTTTCCCGAACTTGCAGTGATGGCGGAGCCTGATGGGGTGCTGCGGCCCGGGATCGTTCATCGGCTCGATAAGGATACGTCGGGCGTGATGGTGGTCGCACGAACGCCATTCGCGCGAACGCAATTGGCAGAGCAATTCAAGCAGCGGACGGTCATGAAAATCTACGTTGCGGTGGTGCGTGGGATCGTTGCGCTGGAACGGCAGACGATCGCGCGTCCGTTGGGGCGTCATAGCACGGAGCGCAAGCGAATGTCGGTCAGATCGCGGAATCCACGGGAGGCGGTGAGCCACGTACGGATAATCCGGTGCTTTACGGACGGTCCGCCGGCAACGCTGGTGCGGGTGCGGCCGGAGACCGGACGGACCCATCAGATAAGAGTCCATCTGGCGGCGAGCGGTTATCCGTGTGCGGGAGACCGGTTATATGGCGGCAGCGCAGATGACGGATTGGGATTCGCCCGGCAGGCGTTGCATGCGCTCATGCTTGAAGTAAGCGATCCACGGGGCGGCGAGCGGGTGCGATTTCAGGCGCCGCTGCCCGAGGACTTCGGGGATTTCCTGCGTTCGCGGGGAATGGAGGCCGATCCTGCGGAAGTGCGGTGCTGGATTGAAAAAGAGTAGAGATGGGTCTTTGGCCGGCCGCGTCTATTCACGGCGCGTCGAGCGTCAGAGTCTTTAGACAGGAAGGTTGTGAATTTCATCGGGCCAGCTCTGCGATCGGCTTTAGATCGATAGATTGGTTCGAATGGGGCATCGTTGCAAACGCACGGCAGTTGACACAGTGGCAGGCCTTGATTATTTTCACCTAAAGTACTCCCGCATCGAAATGTGTCGAGGCTAATCAGATCAAGCCCCGCCCTCCGGACGCCGACCGAATCTTCAGGCGTCAACCTTTTGTCCCGAATGGCCACGCTAAGTGGGAAACCCGGAGGTGGGTGTTCACAAGAAGCCTCAGAGTGACGGGTGCAAGCGGATGCCGTGTGTACAGATCGGCTAGTTCGGCAGGTCACTTGCGCCAGCCGGGTCAAACGGGCCGATAAACAAAGCGGATGCGTCCGTCGAGGCCGCACGCAGATTCACCTCTCGAAATCGGCGGTCAGGCAAACCGTTCGCATACGAGGTCCATCTAAAGCAGGCCGGAGGCCCGGCACAGTCGCGAAAAGCTTGACTGTAAGAGGATTTAAACGGGAGGACGTTCGGGTGGTGGGGAGGTAATATGGCGAAAGGTCGAGGAACAGCGAGAAGCGAAACCCATGAGCGAGCTGAAGAAGCCACAGGGGCGAGTCCGATGGTAAGGACGCGAAGCCATCAGGGGCATCACGCGCAGCCTGCACCGCCGGCGGAAGCGCCGCTAGCTGAAGCTGACGGTAACCGGGTGAATGGACGGCCGCAAGCAGAAGGGCGTCATCAAACCGAGGCACGCTCGCAGCCCGAGCCGCGTCCGCCGCAGCCAGCCTATCAGGGGCAGCAGAACCCGAATGGCACACGCTACGGATCGCCGATTGCGATTGTGAGCGAGGGTGGTACGCTCAATCTTAAGGCGCTAAAAGGAGCTAAGATTACCGAATTAGCGCAGGCGGCGCGCGAATACAATATCGATGGCGCTACCAATATGCGCAAGCAGGAGATGATCTTCGCGATCCTGCAAGCGCAAGCGGCGCGCAATGGATCGATCCTCGGCGAAGGTGTGCTCGAGATTCTCCCTGATGGCTTCGGCTTCCTGCGCGCACCCGATTACAACTATTTGCCCGGACCCGACGACATCTATATCTCGCCCAGTCAGATACGGAAGTTCAATCTGCGTACGGGCGATGTGGTTTCGGGGCTTATTCGGCCGCCCAAGGAAGGTGAGCGCTACTTCGCACTGCTCAAGGTCGAATCGATCAACTACGAAGAGCCAGAGAAGGCTCGTGACAAAATTCTGTTTGATAACCTGACACCGCTCTATCCCGAAGAGCGGATCAAGCTCGAATACGACCACGAAGATTATACGACGCGGCTGATTGACCTCGTCGCGCCGATCGGCAAAGGCCAGCGCGGATTGATCGTCGCGGCGCCGTTTACCGGCAAGACGATGATGCTGCAGGCCATTGCAAAGGCGATCGCACGGAATCACCCGGAGATCGTGCTGATTGTCCTGCTGGTTGACGAGCGGCCCGAAGAAGTCACGGATATGCTGAGGTCGGTGCACGGCGAGGTGGTGAGCTCGACATTCGACGAGCCGGCTACGCGCCACGTGCAAGTGGCCGAGATGGTGATTGAGAAGGCGCGGCGCTTGGTCGAGCATGGGCGCGACGTGGTGATTCTGCTCGATTCAATTACGCGGCTGGCGCGCGCGTACAATACGGTTGTGCCACCGTCGGGAAAGATCCTTTCAGGCGGCGTGGATTCTAATGCCCTGCATAAGCCGAAGAAGTTCTTCGGCGCGGCGCGCAACACCGAAGACGGTGGCAGCCTGACGATTATTGCGACGGCGCTGGTGGATACCGGCAGCCGGATGGATGAAGTGATTTTCGAGGAATTCAAGGGCACGGGTAATCAGCAGATAGCGCTGGACCGGCGGCTGCTCGAAAAGCGAATTTTCCCGACGATCGATATTCAGCGGTCGTCGACACGCAAAGAAGAACTATTACTGCCGCGTGCGACGCTGAACCGAATCTGGATCCTGCGCAAATTGCTCTCACAGCTGAATGCGGTCGAGGCGATGGAATTCCTGCTCGATAAGATGCAGGGGACCAAAACCAACGACGAATTTCTCGAATCGATGAACGCGTAGGGTCGCTATA
>DATJUF010000093.1:0-10730 GCA_035502655.1 Binataceae bacterium (SeqCode)
AACTCGCGCTTTCCGTATTTGGTTCCGGATACCAGTCTCTAAGATATCCGACTTAAGAGGAGGAGCGGGTATGCGACGATTTTTCAACTTTTTGGGCGTAATCGCGTTAAGCGGGCTGGTTTTCGTACTGGCTCCATCGCCGAAAGCTTTGGCTGGTTCAAAAAACTCAAAGTCGAAGGATTCCAGCAGTAGTTGCGGGAACAGCGGCAGTGACGATCCAAGCAAATGCAATTGCCCGCCGCCTGCAGCATTTATCGCCTACGGAAACGGCCAAGCGGTCGACGATATCAACGGAGTAGGTTGTTATGCTCCTTCTTCGGGAGACGAATTGATTCCGAATGACGACCCGGAACTGACCTGCCCTACAACAGCTAGCGGTTCCGGCGTGAACCTCGCCTGCGGATGCATCCTGGCTGGCGGGGACAATTTTTCTCCCGCGGATCCGTCCAGCAACATTGCTCTAACTGGCGACGCGAATCTCGGCAACTGGTCCATTACTCAGTTAGAGGCCAATTTCGCATATGGTGATCTTGACGCAACTTCCGCCTCCACTTTCTTTATCGGTAATCCCAACGGTTCGGGGGCCGGCGTGAACGGAGGACGCTGCTACGGTGCGGCTGGGTTCACCACTCTGGTCAGCACGAATGGTGCGATTTACCCTGCGCCAGTTTTATACCTGACGCTGGAAGGTACGATCTGCGACACGATACCACTGAATGATCCCAGCGAGCCGCAGAAGTTCAGCTTTACTGGAAGCTACATCGTGGACCCGGTTAGAAGTTCTGCTTACTACTCGAACTGGAGTGGGACCGGCACATTCGTGGTTTCAATGAGCAACGTAAGCGCCAATCCTCCCCAATATTCACCTTCCTACTTTTCATTCAATGGTTATTTGCTGCCGTAGTGTAGCAGCAAGTAGCGGGCGAATCTGATCGCGGGGCGGCGTGGACTGAACAATCCACGCCGCGTTGCGGTTTTCACTGCGGAAGCTGCGAAGAACGGCTGATATTACCAGTCAACTGGAGCTGGCTATTCAAGACTGGCGCGTTGTAGTCAGAGAGGATACTCAGGCTAAGCGCGCCGGAGCCTGAGGTAGTAGAATAGCCAGCATTGCCCGCCTGAACGTAGTACGAACCGGTGTAGGTCTGGTTGAAATAGTAGGTATTGCACATGAATCCGGACGTAGTATACATGACGATTTGCCGCTGCTTGGGGCCGGTGTAGGTCGCAAGATAGCCGGACGCTGGCCAGCAAGCCCCGAGCTCGCCGTTATTGTACTGGGTATCGTTGGCGTAATCGAGTTCGATATTCCAAGCCATCGGGGTCTGAGCCCCACTGTCGTACTTCAGAGTGCCGGTGCCACCATTGCTATCGGCAAGAAAGCAGCCGCAGAACGCGCTGTCGCAGTAATCACAGGTATTTCCCTGCTGAAAGAAGCCGTCAAAGGAATTGCCCTTCGCCGCCAGCCTCCGCAGCGGCGGGCTGCTTTGCGCCCAAGCGGGCAGCGTGTTAACCGCAATCAAAGCGGCGCAAATGAACGCGGCGGCGCCCGTCATCAGCATGTTACGAAACGTCATGAATCGACTCCCCCTTTGGATCTTGCCTGCACCGCCTACGCTGCTCGCGCGGAGCAGCGATGTCTTCTCCGGCCGATAATTCGTGCTGCTTGTCATTGGCCCAGATTTCCTGTGAATTGAACCTGGTTCATGAAGCCGGCCTCGTTATCGACGTTTCCGTACGCACCGATGATCAGGCTTCCTGAACCTGTCGCATTGGCATAATTGCCCGAGCCCTCATCCATAATGTAACTTCCGGTGAAGGTAGTGTAACCATTAGTAGTGTTACAGATCTGGCCGGTAGTCTCGAAATCAAACGAGTTGACCTGGCGGCCGCCGGTTTGGAAGCCTGTGCCTACCCCTGCCGCAGGTATGCAAACGGCGGAATCGTTAGTCGTCGGTATTTGACTGGAGCCGTCGTTTATATAGTCGATCTCGATTGTCCAGGTCAGGGGCGTCTGCGCACCATTGTTGAACTGGAAATAGCCAGTGCCACCATTGCTGGCGTCCGAAAGAAAGCATCCGCAGTTCTCCGAGTCCGGAGGACAATAAGCGCAGGTTTCGCCGGTGTCATCGAAGATTCCATCGTTAGACTGCCCGCGCGCAGAAATCAGAAATGTTGGCGGCGCTTTGGCCAACACATCAGGCTTGCTGGACTTCGCCAGCGCTGGCTGGCCGTTACTCATCATGGCCGCCAGAGCCATTGCTAATGCCGCAGCCACGACCTTCAAACTAATCTTCATCAAAGTTCCCCCTTTTCCAGGATCATTCCTACTCGAGTAAAGTGACTATGCTCCCCATATCTCCCGCCAGTCGCCGGAATAGTGGCAAGGCTTCAGGGGGTAGGCGTTGCGACTGCGGCCCAAGGCGACGGCGTCGGCAAGGGTGAAGGGCTGGGCGCGGGCGGAACGATATTGCCATTGAACTGAATTTGGCTCACAACCTCGCTCGGCAGGCGGCCGTAGATGGCGTCGCCGATCGTTCCCGCCCCCTGATAATCGGGATAAAGCCCCGTGCCGCCGTCGATGATATAACTTCCGGTGTAGGTCTGGTTCTGGCCGTCCGGGGTTACGCAGAGTTGGCCGGTCGTGGCGTACGTGAGAGTATTTGCCGCACTGCCACCGATATCATCTATTTCACCTTCGCCAGAGGCTGGATAGCACGCGTTCCAAAGCGAACCGCTCGTCGTCAAGCCGTAAGTCGAATAGTCAAGCTCCTGGCTCCAGATCATGGTTGTGTACTGGTTGATATTGACCTGAAAGATTCCAGACCCATTGGTGGAATCGGAGTAGAAGCATTGGCAGGATGGATCGCCGGTGCAAAAGTTGCAACCATTCGTAATCCACCCATTCCATGAATACGCGTCGTCGGACCAGTAGCCGTCCACCGAGGTGCCGCGCGCGAGTGTCGAAGAGCTTGGGGCTACGCTCGAATCATCGGCTTTTACTTTTGCGATGACAGGCTTAACGCCCACTACCATCAGTAATAATCCAGTTGCAAGAAACAATAGCTTTATTCGATTAAGCATTCCTGTCAAATCCTCTTTTCGGCGTCCGGTGTTCAATAATGACTATTCATTTTCCGTTGAGTATTAGTTACCTGGACAATCCCTGCATTGGGCCTAGCAGTGCTCTCCGGCCGCGCTGCACTGAGAAACTCCAGTGTTCGGCGTGATGTTTCCGGTCATCTGGAGCTGGCCGGCAGTCGGTACAGTCTGGAAAGGCGACTGGTTCAAGCCGAAGCTGAGCGCCCCGGAACCGGCCGCGTCATCATAAACGCCCTGGTCACCCTCGATCAGGTAACTGCCGGTGTAAGTCGCACCGGTATAGGGCGAGGATGGATCGGGCGTGTTGGCGCCAGCGTCACAGAGCATTCCGACCGTTTCTGCATAAACCGCATTGGGGGAAGAACTACCCTGTACCGTGATTTCGCCGATGGCTGAACTGCAGTTGCCGCCGGTACCGTTATCAATGGTGCTGTAGGTGGTGGGGAAATAATCGAGTTCAGCGGTAAAACCGATGACGGAATAAGGCTTGTTGCCCCAGGACCAATAACTCGAAGAGCCACTGGAAAAAGTCAGGCAAGAGCAATTCCCCGAATTCCCGTTGCAGAAGTTGCACCCCTCCGTAGCAATCGCGACATCAGCCAGGTTGCCTCTGAGCGCCAATGAATAAGTGGCGCCCACGGGAGCAACTTCGCTTTCGGCTGGCGGCGTGCCCCCGGCGATGGCTGGAGCGCTGGCCCAGCCGCATACCAAGGCACTCGCCAGAGCGAATACACCCGCCCTGGCCCAGGAACGAATAGTCATTATGCAATCCCCCTTTTGACAATCTCCTCGGACTATAAAATGGTTAAATCATACATTCGCGCAAGGTGACTTTTCGGATCTGCACAACTGCGGTGAAAGATTGATGAATCAACCTAATAGTAGTTGTCGCGTGGCAGCTTCAGAGAAGTTCGCGAGAATAAAGACGGCTTGCGCCGCTCAAGCACCGTGCTGGAGTTCAGGCGCAGCTTATCCCTTCCGGCAATCGGCTAACGGTGAATGGAATCATGGCGCTGTGTGAGAAATCGCGAAGGCGGGTTACAAAAAGACGGCTTTTCAGCCAGAGCCCTGGGCGCGGCACTCGCCGCCTCGCCCGCTCAGCCCACTGCCAGCCGAGCAGGATTGACTAATTAGATCAGGACGCGAAATGGCTAGCTGGCAAAGCGAAGGCGGCCGGGTATAACCCGTGCCGCCTTGCATAGCGGTTGCAACCGTGGCTAAGCAGCGCCGGTGATCGGTGGCTCAAGCACCGTATCGGCAATCAGTGAATCAGAGCGAAGCGTAGAGCGCTTCGATCAGGCAACGCGTACGAGGATCGATCAGAATATAAGGACCCATTTTGTTCATGGTATAGCCAAAGCCGATTTTGGCGTCTGGATCGGCGAAGCCGAGCGATCCGCCAGCGCCCGGATGGCCAAAGGCGTGCGGGTTGGGACCGATCGGGTCGTGCGGCTGGGTGAGCATGAAGCCGGTACTGAAGCGAGTCGGGACCATCAGGACCTCGTCGGGGCCGGCCGACTCCTCGGTATGGCATCGCGTAATCTCGGCGGGACTCAGGACGCGTACGCCGCCGACCTCGCCACCGGTGGCGAGCGCACCGTAGAGCCGCGAGAGCGCGCGCGCAGTGGTGTGGCCATTGGCGGCGGGAATCTCGGCGCCGCGCCAGGCGCGGGCGTTGACGGCAGACAGCTTCAGGGCAGTGGGAGGATTGTTAAAGGTGCGGGCAGTCACGGAGGCGGGGTGATCCATCGCGTATTGGAAGATATTCATCTGGCCGGGCGGGGGCGGCGGCGACTGGATCATCTGGCCACAGCGATCATCATCGCGCGAATCGAGTCCGATATGGCAATCAAGCGCGAGCGGTGCGGCGAGTTCATCACGAAAATAGGTGCCGACGGATTTGCCGGTGACGCGGCGGATGACCTCGCCTACCAGCCATCCGTAGGTCAGCGCATGATAGCCGTGCTTGCTGCCAGGCTCCCACCATGGCTCCTCGGCGGCTAGCGCCGTGGTCATCGTAGACCAGTCATAGGCAGCATCGTCGGGAAGCTGATGACGAATAGCGGGGAGGCCGGCACGATGGTTAAGTAGTTGGCGAACAGGAATGCGTTCCTTGCCATTTTGTGCGAACTCGGGCCAATAGCGGGCGACTGGCGCGTCAAAATCGAGCTTGCCCTGATCGGCGAGGCGATGGGCGCAGATAGCCGTCAGTCCTTTTGTGGTCGAGAAGACGTTGACGAGGGTGTCGCGGGTCCAGGGACGGGTGCGGGCCTTATCGGCGTGGCCGGCCCAGAGGTTGAGGACCGGCTGGCCCGCGATAGTCACGGCGACCGCGGCGCCATACTCGTTACGCTTCGAGAAATTCTCGGCGAAGGCATCCTTGACTCGGGCAAAACGCGCGTCGCAAGTCCCTTCGATATGGAGATCGGCCATCGGTACGGCTCCTGTGGGATATTGGCGATGGTCATAGCATGGGGAGGGGATGGCGGAAAGTTAAAACTCAAGAGGCCTAAGTTAACGCATCGGCGTGGCGTCGGGCGCCGACGTTGGGCACCGGCCTTGGGCGTCTTGGGATGGCTACCTGCACTGAGGGACCCAAGCCAACGGTATCATTGGGGCGGGGATGGATGGGAAGCCAAACACCGGGGGCGGTTGTGGAAAGCGCCGGGAACAGGTACAAAGGAAAGCTTCGGCGGGGTCGTAGTTCAGCCCGGTTAGAACGCCGGCCTGTCACGTCGGAAGTCGTGGGTTCAAATCCCATCGGCCCCGCCAACATTAGACGCAGGGATCATTTAAGTTGAAGCTGACGGAACAGACCAGAAGCGTATCGCACGAAGCGGCCCTGCGGGGCCGGCGATGGGTGCTGATCGATGCTGAAGGCCGCGCACTTGGGCGGATCGCGTCGCGGGCGGCAAGCGTTTTGCGCGGGAAACATCGGCCGGACTACACGCCGCATCAGGATGCCGGCGATTTCGTCGTGATTATCAATGCGGCCAAGTTGAAGCTGACCGGGGCCAAGGCCGAGGACAAGATTTACCATCGGCATACAGGCTATCCGGGCGGGATTCGCGCGACTACCGCGGGCAAGCTGCTGGCCTCGCGGCCGGAGCGGCTGATCGAGATGGCGGTCCATGGAATGCTGCCCAAGAACCGGCTCGGGCGGCGATTGTTTACCAAGCTTAAGATTTATCGCGGGCCGGAGCATCCACACGCGGCGCAGCAACCCTCGGCGATGGAAATTTGAAGCGGAGCGATTGAACCTGCGGCTTCAGGCGCAGTCCGGCAGTTAAAAGATGGCAGATTCACGCAATACAGTCAGGTCCACCGGGCGGCGCAAAACCGCCATTGCCAGTATTCAGCTAAGCCCAGGCACCGGCGCGGTCACGATCAACAGCCGGCCGCTGGAAGAATATTTCCAGCGTGATACGTCAAGGATGCGGATACTGGAACCATTCGAGTTGACGGAGACCAAAGGCCAGTACGACTTGGTGGTGAAGGTTTCCGGTGGGGGCACCTCAGCGCAGGCAGATGCCGTGCGCCTGGGTATTTCGCGCGCCTTGGTCGCGGTCGCCGAGACGCTGCGTCCGGCGTTGCGCAAGGACGGGATGCTGACGCGCGATCCGCGTGAGGTGGAACGCAAGAAGTACGGACGCCACAAAGCCCGCAAGCGTCCTCAATACTCGAAGCGCTAAGCGTCGTTCAAGGAGCAAACCTGCTTGGGCGCGGTTGCCGGCGCCTTTCGCAATTGGTGATTGCAGTCTCGCTTGAGTTGACTCCAGGCGGTATAGCGCAATTTATTGATTCCGGAGAATCATAGTCTCGCTTGAGGTAACTGGTCGTGCAGCATCAGTCGGCCCAAGGGAACTAGCGAGTGTTGTGTATTCGTGATATCCGAATCAAATTAGCATCAATTTTCAGCGCAACTATTACGCAACTATTAGAGGATCGAGATGGCATCGCACGACCGGGTCAAAGTCGCAGTGTTGGGAGCGTCCGGCTATTCAGGGATAGAGGCCGTGCGGATTCTGGCCGGCCATCCGTTCGTCGAGTTGAGCGCACTGACGTCGGAGCATTACGCGGGGCGGGAGGTGGCGGAAGTCTATCGCCATCTGGCAGGAGTCGATTTGCCGCCCTTCGAAGAGTTGCGTGCGGACCTGATTAGGGGCCGCGTGGACATCGTGATTTCGTGCCTGCCCGAGCGGGTGGGTGCGCCGATACTGGCCGATCTGGTGACCAGCGGGATCAAGGTAATCGACGTCTCGGCGGATTTCCGGCTGAAAGATCCTGCGGTGTACAAGCAGACTTATGGCGCTGACCATCCGGCGCCCGCGCTGCTGGCAGAAGCGGTTTACGGGCTCAGCGAATTCCATCGGCGGGAACTGCGCGAGGCGCGAATCGTCGCGAACCCTGGATGCTATCCGACGGGCACATTGCTCGGCCTGCTGCCGCTGATTCGGCGCGATCTGGTCGATCCGGCGACAATAGTGATCGATGCCAAATCGGGGACCACCGGTGCGCGGCGCCAAGCCGCAGTGGAACAGCTTTTCGCCGAGGTCAACGAGAACTTCCGCGCGTATAAGGTGGGCAGTCATCGCCATACACCAGAGATGGAGCAGGAGATTGGCTTCACGCTCGGTCGCGAGGTTGCGGTTATGTTCGTACCGCATCTGCTGCCGGTTACGCGTGGCATCCTCACATCGATTTTCATGCGTCCGCGAGCCGGCACGACCGAGCAGGACGTGCGCGCGGCACTCGAGGCGAGCTTCGCGAAGTCGCGCTTCGTGCGGATTCTCAAAGCCGGCGAATTGCCCGAGCTGAAGAACGTGCGGGCGACAAACTTCTGTGAAATCGCCTTCGTGCTCGACCGCCGCACGCAGACGCTGTGCGTCTTGACCGCGATCGACAATCTCGGCAAGGGGGCGGCGGGCCAGGCGGTCCAGAATCTCAACCTGATGCTTGGATATGACGAAGCGGCGGGATTGCTCGCCGCCGCCCCAGTCCCCTAGAAGTCCTCCACTTCACCTTCGGCTACGCTAGTACCGCATGTGACGCGAGCAAATCGCCCATCGGCCTCACGCCGCAGGTCAGCGCCGTATAGAAGGTAGTCAGTTCCGGCTGGGGATATTCAGCTCACCATAACTGGTCAATTAATCAAACCGACCCCTCGAGTCAAAAATATTGACCTCGCTGTTTTCCCGAGCCGAAGCCGTTCTAACGTATGGGCTGTCCAAGGGTTACCGCTTTGATCGAGGCAGGGTTCCATGCCTCCTCCGTCAAGTCCGGCTTGGGAAGGTCGATGACGGCAACGGGAGCGACATCGCCGTCACTGCCTGGCGCAAACTTGAGCACCCTTAGTCCCGATTTATTGGCCACGTATATGTAACCGGACCCGTCAACGGCAATTCGATGAGGCTGTTCAAGGCCGGTGGCGGGTCCAAAAATTGTCAGGAAAGGCGTTACCGCACCGTCACTCCCTGATCGGTAAGCAGTAACGCTATTTGAGTTTACGACATATGGATTGCCGCTCGCATCTAAAGCTATGCTGTCGGGTGAATCCAAACCGGTTGCCGGACCGGAGATAGTGGTGGTAACTGCAAATAGGTGATCATCGCCCAGGCTATATTCAATAATGGAGCTATTCGAGCGATTCGAATCGTAAACACTCGATCCGTCTAGCGATATATCGCTCGGCCCTAGGAACCCACATTCGACTCCCCCAAAGACAGCAATTGGCGAAGCATTCCCATTTGCCGCTGGAGCGAATTCGAGAATGCACTTCTGCTGGTTCCCGAACCCATTCGCAACGTAGATGTTCCCTCTGGGACTAATCCTAATTGCTTGCGGATTATGAAGCTCGGTGGCTGGGCCAGCGATAATCGCAGTGGGTAGGACGTTTCCCACGGCCCCAGGTGCGTACTCGACAATGCTGGGCTGAGAATAATCACTGTTACTAATATAGACTCTTCCATTTGCATCGAGTGCCATGCCACTCGGCGATCCTAGGCCCGTTAATGGACCGCTTATCCTCGTAATCACAGTCACAGTGCCAACGCTGTCAATATCGTAAACCGCTATTCCTTTGATTGATCTGGCTAGGACATAAATTTCACCAGTAGCCGACGAGACGCCGGATGCACCGACAGAAGCCGACAGCGGCAGCGATGACCCCGCTCCACTGATTGATGGAGAGGAAGCGGAGAAAATCACAGGTTTAGCGGATATGGGAGCAGCAGGTCCCGATTCTAGCGATTTCGGGAACAAGTATGCGAGGAATGCGACAACCATCACTGCAACGAAAACCGATGATAAGGATGCCACGAGTCCGAAAGAGCCATGCGGTCTTAGAAGTGTTCGGCGTTCAGCTTGGCGCGGCTGCCGGACGCTCAGGTACAGCATTGTGGCTACCCCGGCAATGTCAAAACACGCAAGCCAGAGGTTCGTCGAAGCGTCAGACTCGGATGCCCCGGCGAGGAGATTAAGCCAGAAGCTAGGACTAATCAGGAAATTAACGATGATCACGATCAGGGTGGGTATGCCGACGATTTTGTAGCCACCATAGAGGGCTATCATGCCCAGAACGATTGCGATCGGGGTGAGAAATAACACGCCGACTAATGGGATGAACACACCGGCAAGCGCCAAGGCGAGAGCCAAAATTCCACAAGCCTTGAAAGTTGCGGGTATGTGGTGAGTCGCTGGGGCGCTGTTCTTGTTGGAGGCTCGCGAGGGCGCTGCGGCAGGCGTGAGGCTGGAAGCTCGATAAGGTGGCGTGCTACAGCGTGGACATTTCGGCGCGGTCGTTGATACCGGATAGTGTCCGCATTTGGAACAGTGGATCAGCGCCATCGTCTACACACGTCACTGCTCCGGCAGGATATTGACTAGTCCCTGAAAGCCGAGGCTGCCCCGGCATGGCACAAAGCCTCTGCCCAATTTAGAAACACCGCGTCTGTTAAGTCGTGTTCCGTCACTACCTTCCGTATGCTCCGCCAACAGTTAATATTCTGCTCGATTTTGCGCGCGATCGGATAGTGCTTTTGTGTTGCGCATACCCCATTTCGATATCATGTGGTTTCTTAGGATAAGCTCAGATCGTTTTTGACTTAGCTCTCAACTGCCTCTTTACCTGGGCACTAACGCAAGATGAGAACGAGCAGAGAATGATCTGGTGCCTCCAGATCTTTGCGTCCTGACCGCAATCGACAATCTCGGCAAGGGGGGCAGCGGGCCAGGCGGTCCAGAATCTCAACCTGATGCTTGGATATGACGAAGCGGCGGGATTGCTCGCCGCCGCCCCAGTCCCCTGAGAATCGTTGGCAGCGCTGGGTGTCGCTGTACTGCTCTTAGGCCGCAGCTTCCCTCAGAGTCTCAAGCCAGCCGTTCGCGGATCCAGGCTGACACGGGCTCGCAAGTGGAGGCTCATCTACCGCTCGGCAGCGAATCCCACTTTCAGGCGTCGCGCGATCGTAGCGACGTGGCGGCCCTGAAAACGCGCGATAGTCAGTTCGTTTTCGCTGGGAAAGCGGCTGCCGTCAGCTTTCGCTAAGGTCGAGGCACCGTAAGGAGTGCCGCCGGTTATCTCATCCATGTTCGAGAGGGCGGGCTCGGAGTACGGAGTGCCGACGACG
>DATJUF010000094.1:0-3123 GCA_035502655.1 Binataceae bacterium (SeqCode)
CGGAAGTAGAATCGGCCTTCTGGATTCCAGTTGCTGAGTTGTGGAGTCTCAATAATCTCGATCATCACACGCTGGACGACGGCAGTGAAACGCTTGTCTATCCGGCCATTGGGACCTCGCAGGGAATAATCTTCGGTATAACCCTGCGTGTCCTGACTTTGCTTTCTGATCAGTTTGGAATTCCGCTGCGGTATCTTGAAGAAATCCCAATGCTGCGCCGGACGTCCACGCGGTGACCGCGTCCGTATAGGACTTGCAGAGGCAGGCGAGAGTGGGCGGTTGTGGATGCCTACCTTACAAATGCTGGCAAGGCTGGCCAGCAATGTCCATTTGCCAATACACTTTTACGGGAAGCCGATTTTGAATCACAAGCCACTGCGATTCACACATCTACTTTTTTGGCCTTTTCAACTCAGCCTTCGAACTGACGGGATTCGCGAGTTCCCTTCGCAAGTTATCTAGCGAGCTTGTGGTTTGCGCTCCGCTGGGGTTAATCGAAGACCATGGAGCCGGGGACATTAGCCGGTTTTGCTTGGCAGCGCCAGCGGCTCCCGCAATGCCGTCGCGCTAGCGATCTGCAATGGCAGAGAGCGCTTCGCCCCTTCGTCGCCAGATCACGACGTTCGCAGATAGCGGACCACCAGGCGCGTAACGTCGTCCACGAAGCGCCCTGCTTTCTCGCCGCTCAGGATATCCGGGCGACGCAGGACTGCCGCATGGGTCAGCGCCTCCACTACGGTCACCAAGACGAAGGCTGCCAGATCGAGATCGGCGACATCGATCTCATCGCGATGAGCCTCCAGATAGCCTCGAACCAGTGCATAACCCTCTCGGACATTAGCCTCGATCTGTTCGAGCCGCCCAACACGCGGGATCTGTTCCGCAAGGACGCCATGCAGCTTGGGATTGACGCGGTGCCCGTCGATGGCAACTGAAACGAATTGGCGCGCCGCGGCCTCGATCGGGAGCGCGGCCGCCTTGGCTAGGGCCTTGCGCGTCACCCCGGAAATTTCTTGCGTATGACGGTCAATAACAGCCGCTACCAGCGCCTCCTTGCTCGGGAAGTACTGGTAGAGCGAACCGATACTGACGCCGGCCACCTCGGCAATCCTGTTGGTGCTCGCCCGGTCATAGCCTTCTTTCATTAAAACGCGAGTAGTCGCTTCCAGAAGCGCATCGACAGTTGCACGCGATCGCTCCTGAGAGGCAAATTTTCTCGGATTTGTTTGAACTTTCTGCGCCATACGGATCCGGCCGTAATGCGAGTTTACAATTATGAGCTATCGCTTATATTTTATCCGTAATGAAAACGCAAGTGACGATGATGTCCACACGAGCAGGTCGCAGGGCCATGAGCAGGCAAACGCCCGATTATGGCCTTGATGCTGGTAGAGCCGTCCGCGCAATGTTCATCGTTGGCCCTGCGGGGGCGATCGGCGCCTTCGTTCTCGAACGGACTTTGAGCCAGCACCTCGGCCTCGCTGACGCGCTTCAAATTTTTGGCTTTTGCTGCCTAATCTTCGCGTTTTCATGTTCGCCAGTAGTCGCTTCGGTAAATTCCGCGCCCGGGACCGGATCCTCGCGCGCTTGAAGCTCCGTGGCGATGAAACCGTGCTCGATGTCGGTTGTGGCCACGGGCTCCTGCTGATTGCCGCCGCTAAGCTGCTGCCGCGAGGCCACGCGGTAGGCATCGATCTGTGGTCGCAGTGGCAGCAGTCCGGCAATTCGCGTAAAGCCACGCTAAGAAATGCCGCGCTGGAGGGAGTCGCGCAGCGAGTCAGCGTTCATGACGGAGACATGCGCAAAATGCCCTTCGCCGACCGCAGCTTCGACGCTACCGTCGCCCACTTCGCCATCCATCCGGACGAGAACCGATTAAACATAGCGCGGCTCGCCAAGCAGGGTCCGCCCGAAATACCAGCGAAGGCGGAGAAGGCGATGTCGCCCCTGGATGAGCTGACCGAATCCATAAAAGCCGCAGTGAGCGCTGATTCCGTTCTCGGCAAAAAGCTGAAATTCGATCTGAAGGGTCAGGGCTTTATCTATATCGACGGCGGTTCGGTGACTAATGAGAACAAACCGGCAGATCTGACACTGCGTCTCAGCATCGACGACCTGAAAGCCATGAGCCAAGGCAAGCTGGCCCCGATGAACGCGATCATGAGCGGACGGCTTAGTCTCTCCGACATGGGTGTCGCCGCGGCCCTTCAAGGCAAGATGCAGGTGCTGTTCTCCAAGATGCAACGGGCTTCTTGACCGCTGCGGGCTACGGAAACAAAAGTGAGATGCAGACATATGAGTAAAAGTGCTGCCGTCACCGCTGAACCTCGCAGGCTGCTCCGGCGAATGTGCGGGGAAGTGGGCTTGGGCGCCGCCTTAAAGAAATTTCTCCGGCGGAGGAATTATGGTTAACACACTAGACTTATCTCAATCCCTGCTCGGTTTGTACCAGAACGGTCAAGCGCATCTAGTCGCATGGGAATCGGGTCCACCGCCGCGAATCGACGGCTATGTGGTAGGCACGCCAGTGATGGAGCGGCCCGCTCCCCATAATGGTGAGATGCATCCGGATGGCGACGAAGTTCTTTTTCTCATCTCAGGTCGGCTGGATGTTGTACTCGAAGAGGATGAGACGCAATGGGTTGTTGAGATGACTCCGGGACAGACGCTGATCGTGCCCAAAGGAGTCTGGCATCGCGTTTTGCCGCGCGAGCCCAGCCAGCTGCTTCACATTACACCCGGACCGGGTGGCGAATGGCGACCCCTCAAGAACCCCGTTCCGGGACAGGAGTAACCCGCCTCACGCCCTGGATCAATTCATTCGCGCCGGCGTGTCCAGCCCGAAGGTTCATTCCATAGGAGGGAGCGCAGAGTAACTTGTGAACCCTGTGATCGGCGCGCAGGGAGCGAACGGCAAAGGACCGGCCGGCGAATAGGTTGAGCGGACTGTGTACGCGGAGAACGTGCTTTGCTAGATTCGCTGCACGCGAAGAGGCTTCGATGCCAGCTGACGCAAGCACCGAGGATCGTCCACCGCTCAAGCTCGGCTTGTTCATGCCGAACTGCAGCAATGCCTATTCGATAAGTACGCTTAAACGCGAGCCCGATGACTGGACCTACGAA
>DATJUF010000095.1:0-11624 GCA_035502655.1 Binataceae bacterium (SeqCode)
GTTGCGATAGCCGGCCGTTCGCCCTCGCCCGCAGTCAGGGCTTATCTGGAACGGCTGCGCGCCCATCTCCAGGTCAAACCCAGCGTCGAAACCCACTGGAGCCGGTACTTTGAAAAGCTGACCGACGCCGAAAACCGTGTCGCCGTGATTCTGGGCAAGCGTGGCCATATCGTTGGACTCAACGACCGCCAGCTCGAAATTTTCAAGAAGGCGGTCGCTGCCATCGGTGTGCCCGCTGCGCTCATTTTCCCGTTCGGCACAGTCGGCTTGACGGTCGAAGGCATCACCACCGGGCTCGTCGCGCTGGGCGGCGGCTTTCTATTGCCGGCTGGGGCTGCGATGGTCACGGGAATCGGCGTGGTAGTCGCCGCCGGCGTCTCCAGCAAGAAAATCCTCGATATGATCTGGCCGACTACCGGCGCCGACAAAACCTCAATTGATATCGAGCAGTTCAACGCTGACGCGGGCCGGATTCAGCACCTTCTCGACGAGGCGGCTGCCGACGACGCCAAGCTCGCGGAAGCGCGCGCCGAAATCGCCCGGATCATCAACAAGATGCTGCCCTTAAGCGAGCCCGAGCGGGCAAAGATGAAGGCCGCCTTCGAGCATGCGCATGTCCTCGGCCAGCGTTATCTCGAATATCTAGCCGAAGACAAAGCGAATCTCGAGCGCAACAATCAACTCGGCGCCGACGAACTCACCGCCCTCCTCACTCTCGACACCCCTGCTCTCGCCAGCTCTTAGCCCTCGTTCAGCGATCAGCAACGCGCTGACTGACACCTCTCAATCGGGCAGGAATCCCGCGTTTTCGCTCTTCGGCGGCAGTCGCTGGATCTGGATGCAATCGTCTCGCCGAGTTACTCGAAGCTTTTGGCTATCCCAGGACGTTTCATTCCCAATTGGCGGACCGCCTCATGCCTTGTGGATACACCACGTTTTCCTATCGGTCATGCGTTTGATCTGCCGCGATGAATAGCATCATATGATTCAATCAGCATTATTTAGGAAGATTGGACGACTCACTGCATGCACTTCAGCCAGCGTTCCCGCCAACTCATCGATAACTCTGATACGGTCCGCGCGAGTCCCCCATTTGCCTACCGTCACGGGCGTGCCACCATCCAATTCGCCTGCGCGTTCCTCGGATTCGTTCTTTTGCTGCGAACGCGAGCTGCCTTCGCTCAAACTGTCACCCTCGCGGGCAACCATCTTGGCGGCGGCGCCAGCTTAACCACGTCCGCTGCCCCCGGCCTGCCGCTAACGATCAGGATTTACTTTGCCCTTCGGAACAGGGGCGAGCTTCAGCAGCTACTCGCTGATCAGCAGAATCCAGCCTCTCCGCGCTATCATCGATGGCTCACACCGTCTCAATTCGACCGCCGTTTCGGCCGCACCCGCGCCGAGGTTCGTGCAGTTGGTGATTGGCTTCAGGCCCAGGGCTTTCAACTTGGCCAGCAATCGCTACGCAGCATAACCGCGACCGGCACGGCAGTCGTTGCCGAGGCCGCCTTCAACACCGCGCTTGCAGCGTCCCCGGATAACCTCCGCTACGCCAATGTGAGCGATCCAGAAATCCCTGCCCGTTTCGGCCATCTGATCGGCTCAATCGAAGGGCTCTCGAATACCGCTCGCGCGGTTCCGCTGATGCGGATCGCGCCGCACAATTTTAGCGTCCTGGCACCAGCCGCCGCGCTGGACGCGGCTGACGCGGTGGAGGGACTGTCAGCGATCGGACCGATTCCGATTTACAGCAACGGCGACGGTGTGGGTTTCGGGCCTCAAGACCTCTACACTTTCTACGATGAGGCTCCGCTGGAAAACTCAGGTACCGATGGCAGCGGCGGAGACTGTATCGCGCTGCCCGAAACCTCGGACTATCTGAGTTCCGCCGTTAGCTTATTCGACACCACTTTCGCTCTCCCAGCAGCAAATATAACAGAAGTATTTCCGGACGGTCATGACCCTGGTATCGGACCGGCTGGCACTGAGACTCTCATCGACGTTGAGTGGGCGCACACTGTGGCGCCGGGCGCGCCGATAACAGTTTACGTCGGCGCGGGGGCCACTGCGCTGCAGGATGCAATCGAGCGGGCGGTGAGCGATGATACCTGCGGCGCTATCAGCATCAGCTACGAGTACTGCGATACTTCGTCGTCGTTCTTCACCGGTACTCTGGATCCGATCTTCGCCCAGGCGGCGGCGCAGGGACAGTCAGTTTTCGTCGCCTCCGGCGACACCGGCGCGGCCGGCATAGCTGAGCCGGCCGGCGCTATCGGATGCAGTACCGGCACCAGCCAAAACGTCAGCGAGATGGCGGCCGACCCGAACGTCACCAGCGTCGGCGGCTCGGAATTCGTTCCTGATTACGACGCTGACGACAACGATATCGGCTTCGTTCCCGAGACCGTATGGAACGATCCGAGCGGAAGCGCGGCAGGCGCCAGCGGCGGCGGAGCGAGCACGATTTTCAGCAAGCCTGCGTACCAATTGGCCAGCACCCCGGCTGACGGAGCTCGCGATGTTCCCGACGTTGCCTTTGCCGCCAGCGCGATCAACCCAGGCTTCTATCTCGGCTACGATAGCGGCGGAAGCGCGGCTCTCGAATGCTGCGTCGGTGGCACCAGCGTCGCTGCTCCGATGTGGGCTGGATTGATTAAGCTGATCAGCCAGAGCTACGGCCGCCTCGGCAATGTCGATCAGATCCTTTATCAACTCGGACCCCTGGGCGGCAGCGTTGGGATTCGTGACGTTACGGCGGGCAACAACTCATTCAACGGAGTGACCGGGTTTAACGCGGTGCCGGGTTATGATCAGGCCACCGGATGGGGCAGTGCGGACATCACGACCCTGGTGAATTCCTGGAGCATCGCAGCCGCGACGCCAAGCTCAACGCCATCGTCTACACCCACGCCGGTTCCGACCGCGGCACCGTCATCTTCACCTACGCCTGCACCATCTCCCAGCCCGACGCCATCGCCCACTGCGACGGCCTCATCGACTCCGGCACCGTCGCCTACTCCTACGCCAACTCCAAGCGCGAGTCCGGTCCAGACTCCGGCGCCGAGTCCGTCACCGAGTCCAACGCCGACGCTGGCAGCTACCCCGTCGCCGTCGCCAACTCCTAATGGTCCACCCGCAGCACCAACACTCTCGTCAGCTTCAATCAATTTTGGTGAAGTGGTCATAAATTCGGCCAGTCAGCCGCGAACTGTCACAATCACCAATCCGGGGTTCAGCCGGGCCCCTCTGGTGATGAGCGGACTAACCGTTTCGAGCCCGTTTGTAATTTTCACTTCCAGCACTACCTGCACCAGCGGCGAGAGCCTCACCCCGAATTCGAGTTGTGCGATCGTTATCGAGTTCGAGCCCGCCAGCACCGGCACCATCAGTGGCACTCTCTCGATTAGCGATAACGCCGACAGCAGTCCGCAAAGAGTGAGTCTGACCGGTGTGGGAGAAGAGTGAACCACGAAGGAAGAGTGGCGAAGCGGCGGGCGCTGCCCGCCGCTTCTAATTCGCCGAACCGCTGACTTACAGGATCGCGGCCTCGATCGTGTCGCTTCCGGTATTCGCGCCGATTCCGCCAATCTGGAAAGTCAAAGTGACCGGATTGGTGATACCGTCAACGTCCAGCCCGAACGCAAAGAAAGTAAAGTCGTAGACGCCGCTGACTGGACCGCTGATACTGGCGCCATACTTAATCCCCCCGATGGTGCCCGAGTACTCGTATTGGCCCTTCACCAGCGTGAAGGAACCGGCCGGGATAGTCACGGACAACGGCCCGAATGAGGCCGAAGAGATCGTCACTGTCACGGACTGCGTCGGCGGATTAATCGCAGGCGCATCGGCCGCGAGGCTAAAGCTTCCCCCGGCTGCGAATTGGGAGGGGAAGACGATCAGGCCGGTCTCGAAGGACTCAAAGTCAGTGGTAGCTTGCAACTCGAACGCGCCGATATCACATCCTGTACCCTGTGGCCGCTGAACTCCGCGCTGGTCGCAAACCAACGCGCCGGATGCCGAACTGGCAGGCGGATTGGTGCATGGATTCACATTGGCGTAGAGGCATGAGGCTGCCGGAATCGCGTTGAGGGCAGTACTTGCGTCGCCAAGCTCGATCGTCTGGGTCGGTCCGCCGTTGTTCTGCAATGTGCCAAGATCCAGGGTGGTAACGTTATTGTCACTGCCGGTGCCACTAAAGATGCAGGAATCATCGTCCGAGAGGTTGTAGCCATTATCGGTGATTGCACTGCCGCCGCAGTTGCCGCCCGTCGAACTCGCCAGGATCGTGCCCTCAAGGTTGGCGGCATTGTCGTTTGAGATGCCTCCGCCGTCGAGGCCAGCATCATTGCCAGCAAAGGTGCTGTTAACCACCGTTATCGTGCCGCTGTTGGAAATGCCGCCGCCAGAGTCGAGGACGCTGTTGCCGGAGAAGGTGCTGTTAACGACTGTCAGAGTGCCGGCATTATCGATGCCGCCAGCCGAGGCAGCGCTGTTGCCGCTGATCGTGCTGTTAACCACCGTCAGCGTGGCATTGGTGTCATTGAAAATGCCGCCGCCGGCAAAGTCCGCGTCGTTATTGCCGCTGATAGTGCTGTTGTCCACGTTCAGCGTGCCCTCGTTGTCGATGCCACCGCCATTGCCGTTGGCGTTGTTGCCATCGGTCAGGGTTAGGTTATTGAGGTTGAGGGCGGCCCCCGCATTCACCACCAGCAATTGTATCAGGCCTCCCCCGCTAACCGTGATTGCGGGTGGACTCGTCGCAGTCCCCTGGATGGTCAAGGTGTTTATGATCGCAGGGAGCGTGCTGCCGAGGGTAATAGTGCCCGAAAGGCCGCTGGCGAACACGATCGTATCCGTACCATTTCCAGCCCTGCAGCCATGGACCCTGGCCTTGGTATTGGCGGCCGTAATCGCATCGCGCAAGGCGCAGGTGCTGGCTGTGCCTGGGTCAACCAGCGAAGAGACTGTGATCGTGTTGGCGCGAGCGGTGCCGCCGTATGCCAATACCGCGAGAACCAACGCGGCCAATCCCGCCGGGATCAAGCGAGCGAGACCGGAGCGGACGCCTCGGCTGATAAAACCATACCTTATGGCCCGCAGACGCCATTCCGCATTTCGTTGCAAACTAACCATCGGTGTTCCCTCCCTTTCAGCTAACTAAACGGTGCTTTGTGACCTCCGCCACCATGAGGCGGTTATAGGCGTACAAAGTCTTTCTTTGCGACGAATATCATCTATTGATTTGTAATAGTTGATACCTCACTCTTATGGGAGCAGACGCTACCATTCCATTGATCAATCCGCAACGCAAAGTGCGTGAATTCTCATGCACCGATGGGTTATTTTCACAGCCGCGGCAGGATTGTCCGCGGCAGTTCGACGATGAGCGAGGACGTCCCCACTAGTCCGCAAGCGGGGGCGGGTGACAGGCTTCAGAGGGCAGTAAATTTCAGCAGTTAAACGGCCCTCAAACCTTAATTCCGCCGAGTGTTACCGCAGCTATGGCTGCTTCCCACCATGGATTATTCAATCGGCGGCGGCCGCTGCGTGCATATCCATTTCGATCTGCGGCCTGGCGAGATAAGCCGCGAGCAGCCGCGGCGGTGACATCGGCAATTCCGTCATCCGCACGCCCACCGCATGATAGATTGCGTTGGCCGCGGCGGCTGGCGGCGGCACGATACAGACCTCGCCGACCCCGCGTATCCCTAATGGATGGAGCGGATTTGCCACTTCGACAATTATGGTTTCGATCATCGGCATATCGAGGCAGGTCGGCATCCGGTAATCGAGCAGGCCAAAATTCCGCAGACGGCCTTTGCTATCGTACACGTACTCCTCGTTCATCGCCCATCCGAGGCCTTGCGCGGTACCGCCCTGCATCTGGCCCTCGACGTAAGCCGGATGAATTGCGCGGCCCGCGTCCTGCGCAATGGTCGTGCGGAGCAACTGAACCTTGCCAGTGTCGGGATCGGCTTCAACGTCGACGAGCGTAACGGCAAAGGCCGGTCCAACGTTTCGCGCATTGACGGTTGCACGTCCCACAACTGGGCCTCCCGTGCGTGCAAGGCGTCCCGCGAGTTGCTTGATCGTCAATGGTTTGAGCCCCTCGCCTTCAGCACTGAAGACGCCGTCGGCGAAGGTCACTTCCGATGCCTTCTTTTCAAATAATTTACCGGCGCGTTCCTTGAGCTGGCGCAGGGCATCTTGCGCGGCCTCGAAGACGGCCTGCCCGGTCGCCAGTGTTGTGCGGCTACCGCCAGTAACGTCGGTATGGCCGATCGAATCAGTATCGGCGACGCTTGGACGAACATCTTTCGCCTCAAGGCCGAGGACTTCGGCCGTGATCATAGCCATCGAAGCGCGCGAACCGCCGACGTCCACCGATCCCGTGACCACACTGGCGGTGCCGTCATTGTGAATGTTGACCACCGAGGAGGATTGCATGCCCGCGTTGAACCAGAAACCGGCTGCCACGCCGCGGCCGCGATTAGGTCCTTGGAGCCGCGACTTGTAATGATCGCTATTTTTAATCGCCGTCAGAGTTTCGATAAAGCCGATGCGCTTGAAGGGCGGCCCAGCGGTTTGCGGATCGCCTTCCTTGACCGCGTTCATCAAGCGGAACTCGATTGGATCAATCCCGCACTTTTCGGCCAACTCGTCGATTATAGTTTCGGAAGCGAAGGCGGCGTTGCTGGCGCCCGGCGCACGGTAGGCCGCAGTCTTGGGACGATTAACCAGTACGTCGAACGCGTCGATCTGAAAATGCGGAATAGTATAGCTGGCGATAATCGTCATCGCGCCCGCGCCCACTGGCGATCCCGGAAACGCTCCAGCCTCGTAGGCCATCCAGATTTCGGCAGCAACTAACTTGCCGTTTTTAGCCGCGCCCATCTTGCAGCGAATCTTCGAGCCAGACGTCGGACCTGTTGCGCGAATTACCTCCGCGCGGGTCATCACCAGTTTCACCGGGCGCCCGGTCTTCTGCGAGAGCAATACCGATAGCGGTTCGAGATAGACTACAAGCTTGCCGCCGAAGCCCCCGCCGATTTCCGCCGGAACCACTTTGATATTGCTCTCAGGCATCTGGAGCACTTGAGCCGTCAGCGCGCGCACATTAAACGTGCCCTGGGTCGAGCAGTAGATCGTCGCGTGCCCGTCGGCGTTGTAGATTCCTACCGCGTTATGCGGTTCGACATAGCCCTGATGGACCATCGCAGTATTGAACTCGCGTTCGACGATATAATCGGCAAGCTCGAATCCCTCAGCGGAATTGCCGCGGCTGAACTTCAGATGATTTGCGATGTTGGTCGGCTTGTCCGGACCGTCTTCTTTATTACGCAGTTCGGGCAGAAGAATTTCCGCGTCGGGTTTCATCGCCTGATCCACCGTCATAACCGGCGGCAGGATTTCATAGTCAACTTCGATCAGGCGCAGCGCCTCGTCCGCGGTATGGCGATCGATCGCCGCCACCGCTGCTACCGCATGGCCGTCGTACAGAACTTTCTCGCGCGCAAGAATATTCATCGAAACGTAGCGTGAATTGACGGCTCCCTCTCCCACTTGCTCGGTCTTGCTTGCGATCTCGGGCAGGTCGGCACTAGTGACAACTGCGAAAACACCCGGAAGCTTCAAGGCCTTGTCGTAATTGATCGATTTGATCAGCGCGTGGGCATGCGGGCTGCGCAAAACCCGGCCGTGCAGCATCCCGGGAAATGTGTAATCGGCGCCATACTTGGCGCGGCCGGTGACCTTATCCACGCCATCATGCCGAACCGGGCGGCTTCCGATGACTTTGAAGTTTGGGCTTTCAGGGCTTGTTTTTTCGGCCATTGTACTTCTCCGTGGACACGCGCATCGAGGCGATTGTGAAGCCGGCGGCTGATTCTGATTACTTCACCGGTGCCGGAACTGAGATGACTCGAATGTGAGCAAGATTATGTACGCAGCGGGAGCCCGTCTTATCGGCGGGAACAATGATGCGTGCGAAGCCGTTGGCTCCGAGCGTCGTCTGCTGGCCGTTAACCCACTTTGCATAGGCAATCATTATTTGACCCGTGCCGCCAATCGCGGGGTCGATCTCACCCATCGCGAAAACGGCCTGGTAGCAATCAGTTCCGGTCGCAACTATATACTTACGGCCAATATCATTTTTGACGGCAGGATTAAGCTCGATAACCGCCTTGGCCAGCAAATCCCACAGCAGGACGCCAGTGAATTCGCTCGGACGGGATCTCGCACCTTCGCCGAAATAGTCCCAGACTGTAGTTGACGGCTTCATCGCCTCGAGGCTCTTAAGGGTGAACGATTGCGCTTTCAGCACGGCGCCAGTGATATCGAACGAAGTAGAAACACCGCCATCGCACTTGAAGGCCGGAGATGCAGGCGGTAGTGGCGTCCGCTCGTTATCATGGGCGATCGCCGGCAGTGAGATTAGAAGAACCAGCAGCGCCAATGATCCGGACGCCAGCCGGCGCGATCGCCTCATCAGCTTAAACCAGAGTGAAGCACTGCATCATAGCTAGTCACATTTGCGAATAGCCAGTTATGAGAGGGCTGTTTCATTGCTGTAAACAGCCCTCTCCCTCCCCCTACAGCTTCACGTAAACGGATTTGACCTGGGTATACAGTTCAATCGAATGTTTACCCAGTTCGCGGCCGATTCCCGACTGCTTGTAGCCGCCGAACGGCGAGATCGGGTCGATGTTGTTATAGCAATTGACCCAAACCGTGCCCGCCTTAAGCGCGCGCGCCACCTTATGCGCCCGGCTTACATCATTGGTCCACACCGCCGCGGCAAGGCCATAAGTGGTATCGTTGCCCTGCAGCACGGCATCGGTCTCGTCCTTGAAAGGAATGACGGAGGCGACGGGTCCGAAGATTTCTTCGCGCGCGATACGCATGTCATTCTTCACGCCGGTGAAGACGGTCGGATCGACGAAGTAGCCCTTGCCGGTTCCGGCTTCACCACCCACGCGAGCCTTGGCGCCTTCCTCTTTGCCTAACGCCAGATACCCCTTTACGCGATCAAACTGCTCTTTCGACACCAGCGGGCCAACCGTGGTTTTGGGATCGAGCGGATTGCCGGCCTTGGTCGAGGCAGCGAACTTCGTCAACTGATCGACGAATTCATCATGGAAATCCTGTTGAACGAAAACCCGCGTGCCCGCGCAGCAAACCTGGCCGGAGAGCATCGTGAAACCGAACAGCGAGGTAGGAACCGCTTGCTGCATGTTGGCGTCGGCAAAGATGATATTCGGCGACTTTCCGCCGAGTTCGAGCGACACTCGCTTGAGGTTCCCCGCTGAGGCCTTCAGAATCAGCTTGCCCACCTCGGTTGAGCCGGTGAAAGCGACCTTGTCGACATCTGGATGGCTTGCGATGGCCGCACCCGCGGTCTCGCCGAAGCCGGTGATGATATTGACCACACCTTCAGGAATGCCGGCTTCGAGAACCAATTCGCCGAGCCGCAGCGCGGTCAACGGGGTCTGTTCGGCAGGCTTGATGATCGATACGTTGCCGCAGGCAAGCGCCGGTGCGATCTTCCAGGCGAACATCGCGATAGGGCCATTCCACGGAATGATCTGGCCGGCGACGCCGACCGGCTCGCGCAAGGTGTAATTGAAAAACGCCGGATCGGACGGATTTGTCTCGCCATAGATTTTGGTCGCCCAGCCAGCATAATAGCGGAAAGTATCGACCGCACCGGCGGTCATCCCGCGCGCCAGCCCAATCGCCATGCCATTGTTGAGGCTCTCGAGAGTCGCCAGCTCATCGGCATTCTGTTCGATCAGGTCGGCAATCTTAAGCAGATATCGCGCCCGCTGATGGGGTCCAATCTTGGACCACTTGCCCTCTTCGTAGGCCTTGCGCGCGATTTTAACCGCCTCGTCAACATCAGCCTTGTCACCTTCGGCCGCCGGCGCGAGAATTTCTTCGTTGGCCGGATTGATCGTCTCGAAGGTCTTGCCTGACTTGGACGGCACCCACTTGCCGCCAATCAGCAACTGTTTCGGCCGCTTGAGGAAATCCAGCGCTGCGGCTGATTTTACACCCGAGGCCGCCCGCTCAATTGAAGATGGTACTGCTGCTGCCATTTCCATAATTCTCCTTGGCAAGGATAACTGTCTTCCAGAACCTGCGGACAGGTTTCCTTGCCTGCCATCATAGATGATACAATGCCACAGTAATTGTCAAACAACTGAGGACGCGATTAAGCCATGTTAATTGCTGATCGTCAAATACACTGGCCATCTGCCAGATGATGGAAGATGCGGACTTCACGACCTCCAACGGTTTCGTCCGGAAAGCCGCTGATGGCGGCAAGGTTGATCTCGTCGCGGCTTGCTTCTCAAGGAAGATGTCAGTTGGGTAGCCCAATGCCTGGAGTATGACATCGCGGCCACGGGGACAACGATCAAGGAAGCACGACGGAATTTTCGTGACGTATTCCTTGGCCAGATTCGGTTTGACCTACAGCGGAAAGTAGAGCCACTTGCGGGCAAAGCACCAAGCCCCGCCTTACTCCTGGATAGCTACCCGGTCAGTTCCTCTTATGGCTCTGCCGGCCTGCCTCAGCGTGCGGTTCGCCGAGCCTCCACACGTCGTGGCTAGTGTTTCCCTCGATCGGAGGGAGCATTTGGTTGATAGCTTTGACGTCCGCGGTGAGAGCGTTCTCCACTTTGCGTCCAGCTTCGGCAACTGTTTCAGAAGAAACAAACGCTAGATGGGCGCTGGTTCCGCGCGCTGACGGAGGCCGATCAGTATGCGCGGGAGTATTTGGTTGCTATTGGCGCACACTTACTTACCGGCTGTAAAGTGGAGCTGGCGCAAGTGATCGCTGAAGGCGGCACGCCTGTATCGATCATGGTCGATACGGAATGCGACAGCCGCGAGATGGTGGATCTGACCTATCGGCTGGCCTGCACGAGACTTCATCCGGCTCGGCAAGCCCGTCGAGAATGGCGATATCGAGTTATCTAACGGTAGGCTTCGCGATCAATGTTTGAATGTTGAACTCTTCTTTACCCTGCCGACGTGAGCATAAGGCTACGATAGACAACGGGATAGTCCTCGCGCGCCAGTATGGTACCTTCTTTGGCGGTTTTTCTTTCCGCTCCGGAACGGCTACAGAACCGCCTGGCTTCCCTGGGGTTCAGCATGCAGTATGAGGCGACGGCGTAATTGGCTTCGGACCCAAAGGCGCGTCCGCCCTGTAGTTAAATGAAGGCACGTCTGGCGGTCTGGTACATATCGCATCGCTGCGAAGAACCTGCCACCGTGCGAAAGTTCTATAGCGCCCTCTCCAGCCGGTGATCAGGACAACAATGAGCCCGGCCTGAGGCCGAAATATCATGGCAACTATGGCCGCGGGTTCATGAACGATTGCGATGGCAACAAGACCGAAGCAGTGTGCTATCAGGAACAGTAAGTGAAGGTGTGCAGGTCACTAACCAAACAAGCGAGACCTTTGTTTTCAATCGCGAACCAAAAGGAGATGGCCTTATGGATAATAACGAATCCACCTTAAAGAATAGCCTGGCAGCCGAGCCTGCCAACGAGAAGAACGTCGAGCAAGCGGAGCGTGCAGGGCTCGACCACCTGCGCTATGCGAAGATAATCCT
>DATJUF010000096.1:0-12679 GCA_035502655.1 Binataceae bacterium (SeqCode)
CCGATCGCTTGCGCATACTTTTTGGCATGATCGAGTACGTCGAGGACGATTTCGTAGCGACCGCCAGGACGGCATCGCCGATAGAGGCTTGGTACGGTCTCGGTATTGTGGTTATAGATATCAACCGGCGCGCCGATTACCGTTTCGACGCTCGAATGCGAGCCTCGGAAATCAGGCACCAGCACTTCCACCCGCGTGGCCGGCAGCAGTTCCTTGATGGCGCGGGCGGTGGCCGCGAAATGCGCGGCCCCTCCGTCCGCCAGATCGTCGCGATCGACTGAAGTGACGACCACATGCTGCAGGCCGAGGCGCGCCACCGCTTCAGCAATCCGGCGTGGCTCGCCGGGATCGAGCGGGCGAACCTTGCCGTGCGCCACCGCGCAGTACGGGCAGTTGCGAGTACACACGTCGCCCATCAGCATGAAGGTAGCAGTGCGATGCGAAAAGCATTCGCCGATATTCGGACAGCAAGCCTCCTGGCATACCGAATGAAGCTTCAACTCCTGGAGGATCGAACGGGTGCGGAAGTACTCGGGAGAGAGCGGCGCCCTCACCTTGATCCAATCCGGATGCCGGCGTTCAGTCATGACGGTCGCCAGTACTGGCGGACGCGGGTTGATAGGCTTCGCTGCGCGGTTCGGCGCAAGCCCACACTTCATCTGCCGCGATCGGGTGCACTGATGTATAACCTAGCACGGCCGCGAACTTTTGCTGTAGGAGGCCTCCGAAGGCCTCAACCTGAGTGCAAGAGCGGTCGTGGCTGGGCGTTGCCGATGCGTCAAGGCAACTAAAGCTGGAGCCAAGAAGCTCGGCAATGGATGTCATCCGGCAGCCCTCGATGCCACATGGGACGATCGTATCGAAATACTGCAGGGCAGGGCCGACGTTAACGGCAAAGCCATGGAAGGTCACCCAGCGGCGGATACCGACGCCGATCGAGGCAATTTTGTGCAGACCGATCCAAACGCCAGTCAGCCCTATGCGCCGCTCTGCGGCGATGCCCAATTCGCCGAGGGCCTCGATGATGACTTGCTCGAGCGCGCGGAGGTAACGATGGATATCGCGGTCGCGTCCTTCGAGTTTGAGAATCGGATAGCCAACCAACTGGCCGGGTCCGTGATAAGTGACCTCGCCACCTCTGGATACGCGATAAATTGGGACTTCAGCCGGCGGATTGATCAGAAAGCGCTCATCGGCGCCGCGGCCGAGCGTAAAGACGTGGGGATGCTCAAGCAGCAGGAGCGTATCGCCAATTTGATCGTAGCGCCGGGCATTCACCAGCGCGTCCTGGAGTGCGAGGGCGCCGGGATAGGGGACCGTCCCGAGCCATGCGGTAGCAAGTGATGGCTTACTCTGAATCATCAAGTGGCTATCAGGGGACATGGCGGGCTGGCGCTAAAAGTTGATCGATTCGCCCTCAGCCGCCAGTGCCGCTTCCATGATCGATTCTGAGAGCGTCGGATGCGGATGGACGGCGTGGCCAAGTTCGGCTGTGGTCATCTCAAGCGTGCGTCCGAGCACTACTTCGGAAATCATATCAGTTGCGTGCAGGCCGATAATCTGGCAGCCGACCACCTCACTATATTTCTTTGTCGCCACCAGCTTGACGAAACCTTCGGTTTGATTGATTGCGACCGCTTTGCCGTTGGAGCGGAACGGGATCTTGCCAACCTTGACGTCGAGGCCGCGCGCCTTCGCGTCTGCCTCGCTAAGACCGACCATCGCCACCTCCGGCTCGCAATAGATACATCCGGGTATCGAGAGCAGGTCAAAGCCGGGTTCGCGTACGCCAGCCATGATCTCGACCGTGGCAACGCCTTCAGCCGAGGCCTTATGGGCGAGCAAGGGCGGCCGTACGACATCGCCGATCGCATAGATGCTCGGGCATGAGGTTTGGAACGAATCATTAATCTTGATGAAGCCGCCGCGTTCGACCTCGATCCCGACTGTATCCAATCCGAGGTCGCGACTGAGGGGGGTTCGGCCGACAGCAATCAGCACCGCCTCCGCGTCGAGGGTTTTGGCGGCGCCACCAGAGTCGAGCGTAACATTCCATCCGGCGCCATTGCGCGCCATTGACTTATAGCCATGGCCGAGCATCACGTTGATGCCACGCTTGACGAACGCCTTGCGCAACTCTTCGGCAATTTCGGCATCGAAACCAGGAAGCATCTGCTTTTCCAGCTCGACCATCGTAACTTCTGAGCCGAACGCCCTATAGAAATAGCCAAACTCAGCGCCGATCGCGCCAGCGCCGATAATCACAACCGATTTAGGGAGGTGATCGTACACCAGCGCCTCGCGGCTGGTCATCGCGCCATTTCCAACGCTCATGCCTGGAAAAAGCCGCTCTCCGGAGCCGGTCGCAATCAGAATACGTTCAGCCTCAATCGCCTCAGCGGGTGGCGGCTGCTTTCCCGAGGCGGGAGCCAGAGCTACGGTATGCGGTCCGGTGATGGTCGCACTGGCTTCGATATAATCGACCTTGTTCTTGCGCAACAGGAAGCGGACGCCCTTCGATAGCTTGTCGGCAGCCTCACGGCTCCGCGCGATCACGCGCTTGAAATCGAAGGTGACTTCGCCAACCTCGATGCCGTGCTCTTTCGAGGCCGTACGAATTGTTTCCATCGTTTCAGCCGAGTTGAGCAGCGCTTTCGACGGGATACAGCCCCAATTCAGGCAGACACCGCCGGGCGCGTCACGTTCGATCACGGCCACACGCATTTTGAGTTGGCTGGCGCGTATGGCGGCGACATAGCCGCCTGGTCCAGAGCCGATTACTGCAAGATCGTAGCGTGAGTTAGCCAATTTTCACTCCTTGAAAATCAAGCCGGATGACCGCGCCTTGAGCTAATCCAATAATCATAAGAAATAATTATAAACATATCTTGCACGTATTACTCGGCGCAGAACAAGCACGCAGTGCCAACCTAGCCTGCGGCTGGCCGCGGGCGTGGTGGCGCGTATCTACAAGGTGAATACGGGCGCGGCTTTACGCTCAAAGCAATTGGCGTTGCAGAGCTTCCATCACCGGCGCAAATGAGCGCCGATGAATTGGAGAAGGGCCGAAGGAGTCCAAGGCGGCGAAGTGCTCAGCAGTGCAGTAGCCCTTATGGCTGGCGAAACCATATTCGGGATACTGCTCGTGATAGGCGAGCATCATGCGGTCGCGGGTGACCTTGGCGACAATCGAGGCCGCAGCGATACAAAAGCTTTTGCGGTCACCGCCGACGATCGCCGTCTGCGGCAATTCAAGGCCGGGGATACGGCGGCCGTCGGCGAGCACATGCTCGGGTAGGTGCACGAGTGCCGCCAGAGCACGGCGGCTCGCCGCCATCGTGGCCCAATAGATATTGAGGCGGTCGATTTCCTGAGGATCCGCTGTACCGACACCGATTGATACTGCCTTCGTGGCGATGACGGCGAAAAGCTCTTCGCGGATCTCAGGTGCAAGCTGCTTGGAATCATGAACGCCCTTGATGAATGCTTCAGGTGCGAAGATCACCGCTGCGGCTACCACCGGGCCGGCCATCGGGCCTACACCTGCTTCGTCGACGCCTGCGACGGCCAGAAGGCCGCTCTTCCATAGCCGGCGCTCATGTCTCAGGTCAGGACGCTTGCTCAAGCCAGTGTTTCACTCCGCGCCAGTGGATACGACGAAATTATGCGAGGGTTGGAGCGCAAGTGCAAAGCTTGCGGCGAGCTGCCGGCGCGCGTTATCCACAGAGAATGGATTAACACAGCGTTAAAATTATTCGTGTCTCAGGCTTGCCCTCGTGCGGCAGGTTTTCTATCGTGCGAAAGGCTGCGGCGGCCAAGATTGGGGCCAAACGATGAATTGCGAGCGTAATCCGGCGGTTAGGTACAGTTGGCCGCGGTAAAATGCCCAAGACCGCGGCGCCGGCGGGACGAATGCCTGAAATCCCTGACCGTCCGCTGGGCGGGAGTAACCCCTGAAGGCTGCCGTGTTGCTAGTCACGGCGTCTTCGGCCGCGAGAATCGTATGGGGACGAATCAGCGGTCATAGCGGCTCGGCTTTAGCTACCGCGGCTTGGGCAAGGCTCTAGTCTTAGACTACCTAAGAGAGCAACTAGTGGTCCACCGCCGCAGCCTTTATCAGACAAACTGTTTAGGGCAGAGCCGCTGCAAGCGCCATAATAGAAACAAACTACACCAAACGTTTAAGGCGGGCTTGGCGAAGAATCTCGGCCATTCGCTCCGGATCAGGAATGTCCCACAAGCGGATCATGAAATCGGAGCTGGCCGCCGAGGCTATCGCGACATTGCCGAGTCCGACCATGCGCTGGAGCAGGCTACGATCGACTTCGATAGAACGCACATCAGCAAGCTCCATCTCACGGCGATGGCGCGCAAGAAGGCCGCTACGCTCGATCAGCCTATCTGAGGTGAGGCTCCAACTCGTATTACGCCGCGCCAGACTTACCATGCCGAATAGCAAGCCCGCGAGGCCGAACAAGATTAGTGCCAAGCCGGGGCCGCCGTGGGACGTGGCCAGAAGCCATACGCCCGCAACGGTTAAAATGACGACCAATATCAGCGAGCCGCTGAAATGCCACCAAGACGGAAGGATTCGAGTCAGAGCGTACTCGTGGCGTGTCTCAGGCCGCGGCATCAGGATTCGCGTGCCACAGCGAGAACAGAACGCTACGTTGGGCGCCGACTCAAAGCCGCATTGGGGACATCGCATTGGGGATTATGCAGGTGCTCAAAGATTATATGGCGGCGAAAGCCACTTACGTCAATGCGTTTGAGGCGGCGTCCGGGCCTGGGTGGCGGACGGCTTTCTCGCCGTGCTAATCATCGCTCATGAAAATAGGACTATTCGGCATCAATACCGGTCCCTGTGCGAATCCAGTCACAGCGGCCAAGGCGGCCCTAGCTGCGGAAGCTGCGGGCTTCGATAGTGTATGGACAGGCGAGCACATTGTCCTGCCGGAGCCGCAGGCGCCACCCTCGCCGGTGCCAGCGGATACTCCGTTTCTCGATTCCGTAGTGGCCTTGGCTTATGTCGCCGCTCACACTAAAAAAGTGCGGCTGGGCACTGGCATCATTATTTTGCCGCAGCGGAATCCCGTAGTGCTGGCCAAGGAGCTGGCGTCACTCGACGTACTATCTGAAGGCCGGCTGACTTTCGGAATCGGGATTGGTTATCTGAAGCCCGAATTCGACGCGATTGGTGCGCCGTTCGATCATAAAGGACCGCGCAGCGAAGAGTTCCTGGCATCAATGATCGCCCTGTGGACGCAGGAAAAGCCGGAATACCATGGCCGCTTCGTATCATTCGGCGGGATCAATGCGATGCCGCGGCCGGTGCAGAAGCCGCATCCGGAAATCGTTTTCGGCGGCCACACCAAAGAAGCCTACAGCCGATCTGCCCGGCTGGCGCGCGGATGGTATGGGTTCGCTCTCGATGTGGAAGCAACGGCCAAGTGCGCCGATGGCTTACGCGAGTCGTGTAAAGAAGCCGGCCGGCCTTTCGCTGATGTTGAGATCAGCATTACGCCTCGAGGCCGGGTGGATCGGGATACAGTGAAACGGTTTGCTGATCTGGGCGTGAGCCGGCTGATCCTGCTGCATCGCGCACGCGACGAAGCGGGGATACTGAGCTTTATCGAACAGACTCGCAAAGAACTGGTCGAGCATATCTGAGCCGTCGAATTCGCCAATCTAGAACTAATCAAGACAAGCGAAGCATGTAAGGGAAAATTACAAGATACCAACTCTTGGATTGCCATCAAGCGATTTGTGAAGCCGTTCCAGGACGGAACGTAGCAGATGCAACTACAATTACAATAGGGCTTAGCGGAGGGCTCAGCACGATATGGTTAGGAATCGAAGAGCATCATAAGTAGGTCGTGAGAGGGCTGAATCGAGCCAGAAAGCATCCGAGAGCATTCATAGGAGAGTTGAAACGCGCCGAGATGGCTCTTGAGAGTCAGTGACTAGTGGCGTTTAGCCAATTTTATGTCAAGTGACAAAATCTTGGCGCTCTAAATGTGTCAACTAAGAGAGACTGTGCACGATTTTGCTCGATAATGGTGACGTTGCACTTCGGCATTGGCCTTGCACTTGGAAGGGCATGATTCGAGTTAAGGCGCTCAAGGACCAAAAGGAGGTCATTCAGCCGATGAAACTAGACAACAGCCGGGTTATGACAGTCAAGGAGCTATCCGATTATCTAAAGGTTCATCCTTCGACGGTATATCGTCAACTAAAGCGCGGCCAACTGCCGGCTTTCAAAGTTGGGAGTGATTGGCGCTTTAACGTTGAGTCAATCGATCGTTGGCGTTTGGAGCAGGACAGCTTCGGACCTTCGGTCAGCTCGTAGCAGGTAAAGACGGCCGCGTCGGCTGAACCGCGCTCTGCCGGGGTTTGGCTGGGCCATGACGAGGGCTGGGTTATGTGGGACAACGTGCCGAGGCAGGGCATCGTCAGGTTGTGAAAAGGTGCTGAACGGAGGTGGGGGTCGAAAAAGGCACTTTCCGGCTTCTTGGGCACCTGGGGTGAGGAGGAAAGGCTGCGGGGAATAACTCCGGTCGGCGTATGAATACGTGAAGAGAAGCGTGGACGCCTGCCGTCGATGCAACCGTAAATTGCAGATGCGATATTAAAACTCCGGGGCGGATTCTGAAATAGAATGCTTCGTAAGAGGGGGACGGGCTGCTGGAACAAATTCCAGCAGCCTGCTGCTTACGCTGGTGCAGGGCTATATGGCGGATTGGTGCGCAGATATTCTAGAGCCAGCCATCCGCGCAGCGGATCGAGCCGCGCGATCTGGACCACAATGCGTGCCTGAGACACGACATTAGGTGCGCCATTCAAGGTGCCTCGTATGCCATACGCGTCGAGTTCGGCGCTGGTTCCGTCACGGGTTACAGTTGCTTCCAACGGAAGGCCTATAGCGCTCTGCTCGAGAAAGCGCAGTGTCCAGTAGCGTTTCGCGCGCCGTTCAAGTTCACGGCCATCGGTCTCGGACGCTTCGGCATTCGCGAGCAAGTGCAGCAATTCCTCTGGTTCGTACGGGTGACGGGATCCGTCAGCGAGAGCGGCGATTAATTGCCGCTGCAATACGAGGTCCATGTAGCGCCTGATGGGAGAGCTGGTCTGGGCGTAATAGTTGAGTCCGATCCCGGCGTGGAACTCGGGGTGGATTGACAGATGGGGCCGCGCGAGGTCGCCGCCACCGGCTGGTTTCACGCGGTAGACGAAAGGAATCTGCTTCTCCGCGGCAAAATGTGCGGCGGCGTGATTGCACAGCACCATCAGTTCAGCCACTAACTCACGGCTCGGTGAACTGTTATCGATAATCGAGATTTCGATTTCGCCGTTGGGGCTTACTTTAACCTTGGGCTCGCGCCGATGGATCAAAAGGGCGCCGGCTGAACGGCGGTGTTCTCGCAGCCGCGTCGTCAGCTCATGCAATCGCCGCAGCATCGCGGCGGTCGCACTGCCGGATTCACCAGTGATTAATTCGTCGGCGGCCTGATAACTCAGCCGTTCGGCAATTTTTATCCGCGAGGGATAGATGCCGTAGCTAGTAAGTTGACCGTCCGCCGAGATCTGGGCCTCGGTGGTCAGCACATGGCACTCGCGGCCGGCCACAAGGCTTGCGCGGTCAGTGCTGATCTCATCTGGCAGCATGCGGATTGATGTTTCTGGCAGATAGACGGTGGTTCCTCGCAGCGCTGCTTCCTGGTCCATCGGGCCATCCTTGGCGACAAGGTCGGCGACCAGGGCGATGTGGATTCGGACGCGCGTGCTACCGCTCGCCAACGGCGCGCAAGAGATCGCGTCGTCGATTTCGACGGTATCATCGTCATCTATTGTGACGGCCGCACTGTCATCACCTGGCTCACGGAAGGGGGCGATACTGACGTGAGCCTCTTGAAGGGCGGCCTCGCTGAAGGTATCACGCACGCCACCAATCAGGGCAAAACGAGAACCGTGGGGTGCCTCGCCTATCCGATCCAGAATCTCGTATGCAGCTTCGGCTGATGGAATATCGGGAAGCGCCGCTTCGATCATCGCGGTTAGATCGCGGCTGCGCGTGAAAGGGTTTTCGAGATAGCGCCGCAACTCGAGCGCCACCGTGGCGGCTTCATCCGCTGATGGAGTCAAGTCCCCCTCGATTATCCCGCGTAGCAACGTTCGCGTCCGCCGGCCTGCTTCGCTGCGGAGCCTTATTTTGTCCTGCTGGAGGCGCAACCGCTCGACCTGGGCGGCAGTTCGTGGCACGAACTCCATGTGGCGACGGATGAAATAGAGACGGTCCTGAAACAAGGCCTCAAGCATCACCGATGCCGCACTCGGCGAGTGGCGTCCAAAGAAAAGCTCGGCCAGCTCGCCGGCATGGAAACCGCGGTCTTGCTCTGAGACGATTTCCCAAAGCAGATTGAGGTCGAGATCGGAGGCGAGTTGCTGCCGTTCCTGTTCTATGGCAGCCAGCACTGTGGCAAGATTTTCGCGGTTGGCCTTATGTTCAGGATGGCGAAGGAGCACTAAATCGCGCGAGAAGACCTTCTCTCGGCTGTTGGCACCTATCACGGCGACCTGATTTGCTTGTTCGCGTACGACCAAGCCAGTATGAAGGCGTCCTTGCTCAAGATATTCGACGACAGCGCCGATGTATTTTTCATTATCAGGCACGTTAGTATCATTGTGACGCTCGCGAGCAGGCAAGACCATATGGAGCCATCGTCATGGCGGGAAAGCGCATCGAAATCGAATTGCCAGAAGAACTTTGGCACGAACTCGAGCAGATAGCCGACGCGCTCGCGATGGGAGACCCAGCCAAAACGGCGCTAATCGGCCTCGCTGATTGGATTGGGCAGCGCAAGGCTGAGCTGGACGATCGCGATCCGAAAGAGCGCTATTTTATAAACGAGGCGCTAGACCAGCTGGCAGGCAAGGGCAAGCCTTAGGATCGCTATTAATTTTCAAGTGACAAACGTGATCAGTGCCAAGGCTCGCTGATCACGTCTGTGTCGCCGCTCTCACTGTCGACCAGCAGTAACTGCAGCTCCTTGTACTCGCCTTTTGGGAAGAAAACGTATCCACTGACCGTAAAATCGTGCCTTACATCCTGATGTTGCAAAGCCAGCGCGGTCAGTTGGTCATTTGCTTGCGCGCGCGCCCGACCGGGACCGAGAGCGACTCCTTCAAGTCCGCCGTAACCGGCACCAATCGCCGCCCCTACTCCGGCCCCGACAGCACCATTGGAGATCAGTGATCCGGCGATTGCTCCGACGCCAGTACCCACGGCGCCCAAGACCGCCCCACTGGCCGCACCGCTCAACAATGCGGCCTTAAGCTCGCCGGCTCCTCCAGCCACGCGTGCCGCCTCTTTGGGCGGCAAGGGCGCGATCCGATCGCCGTAATCGTTGAGCGCGAAGATCTGGTCAGGAATCACCGTACGCGGGATATCGGTGCCGTTGGCGATAGAGACGTAGACCGGTTGGACATCGCCGATGGTTTTGCCTGGGGTCGAGGTGACGGCGAGTTCTCCATTCCTGGGCGTTGCAACGATTTGCGGGCGATCCTTGATCGGGGCGGGGGCGACGGCGCAGGATGCGGCTCCGATGGCGAGAATCAACGCAGCATAGCTTAGCCGGTGGCTTAGGATATTAATTGAAGGAATTAACTCAAGCTGCCTATATCCCGTCAGGATGGCTATCCGCCGCATGCATTAATGATGATGCCTGACAGATGGGTTGATCAAGCCCTTTTGAGAAGAAAGACTGTGTATCGGCGAGCGGGCGGAAACTGGCGTAGAAGTGAAAAACTCATTGCCGGGGTGGTGAAATGGCAGACACAGAGGACTTAAAATCCTCTGGACCGCAAGGTCCGTGCGGGTTCGAGTCCCGCCCCCGGCACCAAAAGTGAATAATATCAATAGTTTATGGCAGTCGGACTTTTCGGCTCGTTAAACCTCATCGGGAAATTGTGATCGAGTTGGCACTATTTTAGATTGCCTCTACTGTGGCAGTGTCATAGGCTTGCCGATGGGAGCGGTGGGCGGTGACTGCCTTTAGCCACGTGTAACCCGGTCGAACCTTGCGGTCGCCGCCCGCTCCCATTTAAGGAGGGTCTAATGGGCGGGCTTCTCGATGATGGCTTCGACATCCGCGTAACTAACAGCGACGGCACGGTCACTCGCTATCGGAGCCGCAAGCGCAAGGCGCCCCCAAAGCCGCCCAAGCCAGTCGTGGCACCCGCGACGACGTGGACGTTGGACATTGACGACTTAATTCAGCGCACCGGCATGTCCCGACGGTGGCTCTTCACCCATGCCGATGAATTGCCGTTCATCCGCCGTATCACTCGCAAGAGCCTCAGAGGCGATGCGGCGAAGCTGGAAAAATGGCTCGATGCGGAGCGCCGCAAATGAAGAAGCGCAATTACGGGCAGGGCCACGTTTTCCAGAAGCCGGGCACTCGGAACTTCACGATCCAGTATTACGTCAACGGCAAGGCTACCCGTGAAAGCACCGGAACCGCGAACCGCAATTTAGCCGTCAAGCTGCTTAACGACAGGCTCGCCGCCATCGGTACGGGCGCGCCGGTAGAGCCGCTGCGGGCCAAGACGACCGTGGCTGATCTGGCGCGGATGGTTGCTGACGACTATCAGGCAAACGGCAAGAAGAGCGGTAGGCGTATGGCCGAAGCTTACGGGCATCTGATCACCTTCTTTGGCGCGGACATGCTCGCGCGCGCAATCACCACGGATCGCGTCACGGAATACGTGGCGCACCGTCAAGGCGAGAGCCACCGGCAGGGCCAAGGCGCATCGAATGCGACGATCAACAGAGAATTGGCGGCGCTGAAACGCGGGTTAGGACTGGCGGTGCGGGCCGATAAGCTGGCGCACCGGCCACACATAAGCCTCTTGCGGGAGCAGAACGTCCGGCAAGGTTTCGTTGAGGCGGACGATCTGGCGCGCTTGCTCGATGAGCTACCTATCTATTTGCGTGGGTTCGCCGAAGCGGCATACGTTACCGGATGGCGAGCGGGTGAATTGCTAAGCCGCGAATGGCACCACGTGGACTTCGAGGCGGGCTGGCTAGTGCTGGAACCGGGTGAAACGAAAAACAGCCGGGCGCGGACGGTGCCACTATCGCTGCCTCGCTTGCGAGCGGTCCTTGAGGCTCAACTTGAGAGCGCTCGCCAGATCGAGGCGCGCACCGGAGCCGCCGTCCCGTGGGTATTTCATCGGCCCGACGGTGGCCGCATTAAAAGCTATCAAGTGGCGTGGCGAGCCGCGTGTCAGCGCGCAGGACTCAAGCTATTGGCCCACGACATGCGGAGAAGCGCGATCCGCAATTGGGAGCGCGCCGGTGTCAGCCGGTCAGCCGGGATGAGTATGAGCGGCCATGAAACCGAGAGCGTCTATCGGCGCTACAGCATCGCTGACGCGGCGGCGCTGTTAGAGGCGGCGCAAAAGGTTGTGCGGCTGGATGCGCAGAAGCGGCGGCGGGACGATAGGCCGGACGGTGCAGCGCGCATAGCGGTGCGGACGGTATAAGTTCATTGCCTTTGTGCTGTTCGGCCCGCGTTGGTTCGGCAAAACCGATGGCACATAGTGTGCCCTTATGTTACCAACTAGAGGAGGTGGGATTGAGTAATGCTGCGCTTCGCTCTTAAGTGTACCGGTCGAATCGAATCCCTTCGACGATTCTATCCATGACGAGAAATGGTCATCCGGAGGCATGGCAGCGCTATTCTTGTCCCCTCCGTGATTACGTTGTGATGGGATGGTCATGAGCGACATAACGTTTCACAACGCGCCCCTGATTGAAATTCTGGCGGAACTTCGCTGGCACCCTGCTCAATTATCGATGCCTTTCGCACTGTCGGGCGGCGCCGCCCAGCAGCCAATGTCCATCGTTGTCGGCAACCCGCTGGAAGTCTTTTTTGGCCGGTTTAGTGACGAGATCAGCAAACACGGGTTTCGCCGGAGTGAAAGACTGGTCCCGCCGGGACAAGCGTTTGTGCAGGGCCAAGCGGCGGTAAGGTTCAGAAGTGATCCCGAAAAGCTGAACGTGCTCTATCAAATCGGGCACGGAATGTTCTCGGCTAACGCAACTCCTCCGTATCGATCTTGGTCTCACTTTCTGCCGGAGGTCGAGAAAGGAATCGATGCCCTCCTTGCATCAAGAGCCGACGACGAGAAGGCGACCTCATTTTCTTCCGTAAGCCTGCGGTACATCGACGCCTTCAATCCTAACTTGACCAAAGGGTACGATGTCACCACATTTCTTTCAGATGTGCTGAAGTTTAGAATCGACTTGCCTGACGTGCTGGTTAAATATCGCGTGGGCAATGTTAGACCATTTCTGGCTCTCACAATTCCAACAGCCAAGGGCTCATTATATCTGGCTTACGCAGAGGGTTTAGTAGCGGGCAAAACAGGCATTGTGTTTGATACCACGTTCTCAGTCGTACAACCGATACCACCCCAGAGAGAGGCAATTGTAATTGCGCTAGATTCTGCTCACACTGTTATTAGAGACGTTTTCATGGAATTAACAAAACCCATTCACCCTCAAATGCAACCTGAGCACTGAGAGAGCAATCACTTGAATACCCAGATTCGACCCCAAGACCTATCGGCAACCACCGTTTTGCTTAATGGGTATACTCAGCCGGCCATCTACGAACCT
>DATJUF010000097.1:0-4532 GCA_035502655.1 Binataceae bacterium (SeqCode)
GGCTATTTCACCGGTGTTCGATGACCGTTCGCATCGTACGAAAATACTTCGGTGCCTTCGTCTCGCGTCTTCTTATGTGTGCCATCGCAAAATGGCTTGTTCTTCGACAATCCGCATCCGCAGATCCAGACCGGCAGTTCCGTCCCTTCGGGAACCTCGTACGGCCCCATCTCTTCATGCCTTACCATTCGCGCCATGGTGTCCCTCGCTCGGTTGTGGGCGCCCGGAGGTTGCTCCCGTGCGCACGTTCTAGCGCGATCAAAGACCAGCCGCGCCACTCAAGTCAAATTCCCCGACACCATGCATTCAGCGGCCACGGCCGGTATGCTGTTTGCGGATGACTTTTCGCTTTTTCGCAGCTCTCTACATTCCGTCTGCGCCGATCGCATGAAGATCGATCGGCTTGACTCCCAGTCGCTGGCGACTCTCTCTGCAGCCACCGACGCTCCGGCCGGTGCGACCGGACCAGCCATCCCTCCGGCAATGCCAGCTATCATCACTGCCGAACCGTATGACGAAAACCGCCGTCTTGCCTTCCGTCTCGCAACGCTCACGCGCCCCGCCGTCGCGATTCCGTTGATTCTACTCGTCGGCGCGATGCTCTTCCTTGTCAACCTCGGCGCCGCCCCAATCTATACCAAAGGCGAAGCGCGCGAGGCCGTCACCATCTTCGATATCCTTCATGGCGGCGGCGTCATCCTGCCGATGCGCGCCGGAGTTGAGATTCCATCGAAGCCACTCATGATGCATTGGCTCGCCGCCCTCATCTCGCTCGCCGCGGGCGGCATCTCGGCATGGACCGTGCGGATGCCTTCTGCCCTGCTCGCCATAGCGGGCGCCCTCGCCTGCTATCTCTACGTTCGCCGCCTGTTCGAGGCCCGCAGTGCTCTCCTCGCTGCGCTCATCCTGCTGACGTGCGGGCAATACCTTCAGGCGGGCACCGGTTCGCGCGTCGATATGACGCTGACGTTCTTCCTTACAATCGCTTTCTTTGAATTCCTGATGTTCGCGGAAGGCTTCCGCTCTCAGCCGGTCTTTTTGTACCTCGCCATCGCGTTGGCAGTTCTCACCAAGGGACCAGTCGGCGCAGTTCTGCCCGCCCTCGTTGCGATTATCTGGATTATCGCATTTTCGCGATGGTCTCTGCTGCGCCGGATACAATTCCTGCGTGGCGCCTTGATTATCGGCATCCTGGGCGGCGGATGGTATCTTCTCGCGATCGCCGTCGGCGGCTCGGCCTTCATCCACAAGCAGATTCTCGCCGAAAACCTCTATCGGCTCACGGGTCATCCGGGAGTCAACGAGGGCCACGTCCACCCTTTCTATTACGAGGACGCCGCGCTGCTAGCCGGCTTCATGCCGTGGACGCCGGTCGCCTTGATTGCCCTGGTACAGGCCATCCGCCGTCCCCGCCGCCTGGAGCCGCGCCTTGGCTATCTTCTCATATGGGTCCTGACTGTGTTGATTTTCTATAACCTGCCGGAGAGCAAACGCGGCGTCTACTTGCTCGCGCTCTACCCGGCCCTCGCAGCGATCATTGGGCTTTTTCTCGGCGACGCGATTACCTATCCCGAGTTCACAGCCTGGACCAGCCGCATGCTTGCCCGGTTCAATGGGGCAGCCTTCGTGATCATCGGCGCCTGCGCGTTCCTCGGCCTCGGGCTGATCTATTTCTCACCCGCAACGCTCAACCGCATCCTCGCGCCAATCCAGATAATCGTCGCCGCATTACCGCTGGCGCTGCGCGCCAAGGCGTCGCACTTTCTGCCGATCGCGATTTCCCTGCCTGCAATTATCATCGCGATTGGTTTTTTCCTGCTGCGCAGCCGCCCGCGCGCCGACAAGCTCGTCTTGGCGATTACCGGATCGATGGTTGCGATCGCGCTCGCTGTCAACCTCGTCGTCCAACCAGCCCTCGCCGACAGCTTGACCGTTAAGAATTTCGCCGCCAGCGTCAACCGGACCGCAGCCGGCGCGCCGGTCGGCTTCTTTGGCACCGTCGATTATGCGTTCGCCTTCTACAGCGGCCGTAATCTCGATCTAATCAACGACCGCGACCACGATCCACCGCCTTATATAGTCTCCACTGAGGATGCCTTGCGCTTGATGCCTCTCGCGATGCGCTCACAGTACGTGGTCGTGCTCACTAGTCATCCGACCGCCCTCAACGGCAGCGGCATCATGTACCTTCTCCACCGCACCGCCGCCGCCAACTCTTCGGCGCGGCCCTCCACCTGATGCTCTTGTGCTGGGTGGGCGAAGTTACGAGAGACGGGAGCGCCGCAAATCCGCAATCGCAGCGATCAGCCGCGGCATCACCTCACCGGTCGGTCCCCGCAAACTGATATCGGCCAGCGATGTTATCTCCGATTCGTAGAGATTTGCTTCTATCAGTACGCCTCCGCGCCGCTTGACGTCGATTGCGAATCCGGCCGCTGGATAGACCGTCGCCGAGGTTCCCGCCACGATCACCAGGTCAGCCCGACTCGCATGTTCCATGCATTGTGCCAGTACATCACGTGGAATCGGTTCGCCGAACGCGACTGTGTCGCCCTTCAGCAGTCCGGCGCATTCTGGGCATTGGGGCGGCAAGACTTCGAGCTGGATCTTCCCGGCCTCGAACCGGACGCCGCATTCGATACAGCGGATCAGCTTCCAATTGCCATGAATCTCCGCCAACGCGGCCTGTCCGGCCTGCCGATGCAAATCATCCACGTTCTGCGTGATCAAAAAACGCAGTACGCCAAGCTCTTCGAGTTTCGCGAACGCGCGATGGCCAGGGTTGGGCTGCGCAACTTTGAGCGGTCCCCACAACTCGTCGTTCTGCCGCCTGATCCGCTCTTCCCACGCCTTCTTGGGATCTTCCAGAAAAATCTGATAGCCGTTCATTGGCGGTTCGCCATATTTGGTCCACAAGCCACCGGGACCGCGAAACGGCGGAATCCCGCTCTCGACCGACATCCCCGCGCCCGTCAGCGCGATTGCATATTGCGCTTCGAGGATTGCCCGCGCGGCCGCGATTATCTCCTGATCCGTCGCCCTCGGCTCCGCCTGCGATGCCATCCGAGCCTCCGTCCCGCAGCTATTGTCTTTGCCGCCAGCCTATCACATCGCCACGCCACCCGATTAGCGCTTCGCCCCGTCCTCGAAGATCTCGGTTCGGGTCATCGCCATCGCGAAACCGCAAATAAGTTCGGCCAGATCGCGCGGACGTTCCAGCAGTAGATGATGATGCGCCCCTTCGATCACCTTGAGCTCCACCAGCGGATTCGACTCCGCCGCACGCCCCGCCGCCTCCGCCGTCATGATTCGGCTGAGTCCCGCCCGAATCAGCAGCATCGGTATTTGCGTCGCAGCGATTGCTGCGTCAACGTCGATTCCGTCGCCGCCGAAAAAGCTCTCGCGATCAAATTTCATGGTATAGCAACCGTCATCTGTCCGCCGAAGGCTGCGCCGCGCGATCTGCTCGATCACTTCCGGCGCGATCCCGCCTTCGTTCGGCATCAGGCGAAAGCGCGCAATCGCAGTCGCCAGATCGGGATAGTTCACCGTCGGCAGCGCCTTCAGGCGATAGAGGAAACGGTTGCGCCGCGGCGACGAGGTTACGGCGGCATCAATGACGACCGCCGCCTTAGCCATCAGCGGATATTCCTGTGTAAAGGACACCACCGCTATCCCGCCCATGCTATGGCCTGCGACGATCGGCCGCTCAAGCCCCATTGCGTCGATCAGCCGCGCCAGATCGCCAGCGTGATTCGCCGGACTGTACGCCGCGGGCCGCACCCATTCACTATCGCCATGACCGCGCAAATCGAGAGCGATAAGGCGATAAGCAGGCGGTATCCAGGCGGCCAGCGGCGCCCACCACCAAGCGGTCGCCGTGTTCCCGTGCAGCAGCACGATCGTATTTGCGCCGTCAGGATTCCATTCCAGGCAATGCAGCCGCGGACTACCCTCGACCCAAAGGCTGCGAGGTGCGCTCATCCAATCTCGTCAAGGAATTCGCGCAGCACCTTGACCAGTCCCCCAGGATTGTCCAGCGGTACGTGATGGTGCGAGTCAGGCACTACTGCAATCCGCCCGTCCGGCGTCTTTGAGATGATCTTCTCCGGCACCCACGGCTGAATAACACTCGTTCCCGCACGCACGTAGAGCATCGGGCATTGGATCTTCGGCAGGTATTCCCACACTGAAATCGGCTCGCGCAGCATCGTACGCCGATCCATCTTATGCATCCACACGCCTTCGCCGTCCTGCCGGAATGAGTAGCGGGCAGTATGCGCCAGGATTTCTGCCGACGCGATAGTATTACTCGGGATCGTGCGGAAATTCGCGATCGCCTCCTCCAGCGTCGCGAAGCGGCGTCCGGGCTTCTCCGCAATCTCGCGCAACATCTCGGTGGCATCCTTCGGGTACGAGGCTGGGCTATCAATTGCCGCCGCCGCACGCAGCGTGTCGCTGTACTGTCCGGCGTAGAGCATGACGTTGTGACCACCCATCGAATGGCCCACCAATACCGGCTTCCCCAGCCC
>DATJUF010000098.1:0-11917 GCA_035502655.1 Binataceae bacterium (SeqCode)
CTAACGGCCAATGGCAAGAGAATATGTATCTTGGATGGCGAAGGAACCACGTGACCATTATTATCTTGGAAGCCTCACTCGGCGATACTCGAACCGTGATGCTTCATTCTCTCCAATTACCAACAGCCACTGTTTCAAAACACTCGAGTCATCAAGCGTTATTTGATTCAGACATGGTGGTCGTAGAGCTCATTGTGCAGCCAACTATAATGTCCTAAAGTTGGACTTGCGCCCACTCGGGTCGGGCTACTCGAAACAATTAGATTGGAACATCGAAGACGACCTTGCCGTGGGCATGTCGCGGTACCTCACTGGCCGCCTTAAACGAGAACCGGCTACTCCCCACCCATGTGGGTCCCCTTCTCCGCTACCGAACGACGCATGGGCAGGATAAAAAATACCAATATCAAGCCGACCGCAGCCGAAACGGAGAAGACGTCAAAGTAGGCCAGTGACGAGGCCTGCTGAACTCGCGACTGATCGAGAACGCCCAACGCCATTTGATGTGACAATACAGCATCGCCATTTTGTTGCAGAAAATATGCCTGGCCCCGCGTCAACAGAGTGTTGACCGGAGGGTTTAGCGGATCGAGGCTTTCATTCAGCCGCAGCGTATGAAACTGCTCGCGTCGTTCCTGAATAATTTGAGCCACCGAAGTTCCCACGCTGCCGCCTTCGTTGCGCAGCAGGGCCAGCAATCCAACGGCGGCGCCGCGGATCTCCTTCGGTAGATAGATAAACGCTGCCACGTTAAGAGGCGCGAACAACATCGACAACCCCGCGATCACTACTACCCTCGGCCACACCACCTGCCACGGACTAATTTCGAGATTGAGGTGTGCCATCCAGTAGTTTCCGATGGCCATCGTGATGAGCCCGCCGGCCATTAGATAGCGGGCATCGACTCCGCGAGATAGCAAGGCGCCGACGACAACGAGCATGATGATCGCGAAAATTCCCGACGGCGACAGGACCAAACCCGAGGTGGTTGCGTCGTAGCCAAAAAGTGACTGCAGCAAAGCCGGAAGCGAAATGGTGTTGGCGTACAGCACTCCGTAAGCGCAGAAGATAATGACGCAACAGGTGCCAAAGTTTCGGTCGGCCAGCGTGCGGAGCGCGACTAGTGGATTGGACAGATGCAATTCGCGATATATCAATGCGGCCAGGCCGAGCACGAACAGAATCAACAGGGCTTGCACGCGATAGAACGGATCGCCCAGCCAGTCCCACTGCTGCCCCTTGCTCAGCATGACCTCCCAGCAAACCATGGTCACAGCTAGCAGACAGAGGCCGAGCACATCGAAGGGTTCGCGTCGATTCCGATCTTTGGCTCGTTCAACTTGCAGATATTCTGGGTCTTCGACCAGCGCGTGGCACATCAAATAAGCCAACAGGCCAACAGGCACGTTCAGAAAGAAGATCCAGCGCCAGCCGTAGTTATCGGTGATATAGCCGCCGAGCGTTGGTCCGACAACCGGCGCGAGAAGTGCTGCCATACCAAAGATCGTCATCGCCTGGCCTTGTTTCTCTTGCGGGAACGCGTCCAACAGCACGGCTTGGCTCGAGGGTTGGAGACCACCTCCGGCCACACCCTGAAGCGCCCGAGATGCGATTATAAAACCAAGGCTTCCAGCCATTCCGCACAAAGCGGACGCCAACGTAAAGATGGCTATTGAGAGCAGGAAATAGTTTCGCCTGCCGAGCCGCAGTGCGAGCCATCCGGAAATCGGTAACACGATCGCATTGGACGCGAGGTAAGCGGTGATGACCCACTCGCTGTCAACATTAGCCGCCGACAGACCGCCCGCAATGTAACGCAAGGAAACATTCGCGATGGTGGTATCCAGAACCTCCATGAAGGTCGGGATTACCACCGCAAACGCTATCAGCCAGAGATTGACCGATCGCCTCGCGAGCGGAACCTGGAGCGCGGCAGCACTCATTGAAGGCCGCGCGCAGAAACGGGACCACTCGCGGATACTGAGGCTTGAAGCATCTTGCCAGCATTCGGGCCGGTCGGCGTCTCGTAGATGTACACGTACGGAGTAACCGATAGCCCGATGAACAGTGGAGCAACGTCGGGATCGTAGTTGGTCAACTCGATGCGCACCGGCAAGCGCTGCACAACCTTGACGAAGTTTCCGGTCGCATTCTCGGCCGGCAATAGCGCCAGCGTAGATCCGGTGCCCATCGTGAATCCGGAAACGCGACCCCGAAAATGCCGGTGACTGCCGTACATGTCGACATCGAGATCCACCGGTTGTCCGATACGCAGATCAGCTAGTTGCGTCTCCTTGAAGTTAGCGTCGACCCAAATATCGGTGAGAGATCGCAACGCCATCAGCCCCTGCCCGGCGATAACCTGATCGCCTGGGTTGACGCTGCGACGCGTCACGACACCGTCAATGTCAGCCACGACATCGCAATAGGAAAGGTTCAGCTCCGCTTGATCGAGATCGGCTTGAGCCTCTTTCAACCTGGCCTCAGCCTGTAGGACGTCAGGTGCGTTCTTGGAAATCTCATCGAAAATCGCATTGATATTGCCGGAGGAGTCGCGCTTGTAGAACTCTGCGAGCATCTCCTCGGGAGACTCATTGAATGAATGAAAAACTCCGAGCTCGGCCGCAGTCTGCATGAGTCGCGCCTGGGCCGCCTTGACCGCTGAGTAAGTTTGGTCGAGGTTCGGCGGGATGCCGCTTAACTCATCGCCGTTTTTGGGTGTGACTGGCAGCCCAAGTTCAGCACGAACCCGCGCGACATCCTGCTGAGCCTCCTGTTGCTGTGCCTGAGCTACCGAAAAGGCTTCCTGGTACGAATCGAATTCCTGCCTTGATATAACCTGCTGTTTATATAGCTGCTGCTCTCGCCCAAAGTCGGCCTGGGCCTTGATGAAGGTGGCATTCGCTGCCTGAAGCTCGTCTGCTTTGGAATGAAGGTCAGCGACCTGGTTGTTGAGGTTGTGCACCGCATTTGCCAGCTCGAATCTTTGGCTGCGCGCCAAACTCTCAAGGCCCCGAACTTTCGCTTGAGCTGTCACAATGCCGGCCTGCGCAACGGACAGCGCAGCTTGCGCGATTTCGACCTTGACCTGATACGGCTCCTTGTCAAGCTGCACGAGTAGGGCACCCTTCCGCACCCGGTTGTCGTCGTCCACCAGCACACGCACGACCTGACCAGGCACCCGCGGCGCCACGAACGTGACGTGTCCGTTAACATAGGCGTCATCCGTCGACTCTGTTCTGAAGGCATTGATGGTCCAGGGGATAGCCTCGTATAGGGCCAAAAGGACAAGCACACCGCCGACAATCCACATCCACAGTGGCCGCCTTTGAGACTGCTTCCCAGTCGGGGCTTGCGCGATTGGGGCGTCGGCCTCCGGTGTCGGTTCAGATGGCGCCGGTTCGAGGAGGGATTTGCTAACGGACTCAGACGAGTTTCCATCAGGCATTGGCACGATCCTCCTCTAATTCACAAGCACATCAATTTCGTCGGACCCATATCGTAGCCACGTTCCGCGTTCTGTGCGATTGGCCACCGCTATTAATCGGTTCCCCGATTCGCCTCTTTAGTTGCGTGCCACCGGATGCCGCCGCTTACCAGCTGTAGCCGATCGATTCAGTTGCAGAGGTTGCCGGCAATTTCCGCTTCAAGCGCGGCGGTCGCCGCGTATATCGAAAAGGTCGGCGGCGAGTTGGCCAAGTGCAGCGTTAAGCAGTATCAATAAGTTAGTTTAAGTTGAAATTACGCATAAATGAAAAATAAAGGCATTGGAGCGCAAGACACCGAGACCAAGTCGGGCAGGCAGCCGATCCAGGGCTGTGAGCGCGCCGCTAAAAAGCTGGTCGGGGATAATGCCCAAAAAAAGGGGCAGTTAATTATATGTGACTAATCGCGCCAGAAGTATAGGTTCTTCGGCTGGAATGCGCGAACGACGAGAGTAGCCTATTTGAATTGAAGAGTGGCCTAATTCAGCCAGCATCCGGGGTTGTCTGGACCGTTGACGACGACCCGATGCGCGAGAGTTCAGCGGCACGATCATGCTTGGTGCTACCATTGTCTGTGCGCCATCGAGTCTGCTTGACGCTGGGCGCCGCGGCCGCGCCTGCAGCCGCTGCACGTAAGCGGCGACATCGAACGGCCGACTCAGTAAGCGCAAATCGCCGGCGTCGGTACCAGGCAAGAAAGCTGGCGCGAGCCCGCGCATTAGCCCGGTGCGTATTGGGTTCCGGGTATTGGCGGTGAAGAATTCGATGTAACGCCAGCTCGTCTGTTCGCCGTCAGCTGCGATGATCCCCGAGACAATCATGCGTGAGATCGGAACAAAGAACAGCTGCGCAGTATCAAAATGAAATACCCCTTTTTAAACTTTCAGAACGCGCGCTGCGACTGTCGCTTCCTTGCCTCGCAAATTCAGCGAGCGGCTTTGCACGTCGGGAAACTGGTCGGCAACCTCCGACCTCGGTGGAAGTGGCAGCTTTCGCGCGACTCGCTTTACCGGCTCGCGAACCGCTTCGCGTGGGCGTGGAAGATCGCCTCATTAGGCGTGCCGGTCGCACTCGTCTATCTCGGCTTCATCGCCGCCGATCAAATGAAAGGGCGAAAACTGATCACTAACGGCGAGAAATAGGAGCTCATCGTACGGGACCGTGTGCGGGACATCGTGCCTGACTGCGTTTGGGACGAACCTATAGACGTGGCCGGAATGCCGGTACGCGCATGTATAAAATCCAGACGCATCAATATTCCGCATCCTTGAGGAGAACTGGGCCTGATCAGATAAGCGGTATTAACAGCTTGGCTACCCTCCTCTTCTCGCCTTCTATTCGATATAACATAAAGGAGAGATTATGGGTCGTCCAGCCGCGCATTTCCTTGCATAACCACCCTCGAAGCAAAGGCCGGCGAGATTCGGCGCGCCTTCGCTCCATCGATACGCCGCACCCACCAGATAGCTCGCCTGTGCGAGTGCCGCTCTCAACGCCGAGCGGGTCGTTCGACTTTGCGTGTATTAAAGCCGCGAATGCATCGCATGGACTACTCGGCCCGAATTTTTAAGAGAGCTTCTCTCAGAAACCTGCAACCTTCTTCCCATCCCCTTCGTCTAACGCGCGGAAGCTAGGATCGTGCGATGCGAATCTAAGACTTGGAATCGATGAACATGGCCTCCTCGTCGTGCCTTTCCAGAAAGAAGCCAATCACGGCGGAGCTAATCATGCTTGTCGTGTTTGAATGTGCGATCATTCATGAGCCTGGCGCACTGGCAGCGGGAAAGTCCGGAGGTGTGCGCCTGCCAACCGCATCCGAGACGATCCATGAGAAGCTCAAGCCGTTGGAAGCGAGCATGAAAGCCCGCGAGCCGGTGTACGTTACCGGTGACACCCTCACATACGACAGCAAGGCCGATGTATATACCGCAACTGGCAACGCCAAGGCGGTGGAAAGGACCACGACCCTGACTGCCGATGTCATTACATTGTATAACCGCACGCAAATTCACGCGCTCGGGCACGTTGATCTGAGCGATCTCGATTCGGATATCGTCGCCAAAGAAGGGACGCTGCACTTAGCCACCGAGGAGGTGACGCTGTGGAATGCCAAAGTCTATGCCCTCAATCGCAGCTATTATCTGACTGGATCTAAGTTGAAAAGAACGCTCGGCCAGCATTATCAGGCCGAGAACGCCTTACTCACCACATGCACCTGCGACAGTAATAAACCGGATTGGAGCCTGACCGTCAAAGAAATGAATCTTCACGTGAATGGTGAAATGCAAGGCTATTCTGGTGATTTCGACGTTCTCGGCCATGCCCTGATACCATTGCCGTTTCTGGAATATAATACCGATCCAAATCGCCACAGCGGTCTTCTGAGTCCTCAGTTCGGCTACTCGGGCCTGCGTGGCGCTTATCTGCTACAACCTTATTACTTTGATTTGGGTCCAAGCCAAGACGCGACCTTCGCCGGTGACTATGAAAGCTCGGCGCGGGTCGGCGGACTCTTCGAATACCGCCGCACCGATGGTGACAATGACTACTTCCAATTCACCACTAGCTATTACAACGAGAGTTTCCGCTCAGAATCGAACCGGGAAAGTGATATCGTCGATCCGCAAATCGCGGATCCCAATATTCCGATCAATCGCTGGGGTATCGTTGGCCTCATGCAGGAAGATCTGGCGCCGAACCTGTTCGCCTATGGTAGCGCGACCTCGTCCGGCGATAGCCGGTTCTTCCGCCAGATGAACACTCCCGTCTTGTCGTCGGAATACGGATGGAATACGGGCACATGGCAATTCACCCGCAATGCGGTTTCCAGCCTGGGCCTGATGCAGGAATTCAACGATAGCTGTTTAAACCTCGCTGGCGTGTGGAATCAGGACTTGATTCAGCCACAACAGTTCGCCTTGAAACACTGCCGAGCCTTACTTGGACTGGATATCAAGACATTGCTCATGGGATCGCCAATTTTACGTACAACAGTCAGGCGGTGAGTTACTGGCGCCAGGATGGCGTCGATGGCAGCCGGCTCGACGTCAATCCCGAACTGACCCTACCATGGTCCTGGAGCAACTATCTTAACGGCTGGGCAAGCGCCGGCGGTGACGCCGCTGAATACGATGTTTCCGGCCATCAGGTGGATGTAATCCCCGTCGGCACGAAGGGCCGAATTTACAATAACAATCTCGCGCTTGGCTCCCTGGAATCCGGCGGACTCATGGGACGGGTCGTGCCGAATATCGAACTCGGCCTGCGTACCGCCCTCTTGGGCCATTCGGATTTGAGCTGGCTTGATTTGGGAAAGATGACTGCGCTCACCGTACCCACGGTCGAATATGATTACGTGCCGATAGTGGACCAGAATCGCTTTCCGCTCTTTGATGAAACCGATCGCATTGAAGCGCGCAGCCTCATAACCTATGGCTTTTCGACGCGCTTCTTTCTGCAAACCGGCCAGTCGAATCCTCTGGCAGGCAATTACGGGTCAAATATCAGCCGGGGCCGCGTCGGCCCGGTGTTCAGCACCGCCAATGGCTATTCCGAGGAGATCCTGCGCCTCAGCGTTCAACAGGAGTACGACACCCGTTATGCAATCGCCCCGGATAATTCGCATGTGTCCGATGTCGAGTTTAACGGACATGTGTTTCCCAACCGGATACTCTCAGGGATGACACAGGTTGACTGGAGCCCCCGCTCGCAACAAAGGCTCGATGCCGCCAGCTTTGGGCTTCAATTCCAGCCGCCGGGACAGAAGTTGCCGAATATCTATACCGGGCGTAAATCTATCGGTTCATATTTGCAGGTGGCCTATACTTATGCCGCCGCCAATGCTGTGCTGCAGCCGCCCAGTTCGTCGGAAATGCCATCTCAATGGTCAACATGCGCGCCTATGCGGATTTATCATCTTATCTCGGTGCCTATTTCGCGCCGATTTATGATCTCGACGCGCATCGCTTGCTCACCGACATTATCGGCGTTCGGCTCAAATCAAAGTGCGACTGTTGGATCGTTGATCTCGGCTTCAGCCAGACCTACAACCCAAATGATACTTCCGTATCATTTCAAGTGACTCTCGGCGGACTGGGCTCGATGGGCCAGGCCCCGTTCGGTTTGAATCCATTTCAGGCCGAAGGCTTTTTGCCCCAGGCGGCCGCCGGCCCCGAGCGCATGCCGATTCAACCCGGCTGGCCAGTCCAATGATCGTGAAGCGCGATGGTGCGCGCGGCGCTTCTCATCGGCGCGAGCGGCCTTTCCGGCTTAATCGAATTGCCCAGCTCTGTGCGCTGTCCGCGATCATAGCGCTACCAGGATGCAGCATTCGCTTCGCGGCGAATGGCACTTTGCCGGCTTCCGCCAAAACGGTTTGCGTCGAGCGCTTCGAGAATGATACGCGCGTCCCTGGCGTGAATGATCAATTCATTCTGGCGCTCAAGGAGCAGATATCTCAGCGTGATCGCCTGGTCGTGGTCGATGACAGGGATGATGCCGATCTGATCCTGAGCGGAGCAGTGATCTATTACGGCACTTATGGCAAGACCTCTGACTCTGTGGCGGAACCTCTGGATTATGCCGATACCTTGTCAGTCTCGGCGCAACTGATCGATCGCAAAAGCGGCAAGACGCTGTGGAGCACACACGGGATCTCATCTAGCGTGACGGTGCCGGTTATCTCTCAGGCAATTATCTTGACTACCCCCGAATTTCTCCATCAGAATCTTCGCGGACAAGATTTGTTGAATATGCCCGATATTCAGGTCGCGTCAACTCAACAGGCGACCGGGCAGAATCAATTGATGACGCAGGAGGCCAGCGAGTTATATACCGACATGGCTTGGGGACTTTAGTGTAAAAGCAATCTGGCGCGAGTATCCACCTCGAAGGGCCGTGCGAGGCGTGCGAGTACTTCTGCCGCCGTCGGCGACAGGTTAAGGCTCTCGGAAGCATTCGCTGCTCGATCGCATCAATACAACCACGCCGGCAGGCCTGCGCGACCGCGCGCTCATCGGCCTCATGGTCTACAGCTTCGCCCGGCATCAGCGCCGCCGTCGGCATGAAGGCAGAGGACGTTTACAGCGAACGCCGCCGATTCTGGGTGCGGCTGCGCGAAAAGGGCGGCAAGCGCCATGAAATGCCCTGCCATCATAATCTCGCGAAGTATATTTAACTGAGTATATGGAAGGTAACGGCATCGCCGCTGATCCCAAGGGACCACTGTTCCGCACTCTCGGCCGCAAGACCAAGCAGCTCACCCGCACCTCCCCGTCCTGCGTCAATGCTTATGCCAACCAGGATCGGCAATCACAGTTTTCGTGCTACAGGAATTACCGCGTACTTAAAGAATGGTGGAACGCTGGAAAAGGCCGCATCTATGGCTAATCACCGCCTCCACGCGGACGACGCAGCTTTATGATCGCCGGGCCGATGAAGTCACCCTTGAAGAGGTCGAACGCGTGGGGATTTGACAGACCGCAAAGGCGCATATAAAGGCCGGTGTTTTTGAAAATGCCTGCTAAAGAAGCAGTGCGGATAGCTCAAGCCCGTTAAGTGCCGGCTCCGCGCGCCGCCATCATCTATCACATATGAAGCAAGACAATTTCGGAGCACTCGATCTGGACGTGGCACGCGCGCGGATAGCCTTGTCGTTGCTGGCGATGTTATCCCTGTACGTCGACCCGGACCCAAGAACCGGAGGTGGGCTGTTCCAGCTCACTGGCTATCCGCTGATCGCCATGCTTTGCCATCTTGGCTATAGCGTCAGTACCTACCTCATCCTGACGAGGCGGCTGGCGCTGGCGTGGATGATTTGGCCGGCCACCATCGTCCTCGACATGGCTTTCGCCACCGTGATCGCCTGCCTGACCGAAGGCATGACGAGCCCTTCTTATGTCTTCTTCGTCTTCGCCATAATTGCGGTAGGCATTCGCACCGGCTTGCGCGCCACCTTATGGATGACGCTCGCGGCTGTTCTCCTGTACATGTTGGCGGCCGGCCTGTCCGAGGGCCTTGCGGGTTACTATGTGATGCGAGCCATCTATCTGGGCATCGCTGGTTGCCTGGTCGGCTTCTTCGGACAGCAGCGGATTAACTACGAGACCCGCATGCGCGAACTCGAAGCGCGGAGCCAGCGCCAAGCGATCGCACGTTCGCTCCATGACAGCTATGTGCAGTCGCTGGCAGGCGTCAACTTGCGGCTCGAAACGTGCCGCGAACTCTTGCGCCGCGGACGCCCTGATACCCTTTCGAGCCAATTGGCCGAACTCCAAATGGGTGTTGCACGCGAATATGACCAGGTGCGCAGTTATATTCGATCGCTGGCCGGACTCGATGACGGTCCCTCGCGCGAACTCGAAATCACTCCCGCCGACCCGGTGGTCGAAGTGCGAACCAATTTCAGTGCACGCAGCCGTGTCGCCGAAAGAATCTTTCTGATTGCACTCGAAGGAGTGCGCAATGCCCGCAGGCATGCCAGGGCAAATCTAGTGACTATTGATGCCGGCGTGGCTGAAGAGAATGTTACGATCACGGTAAATGATGACGGTATGGGCTTTCCGCCTGATGCGTAACCGCCATGGACCATAGCTTCGCACGTGGCGGAATCGGGAGGCCAAGTGCACATCGACAATAAACATCCCGCGCGATTGATAATCGCGATACCGCTCGCGTTCTGACCATAACTAATGATGCCGGTTTAATCTGATATTTGCCTATGATGATCACGCGCTCTTCCGCCACGGGTTCCGTCCGCCGCTCGCGGGCTGCCCCGCCATGTTCACGTTCGCATCTTCTCCATGCTGTTTCATTCGCGGCGTAAACCCCGCCGATCCGGATGTCGAAATAGTCAAGTCATTAGCTCATTTGTTCTACATGATAAAGCAGGTTATAATTCATTTTAATATCTTAATTCAACGTTATAAGCGCTTAATTCTGCTGATTGCCCAAATTCTGATTCAGGCGATTTCCTCTGCAGAAACTCCCATAACTCTCAACATTTAGTGTCCTTCTGTCGATACTGAAGAAACCCGCCCCGCTTTTATGAGGGGTGTTGCACCTATCCGACCGCCAAGTTCTCGACAAAATGATGAAGAAGCCCAAAGGCCGAAGATCGCCCAGGAAAATAACCACGGCGCGGTGGAGATTAAGCGTTGCAAACACGCGGCGCGAGGCCGGTCGCAGCCATCTGACCGGACTCGAGGTGGGCAAGCTGATGGCCGACCCTAGGCACCCGCAACGAGGCCCCGCGACCGCTGCTGTTGCTGCGGATGTTCCGGCATGGATTGCGTGCGTCCGAGGCTTGACGCGTGACCAAGTGAACGTCCAAAGCCGCATGTTGTACATCGTCCGGTTAAAGAACGGCGTCTCGACCGCGCAGCCTTTGCGTGGCGATGAACCAAAAGCAATCGGCGCATGGCTCAAGCAACGCTCCGGATGCAGCCGGCCGGCAAGATATTTTTTATCAGTGAGCAGCGCAAGCCGTTGCACCGCTCGACCGTCAATCTGATTCTGGATACGTGCAGCAAGGCGCCGCCCTGCCCTTCTCGGCCCATCACCATATGCTGCGCCTGTGGCTTCGCCCGAGCCGACCAGGGAGCCGACACGCGATTGATTCAGGATTATCTCGGCCATCGGAACATTCAGCCCACGGTCCGATACACCGCCGCCAATCCAGCAAGGTTCGAGAAATTGTGGCGGTGAGGCGGGAAAGCTTGGCGCTTATTGAGTCCTGCTAAAGATAGTGACAAACGTGCTGGATTCTGCTAATGTATAGGGCATGGGTAATCCAGCGGGTGTGCGGCGGGATTCCGCTGCCCTGGAGCAGCGGCGGATGGAGGCGGCGCGATTACTCAAAGAGGGACTCAGCCAGTCCGAGGTCGCGCGCGAGTTGGGCGTACACCGCCAGTCGGTCAGCCGCTGGGCACGCGAGCTTGAGCAATCGGGGGTGCGGGGCTTGCGCAAGGCCAAGCACAGCGGACGGCCGGCCAAGCTCAGCCCGGCCCAGTTGCGCGATATTGAGCGTGCGCTTAAGCGCGGTCCCGAAGCGTTCGGTTTCGCCACCGGGCTGTGGACCGCGAGCCGCGTGCGCGACCTCATCGCAGACCGGACCGGCGTGCGCTACCACGAGGACCACGTCTGGCGCATCCTGCGCAAGCTCAACTGGACTTGCCAGCGTCCTACCGGGCGGCCGCTGGAGCGCGACGAAGCGGCGCTTCGGCACTGGAAGAAGGTGGAATGGCCGCGAATTAAAAAAAAGCCCGCTGCGAGCGGCGTACCATCATCTTCGTCGACGAAAGCGGATTGAGCGAACGGCCGCACCGGGTACGGACCTGGGCGCCGCGCGGGCAGACCCCGGTGCTACAGTACCACTTCAACTGGAAGGTGCTCTCGGCACCGCCGGCATCAACTGGTGGAGCTTCTACTTCCGG
>DATJUF010000099.1:0-21285 GCA_035502655.1 Binataceae bacterium (SeqCode)
CGGTGCTGATTTGACTATCGCGGGATTTTCCAGCGCCTCCGAGTAAATCTTTTCCATCGCAGCGATAAACTGTTCGACGGTCTCAAGGCTTTCGGTTTCGGTCGGTTCGATCATCAGTGCCCCCGGCACGACTAGTGGGAAGTAAATCGTCGGTGGATGGATGCCGAAGTCGAGCAGCCGCTTGGCGATATCCAGTGTGCTGACACCAGTGCGTTTTTCGAGGTCATGCGTGAGGACGCATTCATGCATCGAGGGTTCCGCCGACGCAGTCGGATAGCGGGCTTGCAATTGCTTGCGCACGTAGTTCGCGTTCAGGATCGCGAGGCGGCTGGCCGCGGCCAGACCGTCACCGCCCATCGCGAGAATGTAGGCGTATGCCCTTAGGATGATGCCGAAATTGCCATAGAAAGCGCGTAGACGCCCGATCGAGCCGGGGCGGTCATAATCGAGGTCGAATTTGCCGTCATGTTCAACGATTCGCGGCAGCGGCAGGTACGGTTCAAGATCGCGCTTGACCAGCACCGGCCCCGCTCCCGGCCCGCCACCGCCGTGGGGCGTCGAGAAAGTCTTATGAAGGTTCAGATGGACGATGTCGGCGCCCATATCGCCCGGCTTGGCGATTCCTAGCAGCGCGTTCATGTTGGCGCCGTCGAGGTAGAGCAATTGTCCGCGCTCGTGCAGCGTCGCGGCGATTTCCTGAATCTCAGGCTCGAAAATCCCTAGCGTATTCGGGTTCGTCACCATCAGTGCGGCGACGCTGTCGTCGGCGAGCTGCCGGATTTCGCTCGCTTCGAGATAGCCGCGCTGGTTCGAGCGCGCCACCACCACCTCGAAGCCGGCGAGCGCGCAACTAGCCGGATTGGTGCCGTGGGCCGTATCCGGGATGATCACCTTGCGGCGAATACTACCCCGTTTTTGTTCATGCGCGCGTGCGATTAAAAGGCCGGTTAATTCACCCTGCGCTCCTGCGGCCGGATGCAGCGAGGCGGCGTCCATCCCGGTGATTGCGGCGAGCGCGCGTTCCATCAGCACCATCACTTCAAGCGCGCCTTGCGCCAGATGGGGCGGCGTCAGTGGATGCAGTCCGGCGAAGCCGGGCAGAGCCGCGACCTCGTCATTGAGCACCGGATTGTATTTCATCGTGCATGAGCCGAGTGGATAGAATTGCATCGCCTGCCCGAAATTACGCTGCGAAAGGCGCAGGAAATGGCGCATGGCTTGCGGCTCGCTCACTTCGGGAAAACCCTCGATATCGTCGCGGCACAGGCCCTCGCCTAACAACTCGACCGCGCGAATCTCATTGGATTTGGCTTCGCGCAGATCGGCACCACGCCGTCCGGGCGCCGACTCCTCGAAGATCAGTGGGATATCGCCATGGATGCTGCCCGCTGGTTTCTCATTGGTTGGGCCTGCCTGGTCCACCACTGCGATATCTTTCGTAATGTTCTCTGCGGAAGCCATCACCAATTTGCGTTATTCCCCGAAGCTTGCGCGCAGCCGCTCAATCTCCGCGCGCGTGTTCATTTCCGTGACCGTCACCAGAATCCCGTCGGCGGCTTCCGGATAGTCTCGCGCGAGTGACAGTCCCGCGAGCACTCCAGCGCGTTCGGCCTCTGCCAGGGTCTTGGAGGGATTCGGTACTGCGATGACGAATTCATTAAAGAATTTGCCGGTGAAACGGCGCGGGATTCCCACTAATTCCAACGCTGCTAGCGCTTCATGCGCAAGTTCGACGTTGCGCGCCGCCAATTCACGCAGGCCCCGCCGGCCCATCAGGGTCAGGTAAGCGGTGGCAGCGAGCGCGCATAGCGAATTGTTCGTGCAGATATTCGAGGTCGCACGTTCGCGCCGGATATGCTGCTCGCGGGTTGCCAGTGTCAGGCAGAAGGCGCGCCGTCCATTGCTATCGCGGGTTTGACCCACCAGCCGTCCAGGCATCTGCCGCAGATGGGTCATTCGCGCCGCCATGAAACCAACCCCAGGACCGCCGAACTGGATCGGAATACCGAAGCTTTGCCCCTCGCCAACCGCGATATCGATGCCGAGTTCTCCCGGCGGCTTGAGCAGTCCCAAAGCCAATGGCTCAGCTGTCGCCGCGATAGTCAATCCGCCCGCGCGATGAGTGATCTCGGTGATTCGTCTGAGCGGCTCGATTATTCCGAACGCGTTTGGATAACCCGTGACGGTGCAAAGGATGCGGTCATTGGCTAATGCGTTTAGTTTGGCGATGTCGAGCGAGCCGAGCGTTGGATCGAACGGCACCTCGATGACTTCGATTCCTTCGAGGGCGCTCAGATAGGTTCGGATGGTCGCGCGATAGTCCGGCCATAACGTTCGCGCGATTGCCACGACGGTGCGCCTGGGCAGAATCCGCCGCGCCATCAGAACTGCCTCAGCGGCGGCCGAGGCACCGTCGTACATACTGGCGTTGGCAACTTCCAATCCCGTTAGCTGCGTGATCAGCGTTTGAAATTCAAAGATCGCCTGAGTGGTGCCTTGGCTCGCCTCCGGCTGATAGGGCGTATAGCTGGTAGAGAATTCTGCACGCCCGGTAATCGCACGCACGGCGGCTGGAATATAATGGCGATAAGCGCCGCCGCCAAGAAAACTGATCAGGCCGGTAGCAGCGTGATTCCGCGCGGCGAGGGTGCTCAATACGGAGGCTACTTCGGCTTCGGGCAGGCCGGGTGCTAGTGCGATTTCGGCCGATTCGCGCAGCCCTGCCGGCACGTGGGCGATTAATTCATCAACGCGGCTCACTCCGATCGCGGCGAGCATCGTGGCGATATCGGCCTCAGTATGCGGAATAAATCTCATCGCTTATGCCAGTCCAAGATCGTGGAGGGAAATGATGCAATCCCGTGGAAGCAGCGAAAGTTACTACTGAACAGTTCGAGGCCGCCGATAGAAGGGCAGGGCGACGACCTCAGCTTCCGCCATCCGGTTACGAATCGCGACTTCGAGGCGCGTGCCGGCAGCAGCCTCAAGGCCATGATTGAGGTAAGCCATCGCGAGCGGCCGATCAAAACTCGGCGCGAAAGTTCCACTGGTGACAACCCCCGCCTCCTGCCCATCCCGGTAGATTTTGTAGCCTTGCCGCGCGATGGTTCTCCCGTCCGTTGTGCGGATACCGATCAGATGGCGGCCACTGCTATCGCGCTGTTGAGCTGCCAGAGCCTGTTCGCCGATAAAGCCATGGCCAAATTTGACGATGGTTGCAAGTCCTGCTTCGAGAGGCGAAGTGATGCGATCAAGCTCATGGCCGTAGAGCGGCAATCCGGCTTCCATCCGCAGCGTATCACGTGCGCCGAGGCCGCACGGCTTGATTCCCTCGGCCTGGCCTGCGGCGAGTATCGCATGGAATAAACGGCTGCCATCGTTCGCTACGCAGAAGAGCTCGAATCCGTCTTCGCCGGTATAGCCGGTGCGTGCCAGGAGGCATCTGATACTAGCGACTTCACTCTCAGCGGCATGAAAGCGTTTGACCGAATCCAACGGCAATGGCGTTAGGCTCTGCAAAATCCGAATCGCACGCGGCCCCTGCACCGCTATGAGTGCGGTCTCATCACTGTTATCGCGCAGTTTCGCGTCGTGGTTTTGTGCAAGGAGCCATTCCCAATCGGCGGCAATATTTGATGCGTTAACGCACATCATGTAGCGCCCTGGCCCTCGCCGGTAGACGATCAGGTCGTCGATCGTCCCCCCGTCTTCAGCGCACATGATCGTGTATTGGGCCTGTCCGTCCGCCAACCGCGCAGCCGAGTTCGTCAGGGTCCGTTCCAGTAGCGCCAGCGCACCACTCCCACTGACCTCGAATTCGCCCATGTGGCTAAGATCGAACAGGCCTGCGGCCGTACGTACCGCGCGATGCTCCTCGATAATGCCGCTGTAGCAGAGCGGCATCTCGAAACCGCCGAATTCGGTGATTTTTGCGCCGAGTTCGCGATGCAGCCCGAAAAGAGGAGTGCGCTTGACCGGTTCCATCAGCGTGCCTAATTTAACAGACTCCCGCGGGCCAATCGACGCGAATCACTGCTCCAGGTCAGTCAGCAAATTTACCCCAAAGCCAAGGCATTTTATCTTATTGGTGACGGCTGCCGTCATCTTGCAAGGACTGCCATAATCGACGCATGTCTGCGGTAATAATGGACGGCCGGATGGTCAGCGATTATCTGAAGCCTTTTCTGCAAGCGCAGGCGAATGAGTTGCTGGAGCAACACCAATTCAGGCCGGCGCTCGCCGCGATTGTCGTCGGTAATGACTCCGCGTCCAGCCAGTATGTCAAAAACAAACGGCGGTTTGTGGAGGCTCTCGGCTTTAGCAGCCAGATTTTGCGGCTGGATGCCAGCGTTGACCCTCCCGGCATTCTTGCGGCTATCAACCGGCTCAACGCGGATCCTGAAATCACTGGAATTCTGCTTCAGCTTCCGCTTCCAGTGGGTATCGACCCTTTTCCGCTGTTTGACGCGATCGACCCGCCTAAGGATATCGACGCCGTTGGTGCCAATAGCATCACGGGTTTTTATCGCGGCGAGTGGGGACGTTTTGTGCCTTGTACGCCGCGGGGCGTACTCACCTTGATTGACTACTATAAGGTGCCAGTCGAGGGTATGCGTGCAGCCGTGATCGGGCGCAGTGATATTGCCGGCAAACCGACAGCGATTATACTGGGCGGGCGGATGCGCAATGCTACTGTGACCTGGTGCCATCGGTATACGCGCGATCTTGCGTCGATTTGCCGTGAAGCCGATATCGTCGTTTCATGCGCGGGCGCAGAACTCGGTGAAGATCGTTACTTGATTACGGCCGATATGGTTAAGCCCGGATCCTGTGTAATTGATGTTGGTTTTCGCCGAATTGGTCCCGGCCACTTCGCCGGCGACGTCGATTTCGCGGCCGTCAAAGAAGTCGCGGGCTGGATCACGCCTAATCCAGGCGGCACTGGTCCAATGACGGTGACGGCGCTGATGCAGAATCTAATCGATGCTGGGCGCTACAGGCTTGGACTGGATCGCGCCACTTATCCAATATAAGAACCACTAAACTACAGACTGCGTAGTGGCCGCGCTCACGCGGTCGCGCGCAGCTACATTTGTCAAAGAGTCTTTGAGAAACGAGCACGATCCCACGATGGCAACTCCTGCTGACAGCCAGAAGAACGGCGAAAAACGAACTCTTAGCCGGATTCTGATTGGCCCGGCGCGCGACGTTAAAGATCCCCACATTTTTCACAGCCTCTCGCTAATCGCATTTTTGGCTTGGGTTGGGCTTGGTTCCGACGGCCTGAGTTCATCCTGTTATGGCCCCGAAGAGGCCTTTCTGGCTCTCGGCCCCCATCAGTATCTGGCGGTTTTTCTGGCGATCCTGATGGCGCTGACCGTTTTTGTCATTTCTGCCTCGTACTCGCAGACGATCGACGAATTTCCCACTGGCGGCGGTGGTTACCTCGTCGCGACCAAGCTGCTCGGGCCCTATCCTGGGGTGGTGTCCGGTACTGCCCTGGTAGTGGACTATGTCCTGACCATTTCGATTTCGATCGCCAGCGGGGCCGACGCCATTTTCAGCTTCCTGCCCATGTCATGGCTGGCTTACAAGTTCTGGGTCTGTGTAATCGTGGTGATCCTGTTGGTCGGGATGAACTTGCGCGGAGTTAAGGAATCGGTCCTTTCATTGCTGCCGATTTTCATCTCTTTCGTCATTCTGCATGTATTCCTGATCACGTACGCGCTGGTGGAGCGCGCCCCGGAAATCCCTCACGCGATCACGTATGCGGTCCATGAAGCCCATCGCAACGGCTCGCAATTGGGTTTCATTGTCCTGATTCTCCTGTTCTTGCGCGCTTATAGCCTCGGCGGCGGCACCTATACCGGAATCGAGGCGGTTAGTAACGGCCTGCCGATCCTGCGCGAGCCGCGCACCGTCACCGGCAAGCGCACGATGATCTACATGGCGGCTTCGCTGGCCTTCGTCGCCGGTGGCATCTTGTTCAGCTATATGCTGTTCAACGTCGAGCCGGTCGCAGGCAAGACCCTGAATGCGGTCCTGTTCGACAAGATGTCCACTAGATGGAGCCTTTTCGGATTCAGGATTGGCGGGCCGCTGGTCACGATTACGCTGCTGACCGAGGGCGCACTGCTATTCGTCGCCGCCCAGACTGGCTTCGTTGACGGTCCGCGCGTGCTTGCCACGATGGCTACCGATCGCTGGCTGCCGCGTCGCTTTGCGAATCTGAGCGCCCGGCTCGTGACTCAGGACGGAGTGCTCGCGATGGGTCTCGCGGCGGGCCTGATTCTCGTCGGTACGCACGCCAGTGTTGACCTGCTGGTCGTCCTTTATGCGATCAACGTCTTCATTACCTTCACTCTCTCACAGCTTGGTATGACGGTCCATTGGTGGCAGGTTCGCGCAGAAGTGCCGCGGTGGAAGTCGAAGATGTTCATTAATGGCGTCGGTTGCACCTTTACGGCGCTCATTCTGGTGGTCACGACTACCCTCAAGTTTTACGAAGGTGGATGGGTGACTGTCCTTATGACCGGCGGGCTGATTGCGATCTGTGTGATCGTGCGCCGTCACTATGACGCTGTCCGCAAGGCGATTGAGCAGCTCGAAGCCGATGTCTTGCCTGAAATCTTCGCCGCCCCGGAAAAAGAACCAGCCCCGCGTGATCCCGACGCCCCCACCGCGGTGCTGCTGGTCAATGGTTTCAACGGGCTGGGCCTCGCCACATTGACCACGATTCAGCGGCTGTTCAATGAGCAATTCCGCAATGTGGTCTTCGTCAGCGTTGGCGAAGTTGATTCAGCGCTATTGAAAGGACCCGAAGAAGTCCATCACCTCGAACAGCAAGTTGCTGACGACCTGATCGAATATTGCCGCTTTGCGGCCGACCTTGGTTTCCATCCGGAACTGCGCACGGCTATCGGCCCGGACGTGGTCTTCGAACTTCATCGCTTGTGTCTGGAGGTTGCCCGCGAATATCCGCATGCGGTCTTTTTCGCCGGCAAACTCGTATTCACCGACGAGATGGACGGGTTCGTCAACCGCTTCCTGCATAACCATACCGCGCTCGAACTCCAGAGCTGGCTGCAGGTGCATGGCCTGAGTCTCGTCATCCTGCCCGTGCGTGTGACCGGTGGGCGCAAGACCGCGCTGGAAATCAAGGGCGCATCATCGGGCGGGCCGCGGCCATTGTCCACGGCCATCAAGTAGTCATGCAAGCCCGGCGTGATATTCGTTACGCCGCGCAACACCGCCTAACACGCGCTATCTAGATCTTTTCGAGCGCCGCGTAAGGCGTTTGCTCAAGGTTCCGCGATTACGCGGTTCTCAATCGCACCGATGCGATCGATTTCGATCCGGACCACATCGCCTGCCTTGAGCCATCGCGGCGGTTTCATCGCTGCGGCCACGCCGCCCGGCGTGCCGGTCGAGACAATCGTGCCAGGATACAAAGTGCATACGGTCGAGAGCGTCTCGATTTGCGCGTAACAATCGAAGACCAGGTTGCGGGTATTGGAATGCTGCCGCCGCTCACCATTAACCAAAGTCTGAAGATTCAGCGCATGCGGATCGCCAACCTCGTCCGGCGTGACAATCCACGGTCCGATTGGCCCATGGGTATCGAATGACTTGCCCAGGAGCATGGTCTGCGCCCTGCGTTGCCAGTCCCGCACGCTGACATCATCGACGATGACGAAGCCGGCAATCACCTCATGCGCACGATTGCGAGACACGTTTTTGCAGCGCCGCCCGATGACAAAACCGAGTTCTCCTTCATAATCGAGCTGGTCCGAGACGCGCGGGAGGTGAATTGGGTCATAGGGTCCGTTCACGCAACTCGATTCCTTGTTGAAGAACAGCGGGAATTCGGGCGTTTTCATCCCCGTCTCGGCGATATGATCAGCGTAGTTGAGGCCGATCGCGAGAAACTCCGGCGGCCGCCGGATTGGCGCCTCAAGCTTCACCTGGTTCAGCGGAATGCCGCTTGTGCCCGACGCGGCCTTACGTGCGCGTTCCAGCGCCGGTTCACCCGCTTCGAGGAAAGCAACCATCTCGCGCGGCAAGTCAGGCGCTGCGGCAGCCAGATCCACAATCGCATCACCGTTGACAATCCCGATTCGCGTAACACCCTGATAAGTAAATGTCGCCAATTTCATATTTGATTTCCTCGCCCGCCGAATTGCAGTGGCTAGTTCACAACTCCACGGCGCCATCGCCAAGCCGATCGGCAGGCTACCAAACCGAGGGCATTTGTCAAAAAGCAAACGATGAGTGTCTAAAATTGCGCCGGTTCGGCCCCTCTTTACGACCGGCACTCACCGTTAGCGCGCTTGCAGGATCTGCTGCGCACTTGCTACGACGATGGCACGCGGCAGCGAGCTATCCGCTTTGAGGGCTTTCGGCCGCCTTCAGCGCTGGAGGTAAAGGATGGCATCGGAAAAGGCAAAACATGTTCTGGCGGGGGTCAAGGCGCTCGATTTTACCCAATTCGTTGCAGGTCCAACCGTCACCCGGCTGATGGCCGAAATGGGCGCGGAAATAATCAAGGTCGAATTCGCCCCCAGCGGCGATCGGTGCCGATCGGTCCCCTACGTCAAGAATGAGCGCAGCGGTTATTTCGTCCAGCAGAACCGCGGAAAGCAGAGCCTCTGCCTCGATATCAAGCATCCGGAGTCGAACAAGATCCTGCGCGGATTGATTTCCAAAGTTGATGTGGTCGTCGAGAATTTCGCACCCGGCGTGATTGCTCGCATGGGCTTCGATTACGCTACGGTCAAACAACTCAATCCATCGATTATCATGTGTTCGGTTTCGACTTTCGGTCAGACCGGCCCGCTTTCGAAATATGCTGGCTACGATTTCGTCGGTCAGGCGTATGCGGGCGTTACTTCGTTGAGTGGCGAGGAAGGTGGCGCGTTCTATCCGCCAATGCTCGCGATCGGCGACGTTTCAACGGGAGTGCATGCGCTGGCCGCGGTCGCTTGTGCGCTTTTCTATCGCGACCGCAGCGGCGAGGGCCAGTTCATCGACATTTCGTTACTGGATTCCTACTTCGGATATCACGACCATGCGGTCGAGGTTATCAGCGTTAGCGGTGGCCAGCAGAAGCCGGTACGGACCGGACTCCAATATCCAGGGCTTAGCCCGGCCGGGATGTTCAAGGGCAAAAACACTTATATCTGGATTATGGCGTGGCTCGACCATCATTGGGTGAAGTTTTGCGAGTTGATGGGCCGTCCGGAACTGGGGCATGACCCACGTTATGCCGATGTGCCGTCGCGGGTGGCAAATCGAGATGAAATTACGAAGATTATCGAGAGGTGGCTGGCGTCGCTGCCGAGCGACGATGCTGCGGTCGCCATATTGAATGAGGCGCATATTCCCAACGCACCCATTCTGACGGTTGAACAGGCGATGAACCATCCGCATCTGCGCGAACGCGGTACCGTCCGCACTGTCCACGACCGGCTGCTCGGCGAATTCCAGATTCCTGGGATGCCGCTGCGGTTTTCGGGCTTTCCCGAGGATCTGGAACTCGAAGCGCCGCTGCTCGGCGAGCATAATCGGCGCATCCTGCAGGATTATCTGGGCTACGACGCCCGGCGCATCGCAGATTTGGAACGCGAAGGGATTCTGCAAAGCGCCCCGCGCTAACTTAGATCCCAGAGCCTCGCGCTTCGCGTCCGAAGCGGCGCACCTCGCCGCGGCTTTAGGATAGGCGGCCGGCTCGCAGGCTCGTGTCCGCGCGCCCTCAGAGATTCGGGCTATCTAGTCCATGGGTTTGCGGCCTTCGAGGAGATTGACTTTGCCGGCGAAATCCTCGAGCTCCACTTCGGTGGTTTCGAGGATGCGCGCAACCATTCCCCAGAAGCCAATCGCCATGATCAGTTCGACTATTTCGCCCGGCTCGAGATAACGGGCGAGCGCATCGAGGGTCTCCTTGCGGCCCTTCACGCCACGCGCGATTTCGTCGGTGAAGCGCAGCACCAGTTTATCGAGATCGTCGAAGCAGGAGGCCTTTTCCCAATCGTCAACTGCCTTTATCTGATCGTCGCTAACGCCGGCTGACTTCGCGATCGGCACGTGCTGAGTATACTCATAGAGCGAGCCGCTGACCCGTGCATTGCGCAGAATGGCAATCTCGCGCAGCCGCGAATTGAGTTTCCCCTTGGTCATCAGGGAATTGCCGAGCCGCGAGAAATTCTGAAATACCGCGTCAGAGGCATTGGCGATCATGCGTGCGACGTTCAACTTGCGCGGCGTGTTGCCGAGAATCTCTTTGGTTTTTGCGGACGCCTTGCTCTCATCGGCATACGGTAGCAGTGCCATAGCTTCACTCCTTGATCTTCATGCTGGATTTGCTCGGGGAAGCGCGGCAGAGCGTAGCAGGCTGCATGGAAATACAGCAAACGCGCTATCAGGATTGCGGACGGGGCTGGCGCCGCGGCCAGAACAGCCACAACATCGCGATCACGACGACCGCGGCAAGCGCTATCCAGTAGCCTGCGCGATGTGCGATGCTCGCCACCCACTCCAGTTCATCGCCGACAAGATAGCCGACCGTGATCACCAGCGAGCACCAGATCAGCGCGCCTAAAAGGTTCCAGCCGAGAAAACGCCAGAAGCGCATCCCGGCCGCTCCCGCCATCGGACCGGCCATGAAGCGCGCGCCCGCGATGAAACGCGCCATGAAGACTGCTTTGGTCCCGTGAACGCGGAAGAATTCCTGGATTTGATCATAGCGGCCGCGTACGAATTTGAAATGCCGGCCGAGCCATTCAAAGAAACGTTGGCCGCCCGTACGGCCTGCGACGTAGCCTGCACAGTCGCCGATTACGGCGCTGGCAATTCCGACGATAAAAACCGTCTTAAGCTCCAAAATGTCACGGCCGGCCAGGAAGCCCGCCGCCAGCAGCACCGTTTCTTCGGGAACCGGAAAACCAAGATTACCGGCAAAAGTGCAAACGAACAGTCCGAGGTAGCCCCAGTTCGCCAGCCATCCGATAATCGCGGTGGGAGTCAGGTAGGCATGCATTGTGCGCGATGCGGAAGCGGCCCGTCCCCAAGACCGCACACCGTTAGCCTAAGCTTGCCGCATTGTGGGGATAGAAGTAAGGGGCATGCCGCGACTATGCGTGAGGTGCCGTTGGCGTCTTGCCCCGTCTTGGGTCTGTCTGCGGAAATGCGCTATTGGATTGATCTTGAGTGTAGTTTGGAAATCGGGGTTTGCGGACCGGACTCAGCGCCGGCCCATCCCGATTCACTTTCGGCAGGAGGATTGATCCATGGCGCTGGCTGGTGAAGTTACCGATCTTTCAAGCCTGGAAACTCGCGACGTTACCTTCGATAGCGACAACTTCAAAATGGAAGCATACTTGGCGCGGCCCAAGGCGCCGGGCACTTACCCGGGCGTGCTGATCCTGCATGAGGCGTTCGGCCTGGTTGAACATGAGCGCGACGTTGCCCGGCGCTTCGCCAACCAAGGGTTTATCGCTCTCGCGCCCAATGTCTACTCGCGCGTGGGTGCACTTAAGAATGCCACGGATATGGCCGAAGTGCGCGCGAAAATGTTCGGCATTCGCGACGCTCAGTTGGTCCGCGATTTCGAGGCTGCCGCGGGATTCATCCGCGCGCAGCCAGGTGCGAACGGCAAGGTCGGATGCGTCGGCTTCTGCGTCGGTGGCCGCTGGACGCTACTTTTCGCCTGTAGCAGCGATAAGGTTAACGCCGCGGTCGATTGCTGGGGCGGTTTCATTACGCGCGCTACGCCCGAATCCGCCACGACGCCCGAACGCCCGGCACCAGTCATCGACCTCGTTCAGCATCTTCACTGCCCGCTTTACGTCGTCTGCGGTGAGGAAGACCAGAATCCATCACCAGCCGACGCTGAGGAATTGCGTAAGCGTCTGCAACAGGCGGGCAAGACTTTCCAAATCGAGGTCTTCAAGAATGCCGGCCATGCCTTTTTCGCTGACTATCGCCCGAGCTATCGCGAAAAAGCGGCCTTCGAGCTATGGCCGAAGATGGTTGGCTTCTTCAAGACGCATCTAAAGTAGGCCGTGATGGCTGACAAGTTCTGGCTCGAGGCGATTGCGCGGATGCGCGCGCGAATCGATTCCACCGCACGCACTATCCGTGAGGGTTATCCCCATTACGCCGGCCCCGCGACCGGTGTTTGGACGATTACGCCTTCGGGCGACTGGACTGGCGGCTATTGGAACGGGATGCTCTGGCTGAGCGCATTTGCTACCGGCGATCGCCATTACGTCGAGCTGGCGGAGCGCTGGACCGTCCCGTTGCGCTCACGTCTCGCGTCGAACAGCGCTGCCAAGGGTCTGCTTTTCTACTATGGCGCAGCGCTGGGGGACATTCTTTGCGCGAATCCTGTGGCTCGTGAACTTGCTGTCGAAGGCGCGCGCTCGCTCGCCTCGATGTATAATCCGCGCGCCCAACTGATCCCGACCGGTACCGAGTTCGAGGAAGTACATAGCGTCGGTGAGACCGAATCGGAAGTCGATATCGTACAAATTGTTGCGCTCCTCACCTGGGCCAGCCGCATAACGGGTGATGAACACCTGCTTAGGATAGGGAGTAATCACGCGCGGCGGCATATTGAGCTTTGCCTGCGTAATGACGGTTCGGTCTGCCAATCGGCGTCAATCGATCCCGCGAGTGGAGCGGTCACGCGCCGCTATACGCACAAGGGAATCAGCGACGATAGCACCTGGGCGCGTGCGCAGGCGTGGGGGATGCTTGGTTGGGCGCTCGCTGCGCAATGGACAGGAGATACTACTTTTCTCGAACCAGCCGAGCGCGCGGCCGCCTGGTGGTTACAACATCTGCCAAAGGATCAGGTGTCGTTCTGGGACTTCGATGATCCGGCAATTCCGAATACGAATCGAGATACGTCGGCAACGGCGATCGCGTCAGCCGCGCTGCTCAAACTCGCTGCGCTAAGCGCATCGCCGGCCCAGCGTGATCTCTACCGCCAGGCGGCGGAGGCTTCTGTCAGCGCGCTGGTGATGAACTATCTTGGACCCGAGGGCGGGCTGTGGCAGGGCTGCTATAACAAGCGGATCAATTTAGCCGCCGCCAACGAACTGATTTGGGGTTCCTACTATTTGTACGAATCACTGTACGTTTTAACCGGGCTTCTCGATCCCTCGCGCGTCTAGGAGATCACTTCAAGGCAGCGATCCATTATCGCGAAAGCCTCTGTCAATTCTTCTTCGGTAATCACGACTGGAAGAAACAGCCGGATACAGGCTGGCTCGTGGCCGCCATAGTAAAGCGCCAGTCCGGCGGCGAAGCAGCGCTGGATAAATTCGCGGGTCGCCTTCAATGTGCCGTCGCCGAGGCGAAAAGCGATCATCGCGCCGACGCCGTCTATCGCGTTGATTTGGCCGGGATGAGCGCGGGCGAGCCGGCCGAGATGCTCGCGAGTGGAGCGTTCGATTTGCTTCTCGCGTCCGTCCGGCCCGAAAAATCTTTCGGTCGTAAGTTTTTCAATTATACGTATTGCAACTGCCATCGGGACGGTCGCGCCGGAATAGGTGCCTGAAATCAGCGACGGATCCGGCGTGAAGCCCTCCCGCATCAGCATCGCGCTGCCCTGGAAAACCTTCCCAATCGTGATCACGTCAACGTATTCGGCGAGTTTCAGCCAATCGGTCGCAAATAGCTCGGTCGTGCGGGCGAAGGTCTGCACTTCATCAATCCAGATTGGGATTCCGGCGTGACGGCATTCCTCGAACAATGGTACGAAAAATTCGCGTGGGGCCGTAACGAATCCCGCTTCCCCCTGGACCAGCTCGACGATAAAAGCGGCTGTGCTGCCGCCGTGCTCGCGGATAATTGACTGGAGTTGTACTAATGACCCAGCGCTCGAGCCCGGGTCATTGCAATCGTAGAAGGGAATGTAATGCACGGGGAAAGTTGGCGGCTGACCGAGCCGGTAGTCGGGGCGATCGGTGATTTCGGCCATTGCAGTGGTGCGGCCGTGGAAGCAATGCCGAAAGGCGATTATTCCGGGACGGCCGCCCCGCCGCTGACGCACGAGTTTTAACGCATTCTCGTTAGCGTCGGCTCCCGACAACGAAAGCCAGCAATTCGCCATTCCCGCTGGCGCATGCGCGAGCAGCGTTCGCATCAGCGCGATGTATTCCCGATTGAAAATCAGATTGCCCTGCATCACAAGGTCGGAGGCTGCCGCGCGAATCGCCGTTCCAATCAAATCAGGATTGCCGTGACCGAACAGATGCACGCCGATCCCAAGCGTGAGATCGAGGATCCAGCGCCCGTCAGCCAGCATCACGCGCGCGCCGCGTCCAATCCCCGAACCAAGATAGGGAAAGAAGGCGGGACGGCCGCGTAATGACGCGAGTTCGGCCAATTCCGCCTGCATCGATGACGAATCGAGCGACGGAGCGGATAAAGCGCCGCGCTCAGCGATTGCTTCGAGCATCATCGCGAGCGCTTGATCGAATTTCGGACCGAAATCGGTTGGCGGCATCATCTGGAAATCACGTAGCCGCGAGAGCCGGCTTCGATGCTGCGCGCGGCGGCTTCCTCGCGGGCGGCTATTTCAGGGCGCGCATGGAAAATCCACGATCGTTATAGCAGAGCAGCGAGCGCTTGCCCTGAAGCGTGGTTTCAAGCACACATTCACGGCCCCATAAACGATAGACGAAGGCGATAGTCTTTTCGGCGTATTCGAGCTGAAGGTCGCGTGCATCATGATAATGCTTCAAATACAAGGTGCGATTGTGCCCGAAGTCGGCATCCTCGACCTTGATCACGGGAATCGAACCGGCGCCGACGTTCTTGATCAGAGTCTCCTTGATTTCCTTCCAGCCTTCTTCGTCGGAAACCTTGTCAACTACGATGTCATCGCCACGCGGCTCGAACTGGAACAAGTCCATCTCGCGCATTAGTTCTTCGGTGAGATAACGGCGCAGGAAGGAGCTGTCACGCTCGACCTCGCGCGTTTCAAAGATTTTCTCGGTACCGGTTTTGGCGGGCTTGCCGTACTTTTTAATTTCCTCGGCGGTCGGCTCAGTGTGGCGGCGATAGATGTCTTCCCAAATCTTGAAACCAAGATGGTAGGGGTTGATCTGGCCGGGAATCGGCCGCAGCACCTGGTTGTGGCGCACGATAAACTCCAGATGCATACCCTGTTCGAGCTCGAGCGATTCAAGAATCTTCTTGTGCCAATAGCTCGCCCAGCCTTCATTCATGATCTTGGTTTCCATCATGGGCAGGAAATACTTGGTTTCCTCATCCACGATAGTCAGTAGATCTTTTTCCCATTCAGCAAGGAACGGGTTGTGATCACGAATGAATAGTAATAAATCCTCGTCGGGTTCGAGCGGAACCTTCTGAGTTTCCGGCTCGGTAAATTCTGGGCGTGCGTGTAACCGATGAAACGGATCCTGGCGCGGCTGCGCGTCCGCGATTGCGCGCTCAACCTGCTCTTCGCGTCCGACCTTTCGAATCGCGAGATTACGGCGGCACTGCCAGGATAAGGCATGCGCCGCATCCATGACGCGCTCGACCCGATCAACGCCGATTGAGGGGTCTTCCATGTAACGGCGGACCCGTAGGGCGTGCGCCTTGAAGGTCTCAATAGTCAGTTCAGCGCGAGTCGATTTGAAAGTGAAATTGTTCTTGAAGAAATCGTTATGCCCATAGACATGCGCGATGGTCAGCACTTGCAGCAGCAGCGTGTTATCGCGCATCAGGTAGGCAATGGCAGGATTCGAGTTGATCACCATCTCGTACGGCAGGCCGTTGACGCCGTAATCGTAGAGGGTTTTCAGCTTTTCGTAGGATTTGCCGTATGACCAATGTGGATAATGCGACGGCATGCCGGAATATGCCATATAGCCGAGCATTCCGTTATGGTCACAAATCTCGAATTCTTGCGGATACCAATCCAAGCCGAATTCGGCCGCCTTGGCACGAATCCGATTATCCCATTCGGCAAGTTCGCTGATTTCGTAATTGGCCATCGATTCCGCGTGTTCGCGGCGCGTCAGATGCGCGCCCTCTGATTCTTGAAGTTGGTGCAGGCTTATTCTTTGACGCGATCTTTCGATAGAAAGGCCTTGAACGACGGCCAGATATCTTCTTTGCGCTCGATCAGAACCGCTTGAAAGTTCGGCGCGTCGAGCCGCCGGAACACGTTCAGCATCGACGATTCGTAGTAGCGCGAGCCCATCGGTTTGATCTCGCCGTAGCCAAACAAGTTACAAATCTCGGCCAGTTCCTTGGCCGTGCGCAAGGCGGCCGGATTATCGGAGTCGAAATTGTCGCCGTCCGAGCAATGGAACGCATAGAGGTTCCATAGCGACGGATGGTAGCGCTCGGCGATAATCTCAAGGGCCTTCTGATAGCCCGACGAAATGAACGTGCCGCCCGATTCGCCCTTGTGAAAGAACGCCTCCTCGGTGACTTCGCTGGCTTCTGTATGATGTCCGATGAAGACGATTTCGACATTGCGGTAGCGGGTCGAAATGAATTGATACAGCAGGAAGAAGAAGCTGCGCGCGAGATACTTCTTCATCGTATCCATCGAGCCCGACGTATCCATAATGCAGAGCACCGCGGCGTTGGAATCCTCCCGCGTGTCGGTCTCGAGATGCTTATAGCGAAGATCATTTTTGTGGAATGGATAGCGCCGCTCTTTGTCGCCCTCTTGCTGTGCTTCGTCTGGCTGCGCTTCGCCGGACTTGAGGCCATCTCCATTGTTGCGATACTGGCTGCCCAGGATGCGCATTACGCGCTGGCGCGCCGTGCGGCGCTTGTCGAGCCGAATGCGGATACCGGCATGACGATAGCCTTTGCGCTTGGAACTGCGATCCGACGCGATCTCACGCAGGGCTCGGCGTTCGAGGTTGGGTAACTCCAGGTCCTCGAACATGATCTCGATCAATTCCTCGAGCGTTACATCGGTCTCGTAATAATCAACGCCGGGGCGATCACCCGCCTGGCCTTCGCCCTTGCCCTTACCGTCCTTGCTGGTTTTCCCGACCACCTGGCCGGGACGCATATCGCCGTCGCCTTGGCCAACACCCCCATTGTTCTCGCCGTAGATGAAGCGATATTCCTTGATGCCGCGTAGAGGAACTTTGATAACGCGGTCTTTGTCTTTTCCGATGATCGATTCTTCGGCGATGATATCTGCGATATTCTCGCGAATCGACTCGCGGACTTTTTCGCGATGGCGCAAGCGGTCGCCGGCTGAGCGATCCGAGCGCTCGGCGTCCGATGGCCGATATTCGCGAAAGATGGTGTCTGCCATGCTAAGTCCTCGCCGGTATCGTCTGCGCAGTAAATTCTTGACTTGCGCTTACGATACCTCGCGCCGTAAACCTTCGACCGCTGCCAACAAACGCTACACTCCCGATGTTAGCACCCGCGTCCCGCCGCCGCATCAGGGTATGACGGCGGGACGCGGCGCGATTAGTCCTTCCAGAGATTGTTCGCAGCGTACTTCAAGGTTACGTCGACGCATGATTCGCAGTAGCCATTCTCCAGCAGATTCTTGACCATCGCGTTGTACTTCTCGCTCTGCTCCTCGTCGCGCGTGCGCGCCTTGGTGATAATCCGCGAGATATCGCGCACCGACGTCATGAGCTTTTTCTCGATAGCCTCTTTCAACGGCTCATAGCTGCGATAACTGATCTTCTCGCCGCGCCGCGAGGTCGCCCACAGATAGGCAATGACTTCTTGCCGGAAGCCATCGGCTGCCGAGCCAATAATCGCAATTTGCTCCTCAATCGACTTCAGGAAGCCTTCGTCTGGCGGCAATTCCTCTTTGGTATTGCGATCGCGCACGCGGGTTTTATTGACGTAGGCTTCCGCGTGGTCGAGATAGTTCTGAAACAGCGCCTCCGCCTGCTCCTGATAGGAGTAGACGAACGCCCGCGTAATCTCCTTTTCGAGCAATTCGAGATATTCCTTGTGCAGCGTATCCTGCAGGAATTCCAGATATTGCTTGCGCGTGTCGTCGGCGAGGTCGGCTTCCTTGGTCATCGAGATTAACGCTTCGCGGACGTTGATCGGGTTGATGCAATTACCAGAAACGTTGTCCGAGAGCGCATTGTCGAGCGCCTTCATGATGAAGCGGGTCGAGATCCCGTTCATGCCCTCGCGCTTGGTGTCTTCCTTCAACTCGGCGACGTCGATCTTTTTGGTGCGGCCCTTCTCGACCACTTCCTCCCCGTTATAGAGCCGCAGCTTGGTCATCAGATCGCATTTCGAGGTCGGCTCCAGCCGCGACAGAATCGCAAACATAGAAGCGATTTCAAGCGTATGTGGGGCGACATGAGCGCGGAAATCAGAGTTGCGAATGATTTTCTGATAAATCTTGACTTCTTCCGAGAGCCGCAGATTGTAGGGCACCTTCACCACCACGATACGATCCAGAATCGCTTCGTTGGTATGATCGGCCTTAAATTTCTGCCATTCCGCCTCATTTGAATGCGCCAGAATACAGGTGTCAACGTAAACCATCCCGTGGCGTCCGGGCGCCGGGATAACCTTTTCCTGTGTCGCGGTGATCATGGCGTGGAGGTATTCGGTCTCGTTCTTGAAGACTTCGATAAACTCGACGATACCGCGATTACCGACGTTTAGGGCCCCGTTCAGTTCGAGCACCCGTGGGTCGCCCTCGGAATATTGATCGAGTTTGGAGATATCTTCCGAGCCGATCAGCACCGAGGTGTCCTGATTGTTCGGATCGACCGGCGGCACAACGCCGATTCCGACGCGATTGCGCTTCGAGAAGTTCCGCGTCTCAATCGGGAAGTCCTCATAGCGCTGTCCGTATTCCTCCTTCAACCGATAGCGGCATACCGGGCATAGGTCGCCTTCGATATGCACGCCAAGCATCTTTTCGAATTCGCGCCGCAGATGGCGCGGGATCAGATGCAGCGGTTCCTCATGCATCGGGCAGCCTTCAATCGAATAGACTAAGCCCGCCTGCTCGAGGCCGCGTTGAATCCGCTCGACCAGCGAGCTTTTCCCCGAACCCACCGGGCCCATCAGGTAGAGGACCTGGCGGCTCTCTTCGCCCTTCAGCGAAGCCGAATGGAAATAGCGCACGATCTGCGCAATAGTCCGCTCGATACCGAAGAACTCGTCGGCGAAAAAGTTGTAAACCTTAATCGGCTCGTCTTTATACAACCGTTTCGTGCGGGGATCGTCTGTATCATGAATCGATCGTGTCCCGCCCGCGGTAATAAGATCATAAATCCGTGCGTGCGCGAGCTTGGTCATCAGCGGATCGGACTTAACCTGCTCGAGGTATTCGAGCAAGGTTCCCGTCCAGCGCTTGGATTCGCGCTCGGCGCGGTCCCGCTTGATTACCTGCTCAAAGGTATTCCCTTCGGCCATCAGCTAACTCCTTTAGTTGGGCAAGCCTTCTGTTTTGTAAGCAGTGCCGGCAGAGAGGACGAAGATGCGGCCGGTTCGGGCGAGCTAATATCAAAGCACATCCCTTGGGGCTTCATTATATAAGCCGTACAAGATGTTGAGGCAAGAAAATCTATTCAGCGCCTCAGCCATTATCCACAAACAAATTCGCTCCGCTCGCGGTTGCCGCAGCCGCCGGCGGAAGCTCCTTCGCCCCAGATCCACCACCCATCGCTAACAAGTTTACCTAATAATGATCTGCAATATAAGTACGTCACCGGATGTCTACGCTCTCAGGATGCGCGATGAGCCCGCGCGAGGCTATAGCCCTTTGCTTTTTATTCCCGGACGGCGGCTCGACCCGCCATGACTGTATTGTCCAGGACGATTTTGCCGCCGTCATGCTTCACCTGGGCCGCCAGGACTTTTTCGTCATGGGCAAAGGCAAGCCACCATCGGCCAAGAATCGCCTCTTCAAGGTATTTTCGCTTCTGTTCCATGGTCCTCAGGGCATCCAGGTCGTAGGCCTGATTCCACGGCCCCCGCATGTGCGAGCGGGTTGGAACGATATCGGCCAAATGGACGAACACCTCGCCGTTAGAACGTACGATCGCAACCTGATGATCGGCTGTATGGCCTCCGGTAACGGACGCGCGGACTCCGTCAATCAAGTCGGTGTCGCCGTCCAGTCCGACGAGCGATGATCGCACCGGTTCGAGGCATTCCTGGAGATGCCGGTAAGCTGCGCGCAACCGCTCATTCTTCGTATTCGAGGCGATCTCGAGTTCACCGCGCTGTACGAAGATCTGGGCCCGCGGATAGGCTGCTTCGAGCTTGCCGGAGGGGCGCCTGCGTACGATTCCGCCGCAATGATCGAAGTGCAGGTGCGACAATAGGATATGCGTGACATCACCGGGTTCCATTCCAATCGCGGCGAGGCCCTCCGGCAGCCATCCCTCCTGATGGTCAAAAATCTTCCGCTCTACTGCGCTGAGCCGATTGCCGATTCCAGTATCTACCAGGATGGCTTGATTGCCCCTGATGATCAGCGGACAAGTGAGATTCAGCAGGATCCGGTTCTGGGCGTCTGCTGGATGCTCCTTCTGCCACAATTCGCGCGGCACCACGCCTAGCATGCAGCCGCCGTCGTTACGCCAGATACCGTCGCTCAACAGCACGACCCTGAATTCGCCGATGCCGATATGCGGTGGCTTCTCCATCCCGTCAGCCTCCTAACGTGCCGGATAACCATAGCCCAAGCGCGAGTGCGACGGTGCCCATCGCCACCGTAATTCCATATAGACGGACCAGCCTGCGTGAAGCGCGCAGCACTATATTTCCCGCTGGTCCTTCATGGCGCATCGACGACTCCGCCGCCCAGGCCGCCATCAGAGCCGCCGCCATCCCCAAAAGCAGCACTATCTTGGCGCTCAATATTCCAATGAACTGTGGCGGGAAGTTAAAGCCGCGCGCGCGTCCCGCAAAGTACAGATTACCCAGGCCGGTCAGCGGAATCGAAATGGCGAATAGCAGATTGAGCCGGTTGATGCGGGGCGCCACCTTGAGCGCAAAATCACGCCACTCGTCCGACTCGCGATTTAGCGCCGACGCGGCCAGCACAAAGCTTGCGCAGGTCCCTACCCATAGCACGCCGCACAGTACGTGAATCGTCAGTACGATTGACGCCGGGGCCATCAGTCAGGACTTGGTTTCCGCGGTGAGTTCGACGGCCCTACGCTGCGCGATGGTCGCCAAAACGGCGACTGCGCGAATCTGTTGCGCGAATCGGTACAATCTATGACTATCGCATACCTGCCGTGGTGCCCATCACCGCAAATCCTCTCCAACTTATGAAAGCAAGAGAACCAG
>DATJUF010000100.1:0-8453 GCA_035502655.1 Binataceae bacterium (SeqCode)
AATCGCGGAATATTCCATCGTGCGTTCTAACCGAAATTGGGATCAAATTGTGATCAATTTTCAGAACGCTTGCAGTTTTTCGCGGTTGCCATTTCCGTCGTAACGACAAAAAACCCTTATTTTTGCAGCACTTTGCACTTACGGTAACCCGTCCCAACTTATCCAAACATGCCGTTTTCGGTCTTAAAATCCTCTGGACCGCAAGGTCCGTGCGGGTTCGAGTCCCGCCCCCGGCATATCACCCGCTTGTGCGGCATGAGACGAGTCGCCGACCTTTATAATGAGCCCCCTTTGGCCGCGTGGGCGATTCAACGTTAAAGCAGCTTGATCGCCTTCGGACGATTGGTTCAACCCGTTACTTCCGATACCGTTGGGCTGGACCTGAACACTGAATACACCTCGTCCTTTTCTGGGCCGGTCTTCATAGGCGACTAACTGTTTCGCCTTTTAGGATCGGCGCTACCTGGGCCAAATTGATCATCCTTCTGATAGAGCCTGGCTGATAGAGGCCGGCGGCGCTTCACAGGCAAGCGTATCTTACCCCACCGAGATGCCATTCGCTGGAACTGCCGCTTGGCATATGTACTAGATTGGGAGGTCTTGGGGATGCTCCTTTGAAAGGATTGGCTGAACAACTAGCTATCTGCTGATTGGGCGGTTAGACCGCTTTGGGTGAACTTAGATTGCGCTATGGTTTCGTCATCGATCACAACCGTTGCATCGGATGCCACGCCTGCACGGTTGCCTGCAAGGAAGAGCACAACGTGCCGGTGGGGGTTTTTCGCACGTGGGTCAAATACATCGAGAAGGGTGAATTTCCCGATACCAGCCGGCATTTTGGCGTGATGCGGTGCAATCACTGCGATGCTGCACCGTGTATCGAAATCTGTCCGACGCGGGCGCTGTTCCGCCGCGATGACGGCATTGTCGATTTCGACAACAGCCGCTGTATTGGCTGCAAATCCTGTATGCAGGCGTGTCCCTATGACGCGCTGTATATCGATCCGAACAGCAACACGGCAGCCAAGTGCAATTTCTGCGCGCATCGTGTCGAGCTCAACCTTGAGCCCGCCTGCGTCATCGTCTGCCCGACGCAGGCGATTATCGCTGGCGACCTTGACGATCCGCAAAGCAATATCAGCCGCAGGGTCGCGACCCAGAAAGTAGCCGCGCGCAAGCCACAAAAGGGGACCAAGCCGAAGCTCTTTTACGCCGGTATCGAGGGAGATTTTCTGCAGCCTTCCATGATGGAGGCGCAGCCTGCCCACATGTTTGCCGAACAAAATCCCCGCATGAATCCGCATAATGCCATCCCAACATACAATGGCCGCGGCGCCCCCGGCAGGGCTCGGGCCGTCTACGACGTTGCGCATCCGCAACCGTGGGGATGGATTCCAGCCCTTTACCTGTGGACCAAGTCGATAGCCGGCGGGGTACTGATCCTCGCCGGTCTTTTCAGCGGTCTTCGGCTCGGGGCCGGCGCCTCGGCTGCGAAGCTTTTCGCGATTGCGGCTCCAGCTCTCGCACTCGCGTTTCTCGCGATTACGACTGTGTTGCTGATTGCCGACCTAAAACGTTGGGATCGCTTCTACTACATCCTGATCAAGCCTAATCCGCGTTCATGGCTGATGTGGGGCACCTGGATTCTCATTCTGACCAGCGTGGCCGCAGCGTCATGGCTCGTGTTTGCTGTACTGGGCCGGAATATCCCATCCTCTCTTGTGTGGATCGCGCCTCCGCTCGGCCTCGCTTCGGCCTGTTATTCGGCATTTCTATTTGCACAGGCTAAGGGGCGCGACCTCTGGCAAAGTCCGCTCTTCCTGTGGCACCTGGCAATCCAGGCGGTGATGGCTGGCGCGGCTGCGCTGTTACTACTCAGCCTCGCGTTGAACAAAAACTCCCCGGCCGCAACGGCAATTTTGTGGATAATGATTTTCGCCTTAGTGGTGCATGCATTCATGATGCTGAGCGAGGTCTCTATGCCATCTCCAAGCGAGGACGTTCACCATGCGGTCTACGTGATGACGCATGGAACGGTCGGCAAGATCTTCTGGCTGGCGGCGATCACGGGCGGTACGCTAATCCCGCTGGTACTGTCGATTCTTGCGATAACACGCACTGGCCCGATGCTCCTGATGCAGATCGCCGCCGCCTTTGCCACGCTGTTGGGATTGCTCGCCTACGAATACGTGTGGATCACTGCGGGGCAAGCGCCTCCACTCAGCTGAATATGGGTCTCAATTCATGATAGACGAGCCGCTACCGCTCAATCCTGCCGCCGCCGATCTCGAAGCGCCAGCCGGCGGCCTGGCTAGCTTTCCGCCCGTGTATCGCTGGGACGACTGGACCGAGTACGACCCCGCGCAATGGCCGCGCAAGGTTGCAAAGCACTACGCCCTGATTCCTACCCTCTGTTTCAACTGCGAGGCGGGATGCGGATTGCTTGCTTATGTTGACAAAGAGACTGGACGGATTCGCAAGTTCGAGGGCAATCCAACACATCCTGGCAGCCGCGGACGCAATTGCGCTAAAGGTCCCGCGACCCTCAACCAGGTGAATGATCCAGAGCGCATTTTATACCCCATGCGACGGATAGGAGAACGTGGCGCTGGCAAGTGGGAGCGTGTGACATGGGATGAAGTGCTCGATGACCTCGCCGCGCATATTCGCAAGGCGATCCAGGAAAACCGCCGTAATGAAATCCTCTATCACGTCGGACGTCCCGGCCATGAACTTATCTACAATCAGCGCATTCTGCATTCATGGGGCATCGACGGCCATAACAGCCACACCAATATCTGTTCGGCGGGCGGGCGCACCGGCTATGCGTTGTGGCATGGAATCGACCGGCCGTCGCCGGACTATGCCAACGCTCGATTTATACTGTTGCTGAGTTCGCATCTGGAGGCCGGACACTACTTCAATCCGCACGCGCAGCGGATAATCGAAGGCAAAGAGCGCGGCGCGAAGATCTGCGTGATCGACACACGCTTATCCAACACCGCGTCACGCGCCGATTACTGGCTGTCAACCTGGCCGGGCAGCGAGGCCTCCGTATTGCTCGCGATGTGCCTGGTAATCCTGAATGAAGGCCTGTACGACGCCGAATTTGTCCAGCGGTGGGTCAATTGGGAGGAGTATTTACGCGAGGAGCATCCTGGCCGGCCGCTCACTTTCGAGACCTTCATTGCGATTCTAAAGGAGGTCTACGCGCGATACACGCCCGAGTTCGCTGCCGAAGAGTCCGGCGCTGACGCCGCAACAATCGTGCGGGTCGCGCGCGAAATCGGCCACGCCGGTCATGCGTTTGCGGCGCACATATGGCGTAATGCCGCCGCGGGAAATCTGGGCGGATGGCAGGTCGCGCGGGCACTCGAATTTTTATCCGTGCTGGTGGGGGCGGTTGGAACCCGCGGCGGCACCTCGCCGGCGGCTTTCAATAAATTCATCCCGGCGCCGCCGATGATGCCGCCGCCACCGAATGTGTGGAACGAGTTGACGTGGCCACGCGAATTTCCAGTCGCGTTCTTCGAAATGAGTTTCCTGCTGCCGCATTTTCTTAAAGAAGGGCGCGGCAAGCTCGCGATGTATTTTACCCGGGTTTACAACCCGGTGTGGACGAATCCCGACGGCATGAGCTGGATCGAGGCCCTCTCCGACGAAAGGAAGGTCGAGCGCCACGCCTGCCTTACGCCGATCTGGAGCGAGACTGCGTGGTTTGCAGATTATGTATTGCCGATGGGGCATGCGTCAGAGCGGCACGACTTGCTAAGCCAGGAGACTCACGCGGCGCGATGGATCGGTTTCCGCCAGCCAGTGCTGCGCGTCGCGCTCGAAAGGAACGGCAAAAAATTCAACTCCACTTGGGAGGCCCATCGCGAGGCCGGCTCTGGCGAAGTTTGGGAGGAAGATGAATTCTGGATCGAACTGTCGTGGCGAATCGATCCTGACGGCGCGATGGGTATCCGCAAGTATTTCGAATCTCCCTACCACGCAGGTCAAAAACTTACAGTTGAAGAATACTACCGCTGGATCTTTGAGAATAGCGTGCCGGGATTACCCGCGGCTGCGGCTAAGGAGAGCCTCACGCCGCTCGCATACATGCGCAAGTATGGCGCATTCCTAATCGACGAAGATCTGTACGGCGCGCATGAGAAAAGACTTTCCGCAGACGATTTAGCGGATGCTGCGGTCGATTCGCTGACCGGCGTGGTGTCGAAGAACGGCGCGCCGATGGGTGTGCGCATCGGCGGTGCAGATTACGCCGGGTTTCCTACGCCTTCGCGCAAGCTCGAATTCTTTTCCAGCACGCTCAAACACTGGAAGTGGCCGGAATGCGCGATTCCCGGATATATCAAAAGTCACGTGCATCGGTCTGAGATTCATCGCGAACGTGGCGAGATGCTGCTGCTGCCGACATTCCGTTTGCCGACGCTCGTCCATACCCGTTCTGGCAATGCCAAATGGCTCTACGAAATATCCCATCGTAATCCGCTTTGGCTCCATCCGGACGATGCGCAGCGCTTCGGCGTCGAAACCGGAGGGCTGCTCAAGGTGAATACTGAAATTGGCTATTTCATCGATAAGGTGTGGGTCACAGAAGGAATTCGGCCGGGCGTAATCGCCTGTTCACATCATCTCGGCCGATGGCGCCTCAACGAGGATTCTGGTGGCGAGCGATGGTCGTCCGCCCTCGTCGACATCCGCCAGGTCGAACCGGGTCAATGGATGATGCGGCAGGTTCATGGCGTGCGCGCCTTCAGCAGCGGCGATCGGGATTCCGAGCGCGTCTGGTGGCAAGACGCAGGCGTGCATCAGAATCTCACCTTTCCGGTGCAGCCTGATCCGATCAGCGGTGCTCATTGCTGGCATCAGAAGGTGCGGATAGAAAGACCCGGCCCACACGATCGCTATGGAGACATTTTCGCTGACACTAATAAATCGCATGAGGTGTACCAACGATGGCTCGCAATGACGCGGCCGGCGCCGGGTCCCGGAGGTCTGCGCCGCCCGTTATGGTTCGCGCGCGTTTATCGGCCCGCAAACGAAGCGTTTTACTTGAAGTGAAGGGCAGTTGCGCCGCATTGCGCAGTTGCTGCTCGGCCAGGGATGAACCAAGTTTACTTGAGGTGCGTGCAGCTAGGACAGGACCCCGAACGCGTTGCGGCGCTGGAGTCAGGCCAAATGGAAGCGCCGTTTAGCGTGCCTCCGCAGATGCACCTGAGACGCTCGCGATGCAGTGAGACCTCCCGGTCCCGTGGTTAATCGCTGGCTGATTACAGAGAGGGAGTTTGATCCATCGTCAGATTCGATAGCCAAAGACATCCTTGTTTGGGTGTGATTCGGATGCTTAGATGAGGCCTGAATTTTCCAGTGAAAGATGAGTTTCATGTCACGCGAGTATGACGTCATTGATGCCGACGGCCACGTGCTCGAACCGCCCGATCTCTGGCTTAATTATATTGATCCGCAGTTCCGCGATCGTGCGCCACGACTGGGTTACGCTAGCGATGGCGCCGAAGTACTTCAGCTCGGTGAACAAGAATTAACCGATAATGCGCCAGGGCGCCGCCGCGTAAAAGTTGGGGCGACCGGTGCGATAGGTGCCCGCGAGGGAAAAGTTTCCGTCTGGATCAAATACGCGGAAGGACGTGCGGGCGGCTTCGACCCCCATGCGCGGATTCCTGACATGGATGCCGAGGGTATCGACGCCGCTTTCCTTTATCCAAGCTTGGGGTTATTTCTCGGTGCGGTCGGCGAGCCCGAATTAGCGGCCGCAATCTGCCGCGCCTATAATCGCTGGCTTGCGGATTACTGCCGTCCGTACCCTGACCGATTATTTGGCGTGGCGATGCTGCCGATGCAGGCTGTCGATTTGGCCGTCAAGGAATTGCAGTTCGCCGTGTGCGAACTCGGCTTTCGAGCTGGATTCGTGCGGCCAAATCCATACAATGGGCGTGTTCTTCATTTCCTCGATTACGATCCATTGTGGCAAGCAGCCCAGGAACTAAACGTCGCGTTGGGAATTCACAGCGGCGCTGAAAGCGGCCAGCCGACGCTCGCGATGGATCGATTCGAGGGCGATCGCCGTGCCGTACGTCATTGCGTTGCTCATACCTTTGAGATGATGGCGGCCGCTACCAGCATGATTATGTGCGGCGTCTGTGATCGCTTTCCCCGCCTGCGAGTCGGATTCCTGGAATCAGGCGGCGGCTGGATGGCGGGATGGCTCGATCGCATGGATCGGCATTTCGATGACAAAGGAATGAACGATACGGGCCTGACGACTCGCCCAAGCGAGCTATTTCACCGTCAATGTTTCATCTCCTTCGAGCCGGTCGAACGCTCCTTGCTTTTGCTGGCGGATTACCTTGGTCCTGAAAACATTTTGTGGGCGACTGATTATCCCCATTTCGACGGCTTCTGGGGAGCGCCGAACATGATCAAGCAAATGGGACTGCCACCTGCGACGCTTAGAAGCGTTCTGGCAGGGGGCGCCAAGCGCTACTACGCCTTGCACTAAAGCCGGTTGTCATTACGCTGCCAGTCGGGTCCCATCCTTCGGAGTTAATAGAGATGTTTCTGAAGAATTGCTGGTACGTCGCGGCACTGGCTGGAGAGGTCAGCCGCGAACCATTAGGACGAATCTTCTTGAATGAGCCGGTAGTCCTCTTCCGCACGGAAAATGGCGAGGCGATCGCTCTGGAGGATCGCTGCAGTCATCGCAATTACCCTCTCCATAAAGGCCGATTGATCGGCGATTCGTTACAATGTGGATATCATGGGCTGGTTTTCGACTGCGCGGGCAATTGCATCAGGATCCCTGGCCAGAACCAAATTCCCGAGCGCGGCGCCATCAGAAAATATCCTGTGACTGAACGCTGGGGTTGGGTTTGGATCTGGATGGGCGATCCCGCGCTCGCAGGCGAAACCTCTTTAGTCGACTTTCATTGGCTCGACGATTCTGCATGGGGCGCCAAAAGCGAGCTGCTTCATATCAAGTGCGACTACCGGCTGATTCTGGACAACCTGCTCGATTTGAGCCACTTGACTTTTGTCCATCCAGGAACCATCGGTTCGGCGGCGAGCGTCGAAAAAGCCCAGGTGCGGAACGAATTCACGGAAGATACCGCGGGCGTTAACCGTTGGTTGATCGATATCGAACCGCCTCCGACTTATGCACGCGCCGGATTCAAGGGCAATATCGATCGCTGGCAGATAATCCGCTTTGAGCCGCCAGCGTTCGTCAATCTTTATGCTGGCGCGGCTGATACCGGGACCGGCGCACCTGAAGGCCGACGTCAGGGCGGCATCGGTTTGCGAAACCTCGACGCGATCACTCCAGAAACGGAAACCAGTTCTCACTATTTCTGGGCTATCGCCCAGGATCGTGCTCCCGATGATCAGGCTGCAACTGAGTCGATGTTCCAGGAAATTCATCGGACCTTCATGGAAGATTGGGAAGTGCTCGAGACTCAGCAACGCTGGAACGAGCTGACGCACGGTTCGCCGTCGATCAATATTCAGAGTGACGCAGCGCCAATTCACGCACGCCGCATCGTCGAGCGCTTGATTCGCGAAGAATCACGAAGGTATTTGCGGCTAAAGGCTTCCTGACGGTGGCTGACTATCTACGTAGGGCAGCACCTCGGTGGCGATCCGATTGAATTGTTCGTTCTGATTCCAGCCGGTGATGCGCAAGGTTATCGCTTTGGCGCCGGCGCGAATAAGCCGATTAAGGTCTTCGACACATTCGGCAGGCGTGCCGGCGGCGGTCCATCCTTCCGCTTGTTCTGCCGAGAAAACCGGTCCGTAGTATTCATCAAGGAAGCGCCGGGTCTCGGCCAGCGCGGACGTGCGATCGCCTGCAACATTGATATTGTGGTATGCGATATTCGGAAAACTCTCGGGATCTTTCCCAGCCGCGGTTAAACGCTTCGATAGCTTATCCCATAGTGCGCCGAATAAGCCTGGCCATACCTGAGCTACCATCCAGCCATCGGCGACTTCTGCAACGCGCCGCAACGGCCTGCCTGAAAGCGCTGGCCGCGGATTCGCCGCAATCCAGATTGGGCAGGGCCGCTGAATCGGCTTGGGATTAACGCTAGCGTCAACAAAGGAACGGAAGGCGCCGGCGAAGCTTACGTGTTCCTCGCTCCAGAGCCTCCGGCATATCGTGATATTTTCGGTCATGCGTTCGCCGCGTTCTGAATCCGGGACGCCCCAAACCGCTCCTTCTTTCGCGCTGGTGCCGCCCAGTCCGATGCCGGTGCAGACCGCAAGCTGCATGCGTCCGTTTGATATAAAGTCGAGGGTTGCCCACTGCTCGGCAAACATCACTGGTTCCCGCAACGCAAAGCTCGCCATGCATCCAACACCCAACCGCACGCGCGTCGTTGCCGCAGTCAATGCGCCTAGCAGCGCGAGTGATTCCGGACGCGGCTTTGCCATCA
>DATJUF010000101.1:0-6040 GCA_035502655.1 Binataceae bacterium (SeqCode)
TTCGTGACATTAGCGTTGCGCCGAAAGTTGTTAGCGAACTGGTGAATCAAATTCAGATCAAAATCCTCTGGGTAGCTTAGCGGACATGACTCCTGTTCGAGGTCAACCTCATGTTTGGCAATCCGTAATTCCCTCTTCTCGTCGTCGTTTAGCTTCCTCTTCGACTCGCCGCGCTTAATAAACGCGTCACCTCGAGTTGTTTCAACCACCTTGTCAGGACGGTATTGAACGCGAAATAGGAGCACGAAATCATCCTCGTCGCTGGCATTCCGGACAGTTACGCGTTTGGACTGGTACCGGGCATCCGGACAGTAGATGTCGCCTGACCGCTCTAACTCGTTTAGGTGTTTAGGATCGGCTCTAAGACATCCCGAAATCGGGCCATCGTCTTCGATGCCAATCGCAATCATGCCACCGTCAGGCGCACTATTCGCGAACATAGAAAGGTAATCCCCAAGATTCTGAGTATGGATTCCGACTGACTTGCGCTCAAATCGACGGTCTTCGCGCAACCGGCCAAAAAGCTCCGTGTCCGCCTCGGTATACAGGGTATCAAGCGGGATCAGTTCGGTTCTGCGAACGAATGGAAACTCGACTTGTTCGGCTCGTCTATGCTCCACGAAGAAGCAGCTTATCATGTTGACTCAATATATCAAATGTTTCGAATAAGGCCGTAATACATTGAATTTATTGAATTTTTTTGGCCTTTTCGTTTCGAATGTCCTCAGAAAAACTTAGAGATTCTGTGGAGTAGAGAGCTTCATGCAGAGGAACCTGGAATCCGCGCTCCCATACGCTCTTGCAACTGAGCCTTTGGGATCGGGCACGGTTAGCGGAGGCGGAAGCGTTCGCCGAGAAAGACTTCGCGGACCTTGTGGTTCTCGACCAGTTCGCGGGGCGGACCCTCGAACAGGATCTGGCCAGCGTGGATCACGTAGGCGCGATCGATAATCGAGAGCGTCTCCTGCACGTTATGGTCGGACATCAGGACGCCGATACCGCGTTCCTTCAGGTAACTGATGACCCGTTGAATTTCGACCACTGTAATCGGATCGATGCCGGCAAACGGCTCGTCGAGGCACAGGAAAAGCGGATCGAGGACGAGTGCGCGGGTAATCTCGACGCGGCGGCGCTCGCCGCCTGAAAGCACACCGGCGGAAGATTTCGCCAGGCGCGCAATATCCAGTTCGTCGAGCAGCGATTGCAGGCGCGCCTGCCGTTCCTCCTGGGTGAGCGGCAAGGTCTCGATGACTGCAAGAAGGTTTTGCTCGACCGTGAGCTTACGAAAGACTGATGGCTCCTGCGGCAGGTAGCTGATGCCGCGGCGCGCGCGCTGATAAAGCGGCAGCATCGTGATGTCTTCGCCGCCAAGAGTAATCTTGCCTTCGTCGGGCCGCAGCAGGCCTACCAGCATATAGAAGGTCGTGGTTTTGCCGGCGCCGTTTGGTCCGAGCATCCCGACGATTTCACCCTTGCCGACGTGGACTTCGACGTTGTTTACAACGGCACGGCCTCCATAACGCTTGGTCAAGGCGCGGCCTTCGAGGGCGGCCCCGGGATATGGGTTCGCAGCGGGAACGGTAATGGCTTCGCTGCGCTTGGCTTGTTCCAGTCTCGCCATCAGTTCAGTTTCAATGCAGGCTCACGTTTTAGAGTCTCAAGGTTCTGCGTTCGCTGACTCGATTTATGCGCTCGGCTCGCAGATTCGCTTGCTAACGGCCTCATCGGCCCGGCAATCCCGCGCACGGCTTTACCAGCGAGCCGTGATCTTATACGCCCGAGCACTGCTAAAAGTTGCAGGTCCGCGATCCGAGGGAATGCTTAGGTTACCGTCCCAATTCTATAAGCATTTTGCGGGCGAAGGCTATGGATTCAGCCATTCGCGGCCGTCAACCTTGATCAAGTCTTCGGCGGCCTTCGGCCCCACGCTGCCAGCATCGTATTCATGCATAGGGAGGGACGGGTCCTGCTGCCATTGATCGAGAATCGATTGGACAAATTCCCAGGATTTCTCCACGAATGAAGCGCTGACAAAGAGCGTGCGGTCACCGGTCATCACCTCGAGCAGGAGCCGCTCGTAGGCGTCGGGCGAGTTTTCCGAGAATTCGCTTTCGTAGCTCAGATTCATCTTCACCGGGCGGATGGCGACATCCAATCCGGGCTGCTTGGCCAGCACGTCAAACGAAAAGCCCTCATCCGGCTGAATCCGGATAGTCAAGGCGTCGGGAGAAAGTTCGTCGCGGCGGTTGAAGAGAATCTGCGGAACGTCCTTGAAACGAATATGAATCAGGCTTGCGCGAGACGGCAGCCGCTTGCCGGTGCGCAGATAGAACGGGACGCCGGCCCATCGCCAGTTATGCACGTAAGTCTTGAGTGCGACATAAGTCTCAGTCATAGAAGTGGGCGGGATGCCATGTTCCTGCAAGTAGCCGGGAACCCGCTGGCCGCCGGCGAGGCCTTCGATATAGCGCGCGCGTACGACGGTCCGGCGCACGTCCTCACGGGTAAACGGTTTTAAGGCGCGGAGAACATTCAGCTTAGAATCACTAATTGCAGGAGCATCGAGGGTGACCGGCGCCTCCATGCCAATCAACGAAAGCAACTGCATCATGTGATTCTGAACCATGTCGCGAAGCGCACCGGCTGGGTCGTAATACATCGCACGCGAGCCGACACCCTCGCTTTCGGCCACGGTGATCTGAACGTGATCGATATCGCGCGTGCTCCATACCCGTTCGAAAATCGTGTTGGCAAAGCGCATCACGAGCAGATTCTGCACGGTTTCTTTGCCGAGATAGTGGTCGATGCGGAAAATCTGCGACTCGTCGCAATGGCTTTGCATCGTGCGATTGATTTCCAGAGCGCTTTCAAGGTCGGAACCGATCGGCTTTTCGACCACGAGACGGCTGAAGTGCTTGTCAGTAGGCTTGGCGATCAAACCTTCGGCGTCGAGACGTTCGACGCATTCCTGGATCGCCTCGGGAGGGATCGATAGGTAAAAGACTCGATTGGGCGGCAGGCCGCGTTCCTTTTCGAGAGCTTCGAGGCGGGCCCTGAGACGAGCGAAACCATCAGGGCGATCAAGGCCTGAGAGGTAATCGAGGCCTTGGGCGAAGTCGCGCCAACAATTTTCGTCGACTTTGAGGCGTGAGAATTTCACCGCGGCGTCGTGAGTGCTTTGACGGAACTCATCGACCGCAATGGGACGGCGGGCGAAGCCTAGTACGGCAAAATTACGCGGGGTAATGTCATGTCCGCAGGCTTTGAGATTATAAAGAGCTGGAATCAGTTTACGGCGCGCCAAGTCACCTGAGGCGCCGAAGATTACGACGGTGCATGGAGGGGCGGCTTGCGCTTTGGCTATCAGGATAGGTTCGCTCACTGCTTCCCAACCTCTGGGATTATGTCCCGGTCTATTGCACGAAGGCCGCCACGCAATGAAAATTAACCTCGCTGGCCGGAAGGGCGAACTCACCCACGCTCAACGCGAGGACGCATAGGCGGCCGGATCATTAATTCGAGTTAACGCTGACGCGCGCGATCGAGCAAGCCGGGGATACAACAAAGGTGGAAGCACAGCCTGAATCATCGAACAGCAAGGTAGATCCAAGTAACTTTCGCAAGTGGATGCCTGCGCTGATGTGGATGGGATGTCTTTTCGTACTATCGACGACATTCTTTTCGGCAGCGAATACCGGAAAGATTATCGAGCCGATACTGCGCTATCTCTTTCCGGCGGCTTCGGCAGCAACGATTGGGATGGCACACGGGCTGGTGCGCAAGGCAGCGCACTTCACCAATTACGGCATTTTGTTCTGGCTGCTGATTCGCGGGCCGATGGAAGGGCGTCCCTATGCAGCGTTGGGCTTTTGCGTCTTTTATGCGCTGCTAGATGAAGGCCATCAGATTTTCGTGCCTGGGCGGACGGCCTCACTGTATGATGTCGCGATTGATTCGAGCGGGGCGCTGTTCAGCCGTTTCCTGAATGCGGCGGTGGCAGAGATCGGTTGAAAGGGGCCGCGGACCCGAAACCGTAGAGGGTAGCCTGGAACTTCTCAAGGATCAGGATCGATTATAGCTGACATGCGGTCCATGCGGTCGTAAAAAGCGCGCAGGCCATTGTAAGCCTCAGGTAGCGCAAGTTCCTGACTAAAATTTAAGAGAGTCAACTGGCCGTAAAGGGCGAAATCCGCGTAACCGATTCTCCCTAAGAGAAAGGCACGCTCGGCAAAGGTGCCGTCGAGGGGCGCGAGCATCTGGAGCGCGCGATCGCGATTTTCATTGAAATCGCGAATCATCGCGTCGCAGAAGCCTGCGCCGTACTTGCGCTCGCGAATCAAGCGATAGAAAGCCTCGTGGCCGCGTCCCTGGCGCGCGAAATGACGCAGCTCGAAGGGTAGCGCGGCACGAAAGAGCGCGTCTTCGAGTTCGGTATCGAAATAGCGCGCGAGCGCCAGATGGATGCCGCGCCAGCCGCTGGGGAAGATAGTGGGATCGGGATAATGCTCTTCCAGCGCGACGGCAATCGCGTCCGAATCCACGAACGTCACGCCGGATGGCATCGTCAAAGCGGGGACCATCAACTGGCCGGAGGCGGCCAGCAAATCTTTGCGTTCGAGGTAATCGACCTCGATCGCTTCGTAGTCAAGCCCCTTGTAGTCGAGAATTTTGCGAATCTTGGCGCAAAATGGCGAGGTGGCAAATTGGTAGAGGCGGTGCATCGGTGGGCGGCTTAGTCCTGTCGAGAAACTAAGCCGCTTTGGCGGCCTCGCGCGTCATGCCTATCCAATCCCCTTGGAAAGGATTCGTTCTGCTTCCTGGCAGCTTATTCGTGGTGGGTTTTCCTCACGCGGCTTCATCATTAGAAAAAGACAAAGGAACGAACCACGAGGTTCTTGCGGCAGGGAGCATCGTCGGGCGCGGTCGGATCGACGCATGCAGTGTGGAAAGACCAGCGTGAGACCGAGCCGTCAGTGACGGAGTCATAGCACTTGAGCATCGAGACCTCGGTCGGCTTCTGCTGGGGGAACCAGTACCACTCATGGCTGGGGCGATAGGTGAAGCGGGTCGTCTCGCCGACGCGGTCATCGTAGATGCGGTAATTGGTGATGTAGGGCTGGTCAGCAAAAGAGGGCCACGCGCAAAGCACGAAGGGATACTGACCCACGGTCTCCATCGGCTTGGCGAGATTGATCGACATGAAACGGTGCGCCATCTTCGCGTCGGCTTGCTCTTCTGTGTAGTGCTGCTGGCGGCCAAAGTTGCGCAGATTCTTCGTAAGCAGCTCGCGGCAGCGCACGCGGCCGCTGTTGTCGTTAAGGTCGTTGTGTACGAGGTTGGCGTAGTTGGCGTTAACACCCGGGTTCTTGCTGGCCTGGTCCTCGGTACGATCGCCCTTGTAGTCCTTGTCGAACACGTCGTGGTTGTAGACGAGCGCGTCGGTCGCGTTCGGAAAAAACTCCAGCAGGAGCTTTTCGATCTCTGGGTAGTAAACGCGCTCGACCTCTGCCGCGTCGTAAAAATTCCTGCACCTGGACTCGCAGTACGCGAGCGCAACACCAAGCTTGTCCATGCATTCAGGGCTATTGGGCGAGAGGCCGGGGTAGTATTCAGCGATTCGGCGCGCGTCGCGCAATACCTGCGGAAAATAGAGGCCTCGCAGCCCGATATTATGCTGTTCCTCGCGCAACGCCTTGGCCTCGGCCTTACGCGCCGGGTCGCGCCAGAGTGCGTTAGACGAGACCACCGAGTAAGACGGCTGCTCGTAAACCGTATAATGCAGCGGCAGTGCTACTCCGCCCGCAGGAGCTTCGATCTTATTAGCCCGAATATACTCCAGGCACTCTTTGTAGGTACGAAAGCCGAGGCCCCATTTGGTCTGAATCGGACCGGGAGGAGCATTCTCGATCATGTCGACAACCGCCTGCCCTTCCCCTTTGGCGATCTGCGCAAGGGCCGCCTTCAAAGCTTCGGCAGTTCCCGCATCCCCGTCACGATCGAACGACATGTAGGATAAACCGCCGTTCGCAGCGATTGGCGG
>DATJUF010000102.1:0-14263 GCA_035502655.1 Binataceae bacterium (SeqCode)
TCGTTTGCAAGCATCGCTATCGACTGAAACGACCAGCATCTCTCGCGAACGAGTCCTCAGATTCTCTAGGCGGTGACTCGTCCGAGCGGACCGGTTGCAGCCTTATGGCCCAGTGTAGGCCTGGACGAAGAGCAAGATATCGGGTGTGCCCCAGCCGGTCGCCTGGTCATAGCCCGGCTCGGCTTTGAAGCCTTTAACGCCGTGAAAACTATTAATCCCTTTGGTGACGTCGCGGATCCCATTCGCGGCGGCGTTGCTCGAGGCGAGGCTATACAAGCGAGTATTGAAGGCGAAGGAACCGCCGAGTCGTCCACCCTCGAGTTGTTCGATCAGCGCCGCAATTCCGGCCCAATACGGCGAGGCGAAACTAGTTCCACCGCCGCCGAAGTATAATTCGTCATTCTGGGCGAAGACGTAGCCGGGTGTTTTGGTTGCAGCTAGCAGTGAAATATCAGGAATGTCACGGGCGTTATCGGCCGGGGTCACCCCGTTCTGATAGGCAGGCTTGCTGAAGACCTGGCTGGCGCCACCGCCGCCCGCGCCTATTCCCTCATGCCATACCTCTTCGGTGCCGGAGCCGGGGACCACGATACCTTCGTCGGACTTATCGTACTTCGGCTTGACTATCTCCGTCCCGCCGACCGAGACTACATAAGGCGCGGCGGCGGTTTCGATAACGCCGCGCTTCTTCCCAGCAACGCAGTTATTTTTGGCGTTGACGATTTCCTCGGCGGCACCGTCATCACCGGCGGCAGCAAAGACTGTCTGGCCTTGGGTGGCGGCCTGCTCATAGATCGCTTCGGCGTCGTTCGCGAGCGCGGAATCTTCACCTGGGCATACGAAGATGCTCAGGCTGATCGAGCCGCACGCATTATCGGTGACGGCCTGCTGAAGCGGGTCGAGAAAGGCGGTCTCCGGGTTCGAGTCAGCAGCCCCAGCGACGTACAGCTGAATCGGAGTCTCCGGCGCCGCTGTGTGCGAATACTCGATATCGATCAGGGTTTCGGTCTCGGCGCTGGGGGAAGCATCGCCGCCACCATCGACGGCCACGGTTGTGATGTCTGGAGCCGGCAGGCCAAACTCGTTATCGAAAAGACTAACTGAAGCGCTGTCATAGCCCGCATATTCAGGCAGCGCGATACAGTCCGCTCCGCTGCCATCGATGGAAGGAAACAGGGGGCTTTCATCGTAAAAGGCCCACATGTCTTCCGGTCCGAACGCATACTTCGTCTTCGTTACCTGGACTTCCGGCACCGGCGTAACACCGAAGCCACGGATATTATTGAGGCCCTCGACCGACTGAATCAGGCTCGCGAGATTCGCCGGTACTGCCGGACTCACGAGGTTGGCGTGATAGCGTCCGTTGGGCGTTGCCGCGAAGCTGGTCTGGAACGCAGTAGCGGCCTGCGCGGCGGTGCCGGTGAACCGCACCAGCCGGCTCGAAGCGTCCGCCGAAATTACGTTGAAGCCCTGTTGCGTGAGCCACGCCGAAACCTGCGCGATCCCTTCGGGCGTCGGGCCGAAGCGAGCGGTGAACTCCTCAGGCGTGAGCCATTGGTGATACTCAGGCGAAGACGGATCCTGCTGCTCGGCCAAGAGTTGCGTCAGTTCGCTCTGATTGCGCAAGGCCATCACCACGCGCATCGCCATGCTGCTGGACGGCGCGAGCGTGCTGGTCGCACCCGCCTCGGCAAGATCTTCAGCAGCCGGCGGGGTGCCGCGCAACCGCACGCTCGCCACATTGGCGGCAAGTGCAGCGGGAATCATTGAAACAGCGCTGATCGCCAAGGCTACGGCCGCTATTATCCAGAGCTTGGGCCTTATAATCATAAAGACCATTTGCCTACTTAAGGTATAATTGGAAAACTGCAATTTCTGATAGCAGCTTGGCTGGCCTATTCAGATCATCGAAACGCTGTCTGATGAACCAAGCGCAGTACTGCTTAACCCAGCTTAATAGCAGTCCATAGTCGCATCAATAGTTTTATTCAGCGGCCAAATCCGCCGCTGCCACGGCTATGCTATGTGCAAATTACGCGAGCATGGCGGACGGTGCCACGGATGGGACTCCCATACTCGCGCAATTAGGAAAGCGACAGGATGACTTACCACGCTATTGGTGGGATTTGAGGAAGGTGCGGACGCGCGACACAGTTGTGGCCACCACCTCGGGCCGCTTCCAGTCCATGATGATCTCCGCATTCGGCGCGAGTTCCGCAATCTCCCGCGAAGTCGGCGCCGGATGGTACAGGTCGTCGCCGGCCAGAATCAACAGCGGCGCCGTGCATCGCCGGACGAAATCGCGATCAACGTTGAAGACAAAATCGCTGCCGTACATCCGCTCGCGAAAAGCCGCCAGCGCCTCACTGCTGACGTCCGCCCGCTTACGCTGGAGGTTCTCGCCCCAGCCGTTGAACATCTCGTAAAACGCTTCGCGATTATTATGCAGCCCGATCGGATTTTGCAGCACGGCGGCAGCCACGCGATCGGGCGCGAGCTTAATCAGGTTGAGCGAATAGGATGATCCGATACATCCGCCCATCGCATGCGTGCGCTTCACCCCGAGATGGTCGAGCAGCGCGAGATGGTCGCCGGTGTAGGTATCCCATCCATCAGCCGCGGTAATCGGTCCGCGCGACTGGCCAGCGTTGCGCTGATCCATCGCGATTACGCGGAAGTCACCGGCGAGTTCCCGCGTCGGATCGAAGGGGCTCTGATGCCAGAACTCGATCGCCGATCGCATCCCGCCGGGAGCAAACAGCAAAAGCGGAAAGCCGGAACCGTATTCTTCATAATAAATTGATACATCGCCGCGCTTGAAGGTAGGCATTGCGAATTACCTCTTTTGAAATTTGTGACTATTCGATCGAATTGACTATTGGAAATTTGCAACAGAAAACAAACTTTTAGGCCGCCCCGTCAGCCCAAATTATTAGATCGGCGACCCTGATGTCGGGGAGATGAATTGCGTTGGGGAACTTTTCATTGAACTGAGCACGCATTTGGGGCCATGCTGGCTGATGCGTAAAAGAATCAATTCCTTGTTGTACGCGACGATATCGGTCAAGAGCCTTGGTAAGCCAATTCTGCTGTCCCAAATCGCCGCGAGGTACTCCAAAGAATCCTGCCACGTTCTTGTCGAAGATGACCGCATTGTCGTCGAGGGTTGCGCATAGTTTTGAGCTGAATGAGAGATGCTTTTCTCTAGTTTGATCAAACAGGTTTTGAAGTACCGCAGATAAGGAAGGCAAAGAATCCGCACGAGCAGCGTTTTGAAGCATGGAATAGTAAGCCTGATAGAATGACTGCTTCTTTCTGCCCATTCGGTAATAGCCTGTGAAAGTTCGTTGGTAGTCACGATTTTCAGCAAGAGCCGGGGTCTTTCTGATCGCAATAATTTCAAGGAGAGTAGCAACATCCCCTCGGTTGCCAAGCAAATTTATTGCAGCGGTTACCTGTCCGTCGTCTAGTATTTGACTGGTCACGTTCACTATATCAGGTCGGCGACAAGGTGCGGCGCTTGACTGCGGGATCAGCGGGATTTGGGCAGGCCAAGGACGCGCTCGGCAATTATATTCCGCTGAATCTCCGAGGTGCCGGCTTCGATCGTATTCGCGCGCGAGCGCATGAAGTGATACTGCCAGCGTCCGCTCTGGACCGCGTATGGCGAGCCTTTGACGAGCTGGCTCGACGGGCCTTCGAGCGCCATCACGAATTCCTGCATCCGCTGATTCAATTCCGACCACGCGAGCTTGGAGATGGAGCCTTCGGGGCCGGGATTTCCGCCCTTCAGGATCTTCGAGAAGGTGCGGTAAGCGGTGAAGCGCATCATCTCGAGATCGACGTAGAATTGCGCAAGCTGCTGGCGGACAACAGGATCATCGGTGGCGGGTGCGCCGTTGCGGATCGTGGAATGGGCGAGGCCGACGATTTCGTTGAAGACGATCCTGTAGCGCATCACACTGGCGAGCGCCGCGGTGCCACGTTCGTTCATCAAAGTGGTGGTGGCGACGCGCCAGCCTTCATTCAACCCGCCGAGCAGATTTTCGCGCGGCACATGAACGTCGTCGAAAAAAACTTCGTTGAATTCCGACTCGCCGGTCATCTGCCGCAGCGGCTTAACCGTAACCCCCGGGGTATGCATATCGACCAGCAGGTAACTCAGCCCGCGATGCTTGGGGGCCTCGGGATCGGTGCGCACGAGCAGCATGCACCAGTCAGAGATATGGGCGAGCGTAGTCCAGATTTTCTGGCCGTTGACAATAAACTCGTCGCCCTTGAGTTCGGCGCGGGTCTTGGCGGCGGCAACGTCGGAGCCGGAGTTGGGTTCGGAGAAACCTTGGCACCAGATTTCTTCGCAGTCGAGGATTTTGGAGAGGTAGCGTTTTTTCTGTGCGTCGGTGCCGTAAGTGATTATCGTTGGACCGGCCATCGAGATGCCGAGAACGTTGAGCGGGCCAGGGGCGCGCACGCGTGCGACTTCCTCATTGTATATAGCCATCTCGATTTGGCTCGCGCCCTGGCCGCCGTATTCCTTCGGCCACGCCATCCCGAGAAAGCCATTGTTGTAGAGCCGGCGCTGCCAGTCTTTGAGGAATTCGGTCATCGTCATGCCCTGTGGGCGGAAACCAGCCTGACCCCATCCGGGCGGCAGATTGTCGTGCAGGAACTTTTGCACGCGGGCGCGAAACGCTTCTTGCTCGGGGGTAAAGCTAAGATCCATCGGGGGCGTCTCCTGGCAGTTCGTCGCTAGGGCCGGACTATAGCGCATCACCTGAGTAAATCGCGAAAGCTCGAAGACTAGCGGATGGTATCCATGATGCGGATGAGTTCGGCGCGGCCCCACTCGACCTCGAAGCGATGGCGCTTGGCCATCTGCTCAAGCTGGTCATGGATCGGACCATTAGCGGGTGCCAGCGCGAGGGCCTCATCGGCCTTGCGTGCGACCCATTCCTCGCCACGCAGCAATAGGCTCAAGCGATCATGCAGCGTCGCGGCGGCGGCGACTTTATCGGCGAACGGACCGATTTTCGTGGACGGCTCGGCGCCCTCAAATCGCAGAAGCTCTTCGAGCGCAGCAGCCGTACCGGCTTCATGTTCGCGCGAGAGCGTAAGCAGCAGCCGCAGTTCGTCCTGCGTGATTTCGGCGATCAGCCGGTCGAGCGCGATTACTCCGGCCCGTTCCGATTCGAGCAACAGATTAAGGGAGCGGGCGAGAGCCGAGTCCATAACGGCAACTTACTCGCCAATCGCACGCGCCAGCAAGGCGGACTCATAGCAGCGGTGAGGAGCGAGGCAATTTCATGGACAGTTGCGATTTAACCTTAGTATGATGCCACCTCATCCTTAATCGCGCCTGATTTCGACGGAGAGAATGGCCAAGATGGAGCAGCAGCAACAAGCATTGATGCTCAAGGGCTATCGAGTCCTCGACTTTACTCATTTCGTAGCCGGACCGACGTGCACGCGGATTATGGCCGAACTCGGCGCTGACGTGATCAAGGTCGAGCGCTCGCTCGAAGGCGACCACGTGCGCACGATGGGAATCGTCAAGGATGGCACCAGCACCTACTATTTTCAGCACAGCCATAGCAAGCGCAGCCTCGCGCTGGATTTGCATAAGCCGGGAGCCCGCCAGCTGATTCTCGACCTGATTCCGAAAATCGACGTGGTGGTCGAGAATTTCGCCCCGGGCGTGATCGCCGATATGGGTTTCGGCTACGACGTGCTGAGCAAAATTAATCCGAAAATCGTGATGTGTTCGGTCTCGGCGACCGGCCAGACCGGGCCGCTGAGCAAACGCCCTGGTTACGACTTTATCGGGGCTTCGTTCGCAGGCGTGACGGAACTGCTCGGCGAGGCTGATCGTCCGCCGATAATCCCGACGATGGCGATCGGGGACGTTTCGACTGGCGTGGCGGCGGCGATGGCGGTAGGTTTCGCGCTGCTCAATGCGTCGCGCACGGGCAAGGGGCAATACCTCGACGCCTCACTGCTCGACACCTACTTCCATATGCACGAGCTATGCGTCCCCGTACTCTCGCAGCGGCGCGAAACCTTCAAGCCACGCCGCAACGGCTCGCAGCATCCGACCGGCAGTCCGTCCGGCGTTTACGCCTGTCCGGGTGGCTATATAATGTTGCTGGTGCAGCCTCACGAGTTTGGACGGCTGGCGAAGGCGCTCGGCCGGCTGGATTTGCCCACCGATCCGCGCTTCCGCAGCAATGGGCGGCGCGTGCGCAACAACGATGCGCTCAAGGAGATAATCGAAAACTGGATGGCGACCTTCTCCTCCCGCGACGCCGTGGTGGCGGCGCTCGACGCGGAGCGGGTGCCATGCGCGCCGGTGCTCTCGCTGGCCGAGGCGATGGACCATCCCCATCTGAGGGAGCGTAAGACGGTGCGCCACGCCAGCGATCCATCGCTCGGAGAGTTCGATCTGCCGGCCTTTCCGGTGAAGTTCTCGGATTGGCCGGAGCGGACGGATTTGAAAGCTTCTAGGGTGGGCGAAGATAACGAGGCGGTATTGCACGAGTTGCTGGGGTTGTCGGATACCGCGATAAATGAGCTATATTCCGCAAAGGTATTGATCAAGGCGCCGGCGCCCGTGACGGCCTCGGCCAGCGCGTCCTGACGGGGTGGCAGGATGTAACTTAAGGCCGCGGACTATCCGCGGGCGAAATCAGCCGGAAGTCTCGGCTCCGGCGTTCAACCATGGCGGGCGGATGCGACCCCAAGGCGCCGAGCGCCGCCGTGCAACGGAGGGTTTTGTTAGATGGCAGAATGGACTGAGGAAATCACCCACGTAGCGGGGACTGACCTCGCGATAATCAAGGGCGGGACGGGCAAGCCGCTTTTGATTCTCCATGAAGAGCTGGGCCATCCGGGGTGGCTCTCCTATCATCAGGCACTGGCCAAAGATCGGACGTTGATCATCCCCGTTCAGCCGGGCTTCGGCAAATCGCCGCGAGTTGAGATTATCCGGAATTTCCATGAGCTGGGACTTTTCTACTCTTGGGTCTTGCGCGAGATGGATCTGGCGCCCATCGACATCATTGGCTTTTCGACGGGCGGCTGGACTGCGGCCGAGATGGCGGTGGCGAATGCCAAGCAGTTCCGCAAGATGGTGCTTGTCGCCCCTCCGGGAATCAAGGCGCCGGAAGGCGAGATCATGGACGTGTTCGCGGTCACGATCGGCACGCAGCTCAACGCGACGGTCTATAACGCTGACGCGACTCCGGAATTCCGCAAGCTTTACGGCGGCGAGCGCACGCCCGAGCAGTTCGAAGCCTTCGAGGATGCGCGCACGGAAACTGCCCGTATCGCATGGGATCCGATCCTGCACAACCCCTCCCTGCCTTTCTTCCTGCAGGGCGTGAAGGGGCTGCCGACCCAGCTAATCTGGGGCAAGAATGACGCGGTAGTGCCGGTTAGCTGTTGCACAGCATATAAGAACGCGCTGAAGAATACTGAGGTCAAAGCCACTGTGTTTGACAATTGCGGCCATCGCCCTGAAATCGAGAAGGCGGACGAGTTTCTCAAGCTTGTGCGCGAATTTTTGGCCTGAATCATCTAGCGTGAGCTGCAAGGCCATGCATATGAAGGAGACGCCATGCACATAATGTATTTCACGGAACGTCCGTATCGCGACGTTCCCGAAGACGAAGTAATCAAGAATCGCAGCTTTTTTGGCGTACCCAATTCGTTCTACGACGCGAAAGTTGGGGCGCGGCTGTACAACGAATACCTCGATGAAGACGTGTACGCCGAGGAAGTCGGCTTCGACGCAATCATGCTCAACGAGCATCACGGCAACCCCTTCTGCATGGGATCCGTGATGGATGTGGAAGCAGCCATCCTCGCGCGTATCACTAAGAAGGCGCGGATCGTGCTGCTCGGGAATCCGCTACCGGTCGTGAAGAATCCGGTGCGGCTGGCCGAGGAACTGGCGGAGATCGATTTGATCTCGAAAGGCCGGCTGGTTCCTGGATGGGTCCGCGGTGCTGGCAGCGAGCAAATCTTCAATCAGGCGAATCCCGCCTACAATCGCGAGTACTTCAACGAGGCGCACGACTTGGTGATCGCGTGCTGGACCAAGCCGGGGCCGTTCCGATGGGAAGGCAAGCATTTCAACTTCCGTTACGTGAATCCGTGGGCGCTGCCCTATCAAAAGCCCCGTCCGCCGATTTGGATTCCCGGCGTAATCAGCGCCGAGACGGTGGTGTGGTGCGCGCAGCATAAATACCCCTACATCGGCCTTGGCACGGCGCTGCAGTCCACCGTCGAGCTTTGGAGCCTCTACCAGAAGACCGCGGCTGACCAAGGCTACGTCGCCGGTAGCGAGAATTTCGGCTATCTCCAGCAGATTCACGTCGCCGATACCGAAGAAGAGGCCCAGGAGCAGGGCAAAGCCGCATTGTTTGGCGGCGGCGCGGCCAACTTCTCTCGTCCGGAACATACCCTTCCGCCGGGTTATAACTCTAAAGAGGCGACGCGGCGGCTCGCCAAACAGGCGACCGATTATGGGTTCCTGGGAATAACCTCGGAGAAGCTAAAGGAGCAGCGCGAGGACGTTGGCGGCAGCAAAGAGAAGAGCGACACGCGCGAACGGCTGCGCCGCGGCCAGGTAAGTATCGAAGAGGCCAAGCAAAAGATCTACAGGAATTATCAGAAGGCGCAGGATGGCCTCCAGATTATCATCGGCACGCCCAAGACGGTTATCCCGAAGCTGAAGCTGATTCTAGAGGTGCTGCATCCGGGCGTGCTCGGCCTCTTCCAGGCGCAAGGACCGCTTACCTCCCAGCAGCGCATGAATAGCATCCGCCTGATGGGTCAGGAAGTCCTGCCGGCGGTACGCGAAATCGCGAAAGGCCTTGGGATCAAGGACCCGTTCGAACGCGAGCCGGGTTCGCGGCCGTATACCCATGGCACCAGCTACGAGGCGATAGTTGATCTCGAGGCGTTAAAGCGGGCGCCCAAGCGCGACGAATCGGTGCGGGTTTAACCGCGCATTCGGCGCTGGCTAATGGAAGTTAAGGAGCAAGCTTTCGCAGGCTGACCAGAGTACTGAGGAGCCATCAAATGAATCTAATGTATTTCACGGAGCGTCCTTATCGTGACGTTCCCGAAGATGAAGTAATCAAGAATCGCGCCTTCTTCGGCGTGCCAAACAAGTTCTTCGATCGCGAAGCCGGCTCGCGGCTGTACAACGAGTATCTCGACGAGATGGTCTACGCGGAGGAAGTTGGCTTCGACGCGATCATGCTCAACGAGCATCACGGCACGCCTTTCTGCATGGGCGGGGTGATGAACGTCGAGGCCTCGATTCTCGCCCGCATCACCAAAAGATCGCGGATCGTATTGCTTGGCAATCCGCTGCCGACTTTCAAGAATCCGCTACGCATCGCCGAAGAGCTCGCGACCATCGATTGCATCTCGTACGGACGCCTGGTCCCCGGATGGGTTCGCGGCGCGGGCAGCGAGCAGATCTTCAACGAGGCGAATCCCGCCTACAACCGCGAGATGTTCAACGAAGCGCATGATCTAATCCTTGCCGCATGGACGCGTCCCGGGCCGTTCCGATGGGAAGGCAAGCATTTCAACTATCGCTATATCAATCCGTGGGTGCTGCCCTACCAGAAACCACATCCGCCGATCATGATTCCAGGCGTGCTGAGCCCGGAGACGGTGGTATGGTGCGCGGAGCATAAATATCCGTATCTGGGACTTGGCACGGCGCTGCCCGCTACGGCCGAGTTGTGGAATATCTACGGCGATACCGCGGCCAAGCAAGGCTATCAGGCAGGCTCAGAAAACTTTGGCTATTTGCAGCATGTGATGGTAGCCGAAACCGAGGAGAAAGCTGAGGAGCTTGGCAAAGCTCATCTGTTTGGCGGCGGTCAAGGCGCGTTTTCGCGTCCGGAACATACGCTGCCGCCAGGCTATAACTCGCGCGAGGCGACCCGCCGATTGGCGCGCACGATGACAGCCGGCTCGGGCGGCTTTCTCGGCGTCAGCTCGGAGCAGCTAGGCCGGGCGAAGCAGGATCCAAAGGCGGACGGCGAGGGCAACCTGCAGAAAGTTGCCGATAGCACGCGCCGGCGGCTGGCACGTGGCGAAGCAACGGTCGAAGAGGCCAAAGCGGCCATCTACAAAGCGTATCCCAAGGCCGTCGAGGGCCTCCAGATCATCGCGGGCACGCCCAAGACGGTCATCCCCAAGATTCGCAAGATTCTTGAAGTGCTGCGTCCGGGAACTTTCGGCTTTTTCGCGAGCCAGGGACCGGTCAGCTTTGAGGATCGCATGACCAGCATCCGGTTGCTCGGTCAGGAAGTATTGCCGGCGGTGCGCGAGATCAGTAAGGAACTCGGCCTGCTCGATCCGTTCGAGCGAACGCCGGGCGGGCGTCCTTACACTGCGGGCACGAAGCGTGAGCAGGTGATTTCGCTGGAAGCCTTGCGCGCGTAAACCGCATGCGGCTGGCCACCGATGGTGGCTCGCTGCCGAATTAAAAACAACGAGGGACGGGCAACTATGCCTGTCCCTCGTTGTTTTTAATTCGGTCCGCCTCGGCGCATCAGGAATCGCTTGGATTCTGTTCCCGAGATCGCGCGATGAAATGCACGACGTAACTTCACTTAATCTTCGCTTTCGATATGGCGCGTTTACACCGGGTTCGTAGTTCTGCTGAGGCTGTCCGGAGCGCTCTTTTTTCATTGACATAGTGGTTTATACGGTGAAAATAAGAGTCTAGACATAGATTGAACTAGTTTAGCTAATCTAGTGATACTTAGCGCTAACTAGCAAGCATTAGAAAGGGAGGAAAACAGTGATTCGAATACCTGCTTTTGCCGTGGCGCTGACCATTCTCGCCACACCTGCCGTGCAGGCGAAGTCACATGACGCAGCTTCGCCGGCTACAATCACTTCCTGCGAGACCATCAGCCAGCCGGGCGATTACATTCTGGCCAGCGACATCGCCCTGACGGTTGACAACCCTTCGACCGGCGGTGGTGGCGACTGCCTGGTGATTACCGCGTCGCACGTAAATATCGACATGCAGGACTACTCGATTGGCATTTCATGTCCGTTTTCCTGTTCACCGCAGGAATACGGCCCGGTCGGAACCGCTGGCGTGCATATCATGAGCGGAGCGAATAACGTCTCTATCGCCAACGGCGAAGTCGACAATTTCATGTACGGTGTCCTCGTGGAGGCCGATCACGCATCCGTTGATGACTTCATCTCTTTTAACGCCATCGTCGCGTTAAGCCTGGACAATGTCAGCAACAGCACCTTCACCGATATTTCGTTTGGCGCGGGCGGCCTGCCGTACAACTTTTCAGTTGGCCCGATGGTCTCGGTAGCCGGTGGTGGTCACAATACCTTTACCGAACTGACCGATACGGTGAGCGATAGCGGTGTCGAGGTTATGAATTCCAGCCACAATGTCGTCAGCCAGGCGGACATAAGTTGTTCGGCGGTAGGTGAGGCTGGTCCAGGCATTCTGCTCACGGGTGATTCCGGCCACAATTTGATTTCAGACAACAACGTTGACGTGCTCGACGGCAACGGTATCGAAGTAGATCTCGGCAGCGACCACAATGCGATTCAGGGCAACACTGTCTCGATTACCTCGCCGGCGGGTGACTTCGCGATGTACGACAAGAACCCTAATTGCGGGCATGACTTATGGATTGGTAACAGCTTCACCAATGCCAGCCCTGCAAGCTGCATCCATTAGGGTTTGCATTAGCCGGCCACTCTTAATCCATCCCTCATCTAACCCGGGGGAGGGATTTTAGTTACGAACCGCATCCGGGAAAAAGATGCCAAAAGATGTAGCTAACGGCAGCTCACTCTATTCTTCGGCGGCAGCCTCACCGGATGGAACGCCCTTTTTCGGCAACAGGACAATCAAGGGCAGAGCGAAAAGGAACAGCCAGAACAGTAATCGGAAGGTATCACTGTAAGCCATCATGGTGGACTGGCGATTGAGGATGCCGTTCACCATTAATAGGTCGCGAGTGCCGTAAGTCGCCGAGCCATAGCCATTATTCATTAGTTGCGCATTGGCTGCAGAATCATACTGGCGCAAAACCGGATTGAAGACATTGATATTGTTGCCGAGGATGGCGCGATGCACTTGCGTCCGCCGCTGGACCATCGTGGCGAGTACCGCATAGGCGACGTTGCCCGCGACGCGGCGAATCAAAGTATAAAGTCCGGCGGCTGCGGTCATATTGGCCTTCGGCATCGAACTCAAAGAGACGGTGCTCAGGATAACCATCGAGCAGCCGGTGCCGATGCCGCTTTCGATCAGCAAAGGAATGAAATTCGCGAAGCCTGTGAGTATCGGAAGATGGCTGAGTCCCCAATACGCCAGCGCCAGCATCATCATGCCGAATCCGATTAGCCACCGTGGACTGATGCGATTATAAACATAGCCGACGATCGGCATGATGCAGAACATCGCCAGCGCCCGCGGCGCGAGTACGAGTCCGGCGCGAAAGGCCGGGTATTGGAGTACATCCTGGGTAATGTTCGGCAGCAGGAAAGTAGAACCGAAGAGCGCGAAACCGATCACGGCGCCCATCCCTGAGCCAGCAGAAAGCCGCACGTTGCGGAACAGCCGGAAGTTAACGATTGGTTCGTCGCGTATGAGTTCCCATACGATTAGGCCGCTGATTGCCACGACCGCGATGGCGGTTCCCAGAACGATCCAATGCGAAGCGAACCAATCGACCTCCTGGCCGCGCTCAAGGACAATTTGCATTGCAGTCAGGCCGACGGTGAGCAGGCCGATGCCGCCCCAGTCGATACGTTGGAAACCGCGCTTGAGATAAGGCGGGTCCTGTACGAACGCGCTGACCATCAGGATGCCGGCGATGGCAAACGGTACGTTGATATAAAAGATCCAGCGCCAGTTCCAGCGAGTGACTAAAAAGCCGCCGAGGACCGGTCCAATGGTCGGCGCGAGCATCACACCCATGCTATAGATCGCCATCGCCATGCCTTGTTCGGAGGGCGGAAACTTTTCGCGGGTGATCGCCTGCGAAGCCGGTATCAGCGTGCCGCCACCGGCCCCCTGGATTACGCGGTAAACCAGCATCTGCGTGAACGTCTGCGAGGTTCCGGCAAGAACCGAACCGATGGTGAAAATGGTCATCGAAAACAGGAACAGCCGTTTGCGGCCGAGCAGCGTGCTCCAGAACGCCGTCATCATGATCATGATGATCTCGGCGATGCTGTAGGCGGTTGAAACCCAGGTAATCGTCAATAGATCCTGGCCGAAGGTGCCCATCATGTGCGGCATTGCGATATTGACGACGCTGACGTCCATTACGGACAGGAAGGTGCCCAGCAGGACCGAGCCCGCCACCAGCCACTTGCCTGCCTCCTGCCGTTGCGGCATCGAGCTGACTGTTCTGATGTCTGGTGATTCGAGATTCATCGGCTTGATGCGCTTATATCAGGACGATGGTCAAGCGGCCGATTCTTCAGGTCCGGCCGAAGATCCGCGAGGTTTTCGTTCATAGTAAAACAACCCGCCTCACAATCTATCGTGGCGCGGCCTATTTCAACCTGGCCGGCCTAGCCGCAGGCTGAAGTATCGAGCGGGGATTCGGATCCGCGGATGACGCCCGGCAGGTCTGGCGATCGTGTTTGCGCATCAGTATACCACGCCTGCCTGAATCCCCTCTGCTATCCTGTCTTTATGGTGAATCGGCAGTTCGATTGCGGACAGGAGCTAGCGACTTGCTCCTATCGGTCGCAGTCAATAGCCAAGGCAAGCTGATAAACTTTTGCTAGCCGCAATTTTGACCGCAGGTGGCACCGGCTAGCCACCGCGGAAGTAAACTGCACGATTGGCTAGTTGAAGCGCTGCTTTGAGCTCAAAGAGTGAGGCGGCTTTAGCCGCGCAGTAGATGCAGCCGGGAATTGCGGTGATGAAGCCTGAGGCCGGACTTTGGCAGTGCCGGCCGAACAGTCAGGCTCGCAGCCTGCCGCTTAGGAAGCGTGCGGAATCTTCTCAAGCGAACCTGCCATTCAATCAAGCTGCCGTAACATGATGAGCGAGCGCCCTTCGACTCGAACTGCTTCATCAGCACGATAGAGATTTCCGCTTGGCCGCGAAGCCGCGGCGTAAGTATCGAGGACTAGTCTCCATTTCTTACCCCAGCGTTCTGAGGGAAGGATGAAGCCGAGAGGCTTGTGGTGCGCATTGAACATCAGATAGAAACTGTCGTCAACGATCGGATCA
>DATJUF010000103.1:0-5908 GCA_035502655.1 Binataceae bacterium (SeqCode)
CTGTCAAGCAGCATATGACTTCGCGGACGCGTTATCGCCTTCGGCGAACAGCGCTTCTGCGAACTCGCGAGCGTCAAAGGGCCGCAAATCTTCGAGCTCCTCACCCAAACCAACGAATCTAACAGGTAATTTCAGCCGTTCAGCGATGCCGATAATTACGCCACCCTTAGCCGTGCTGTCGAGCTTCGCTAAAATTACGCCAGTCAGCGGTACCGCCTCGCCGAACTGCTTGGCCTGACTCAAGGCGTTCTGGCCAGTATTTGCATCGAGCACGAGCCAGGTTTCGTGCGGCGCACCAGGAAGTTCGCGTCCGGCCACACGCGCGATCTTCTTCAATTCCTCCATCAGGTTGACCTTGGTCTGCAAGCGTCCCGCCGTGTCGATTAGAACAGCAGCGGCTTTACGCGAGACCGCAGCTTTGACCGCGTCGAAAGCCACTGCGGCGGGGTCAGAGCCCTGCTTTTGCTTGATTAAATCGACTCCGACGCGATCGCACCATACCTGGAGCTGCTCGATCGCGGCGGCCCGGAAGGTATCGGCAGCAGCCACTACGACGAGTCCGCGCTCGCGCTTGAACAGCGCCGCGAGCTTCGCGACCGTAGTGGTTTTACCCGCACCATTCACCCCGGCCATCATGATGACCAGCGGGTCGCCGCCACTTTCGGCGGGCGGGCGTTCGGCAGCTAGTAAAGTATGCTCGATCTCTTCCTTGAGGGCTTCACGAATTACGTCGGGCCGTGCGTCATTTTTCAGTTTGCCACGCACCGCCTCGACAATCTTGAGACTCGTCTCAACACCGGTGTCGGCCCCGATCAGCGCTTCCTCGAGGCCTTCGTAGATTTCGTCGGCCCTGGCGCTACCGGTAATCGCTGCCCGAATTCGCGCCATGAAATTCTCGCGCGTTTTGCGCAGGCCAAGTCCGATGCGGACTGGTTCGCGCACAGGTTCGATAATCTCAGCAACGGCCGCGGGCGCCGGAATTGGCGGGGGTGCAACCGCTTCAGGTTGAGTTTCAATAGAAAGTGCAAGCAGGCCCCCGGCAATCTCGGGCGGAGCCGCTGAGAGTTCTGGCAGAGGCTCAACCGGCGCAGGAACTGACGGAATGGATTCGGAAGCCGGGACTGCTGGAGCCGGTACAGCTTCGGATTCAGATGACTCAGCGGGAACTTCAGGCGCCTGAGGAATTATCTCGGCCGGAGGGGCCGCTTGTGCAGGAAGTTCGCCTGGTAGTTCGGGGCGAACCGGTTCGGCCTCGCGATAAGCCCGCTCGGCGGCGGGGCGTGGGCTGAAAGTACGGGCGGCCGGCCTTACGGCCGAGCGTGAAGGCCGTTTCTTGCGCTGGCTGAACTCGACCATAAATGCCAGCGCGAGCAGAGGAACTTGCGTCGCAAGTGCAATGATCAATGAAGTTTCGAGCATTAGAACCCCGGCGTTCCTCGCAGCTAACTGCCTAACGAAAAAACAATTTTCTTAAACGATTGAGCGTCAGTGACCGCCGTTTGAGTTTAATTACAGCCGCTGGCTCGTCGGCGCCGATCGTGCTGGGAGGCTAGGACACGCCAGCCCAAAGCCGCCGCAATCGGAAAGCATACCAGCCTCAACCACAATCGAAAACGGATTGGCATTCATTTTCCGCGAACGGGGGATACGATTGCAGCAATCGTAAGATGAAACTGAGAAATCAAAAGAAGCTTGGACGGACTGCCAGCGAGCCTCGGACAGTGACGGCGCCAAGCGCGGCGGCAACTATTGATGCGGCCAGCTCGCAGAGGCACGGCCTCACGCTCTCGCTGGCGAGGGCTTTCTGAACCGGCGTATCGCCGCAGTCATTCTGCGCTCACGTGTGCCATCTTCGGATTATTCTTCTTCAGCAGGAGCGCCAGCGGCATCATAGCAAAACAAAGGATGGCGAGAATCCAAGCCACGTCCATATAGGAGAGTATAGTGGCTTGAGTAATTACTGAATGGTAGATGCGCAAAGTGGCCTGATTTGCCGCCTGGGAATGACTGAGTCCGCGATAAAAGAGTTCCGATGACATCCCGTTCTTCAACGCGCGAAAAGGTTGTTGCGCAGGTGTTACGTGGGTAATTAGAAGGTTCTGATGAAATTGCTCGCGGCGCGCGAGCATGGTCTCGACCGTTGAAATGCCGAGACTTCCACCGACGTTGCGCAGCAAATTGATTGTTCCGGAAACCTCGCCGCCTTTCTCCTCCGGAACCCCTATGTACGAGGCGGTATTAACCGGAATGAAAAGCAGCGCGATGCCGAATGACTGCCAGACTCTATACATCATGGCGGTGCCAAAGCTGAGCTGAAGGTAAACATCGGTCATGTGGTAGACGGCCAGTCCTCGCAGCAGAAACCCCCAGAAAATTAGCCATCGCGCCTGGACCCGCGTGACCAGCTTTCCCACGACCGGCATCAACAGGATCATCAGTAACGCACCTGGAGCCTGGGTGAAGCCGGAAAGCTCGGCGGTGTACCCTAGTACGTTCTGAACATACTGCGGAATGAACAGATTGGTTGAATAAATCTGGAAGCCGATGATCAACATCATCACCGCCGCGCCGGCGAAATTCCGATTCTTGAACATCCGCAGATCCATCACTGGACGCCGCGCTGTCAGTTCCCGGATGAGGAACACCATCAGCGCAATTGGAAAAATCACTGCCAGCCAGGTGATCAGCGATGAATGGAACCAATTGTCTTCCTGGCCCTTGTCGAGCACGACCTGCAAAGACCCGAGGGCTAGCGCAAGCGTGCCGATCCCAAGGTAATCGATGCTCAAATACTTCCGCGCTTTCTTTATTTGATTAAGGAGATAGGGCGGGTCTTCCACCAAGCGCGAGGCCAGCAGCATCGATACTATCCCGACCGGGACGTTTATGTAGAAGATCCAGCGCCACTGGTAATTGTCGGTAATCCAGCCGCCGAGCGTCGGCCCGACAGCCGGCGCCATAACCACCACCATCCCGTACACGGCAAATGCGATCCCGAGTTGTTCGGGCGGAAAGGTGTCCTTCAAAATCGCTTGAGACACCGGTTGCAAACCTCCACCTCCGGCGCCTTGCAAAATCCGGAACAGGATTAGCATCCCGAGCGACGGCGCCATCCCGCACAGAAATGAGCTCACGGTGAAAATCACGACGGACGCCAGGTAGTAGCGTTTGCGTCCGAAGCGGATCGAAAGCCATCCACTGATCGGCAATACCGCCGCGTTGGCAACGAGATAAGAAGTTAATACCCAGCTCGCGTTGTCTACGCTGACGGCTAGTCCGCCGGCCATGTAAGGCAGGGCCACGTTGGCGATGCTGGTATCGAGCACCTCCATGAATGCGGCTAATGACACTACCGCCGCGATTATCCACGGGTTAGCCCGCGGCTTCGCCGACGGCTGGCCGATATTTCCTGCCGCAGCGCCCATCGCCTACCATAAGCTCTCGGGATGTCCAGTCAGCCAGGCCGTAGCTTCCGCCGACATCCCCGGACGCAAGCGATGGTGCGAGTCCTGTCCCGGATATAGGAGAATCCTCACCTGTAATCGCTGGACAACCTTGACATAATTGCCAGTGGCGTTTTCGGGAGGCAGGAGACTGAAGAGTTCGCCAGTCGCGCCCGGCACGCCTTCGACATAGCCTTTGTAATCGAGGCCGGTTGCGTCGACATGGATCGTGACAGGCTCGCCGGGGCGCATTCGCTTCAATTGTGTCTCGCGAAAATCGGCGGTGAGCCAGATTTTGTTCAGCGGAACAACCGTGAGCAACTGCTGGCCGGGTTGCACGCGCTGACCGACCTGCACGGTTTTGTCGCCAACTACTCCGGAGGCGGGCGCGACGATGTGCGTATAGCTCAAGTTGAGCTTGGCCTGATTCAGCGAGGCTTGAGCGGCTTGCACTACAGCCTGAGCCTGGCCAATTTCCTGGTATGCCGCTTTTACCGCCGCCTGGTCCGAATTGACGGTGGCCGCATCCACCCTGCCCGTCATCAGGTAACCGTCATACGTCTCCCTCGGAATGACCTGGCGCCTGTACAGCGCACCGTAGCGCTTCACATCTTCCTGGGCCTTCGTGTTAGTTGCCACCGCCGCGGCCAGATTGGCTACACTGAAGTTATAGTTCTGCTGCGCCTCCTTGACCCCCTCCACAGCTTCCGCGAGATTGGCTGCCGCATCTTCAACCGCGATCTGGTAGACGCTCGGATCGAGATCGACCAGCGCTTGCCCCTTCTTTACGTGATAAGTGTTCTCAACGAAGACGTGAACGACGGTGCCGTTGATGCGTGCGCTTATAGGATCGAGATGGCCATTGATCTCCGCGTCATCGGTCCATTGGTAGGATTGCATATAATTCCAGAAGCGCACTGCGGCTGCGCAAAGAAGGGCGGCAATGATCAGCGCCAGCAGCCATGTGACAGGACGCCAGCGAAAAATACGGCTGCCAGCGGGATGCCTCGAATCAGGCTCGTTGCTTTCCTCGCTCTCAGTGCCGCCAGTTTCTGTGCCGGCCGATGGCGGAGTGTGCTGCAAAGCTTCCTGCTGATCGCGCAAGCGCTCCACTTCGAGCCAGAGCCGGCTGACTTGCTCGTAAAGACTCTCCTGGTCCGATTTTGAAGAGTCAGGTTCATGTGCTCCGTTCCGATCCATCCTTAAATCTCTGCACCCGTGGAACCGCTATTGCATCTCCAGAACGCTAATTAGCTGGCCGAGCAACCTGCTGAACTCTTTCAACTGTTCGGGTCTGAACGCCCTTTCAAAGAGGGTCCGGTTCCCGCGCACCAGCTCCGGATAAAGTTTGCGAAAGAGCTCAATGCCTTTCGCGCTCAAGCGCACCAGAACACTGCGCCGGTCGTCGCTCGACGGGATTCGTTTGACCAGCCCCCGGGCTTCAAGCCGGTCCACGATGCCGGTGATGCCGCCTTTGGTGATCAAGGTTTTCTCGGCAATTTCCGAACAAGTAAGGGTCCCGCTCTCGGCGTGAGCCAGAGCGAACAGCACGTCCACTTGCGCCAGCGTTAGATCGTAGGCGTGGTATGCACGTTCGGGATGATTGACGAAAAGAAAATTGACCCTGAGCAGCGCCCGCGAGAGCTCGGTAAATGGCTGGTCGGCAGGCTGACTCAACTGCGCTGCGAGCGAGGGCTGCTTAGCCGGACTCGAGGGTTTCTGCGGCATGATGATCCTCCAGTGCGATAGTCATGCCATAGATAATTCATCTCTAAACTAAAATGAAAGGCAGATTGCCTCAGTTCATCGATCTCTAATTCGCGAAATCGTTTGCATTCAGCGAACTCCCCCGCGTTCAAACGGACCAACCCTTAACAGCCGTCGCGCATGAAAAACGCCCGTTAGCGCGCAGAAACCTCGGATCGGTTGAGAATGAGTAATGCTTCACCGGAAGGGAATTCATTTAATTCTGAACTAAAATGGCCGGCATGATCGATGCTTTCTCATCCAGAACAAGCAAAGGAAAAATTTCAAAATCACGCGGAGCGAAATCATGAAATGCAAAGTCAACACGATCGCAGTCGGCCATATTGGTCTCAACGTTTCTGATATCGACATTTCGGAGGCCTTGTACCAGGAGGTACTGGGGTTGAGGGTGGCGGAGGAGTCTCTCGAACTTCCCTTCAGATATGCTTCTCTGGCGCGCGATGGAAAGACCGTTTTGACGCTGTGGGAGCAGAGCGCGGGACGGCCCAAGAAGCGCCGTCCGGGGTTGAACCATCTGGCGTTCGAAGCGGATTCAGTAGAAGCGGTGAACCGAGCCAAGGGGATTCTGGAGACTCTCGGCACGCCCTGGAGCGAGCGTGCTCCGTTATACGCGGAAGGGTCGCCGTGCGCCGCTATTCACTTTAAAGACCCAGACGGTATTCGGATCGAACTGTACAGCCACAATTGTACCGAAACAG
>DATJUF010000104.1:0-19790 GCA_035502655.1 Binataceae bacterium (SeqCode)
CGATTCTTGCACTTGCGTGGCAAATCACCTGTAATCGGTTACTCGAATCTTCAGCCATCAGGCGGCGGCGCCCGATGGCATCGAAGTGATCGAGCCCCAAAAGGTGCTTGTCAGCCGCTGGCATAGGTGATGTTCAGCCGATTATCGACTTCGCTGATCCCAGGGGCCGCCCAAGCCGCCATCTCAGCCTCGTCTTTCTCAGCCCATGACCGCACCGTGCCACGCAAAATAACCTTGTTACCCTGGGCCTCGACAGCGATCTGACGGGCATCGACCTGCGCGCTTCGCTTAAACGCTTCCTCGATTTGCTTACGCACCTCTCCTGGTATCACCTGCGGCGTCACAGCGATCCGATTTACTATTCCCTTGACTCCCGCCAGATGCCTCACGGCATCTTCGGCCGCCGATTTTTGATAGTACCAGTCAACCTTGCCTTCCAAAGTGAGCCAGCCGCGCTCGACAATCACTTTAACCTGGCCGGGAGGTAGAGTTGTATCGAACTGAAGGGCTAATGCCGCCGCCTGAGCGATATCGGTATCAGTCCGCTCGCTGCTATACTTCACTTCGATATCGTTCGCCAGTCCTGCCACCCCGGCCACGCGCTTTGCAATCCGCTCCGCGCTGACCTTGTCCGCATAGCTCGATACCTGGCCGGACAATGAGACAACGCTGTTTTTGACCGCCACCCCAATGGCTCCCGCGTCTACGCTGGGGTCCCATTCGAGTTCGCGTTCCACGTCCCGCCGAAGGTCGTTATCGCTTTTCATGATCCATCTGTCCTCCTAATCTGCATTTGCCCAAACGCCTGAACCACATGCTTCGCGCATGGCCCATCCATCGGAACTGTCACTAGACTGAGTGAACTGTAATTGTGATTCGCCTGTATTTTGATCTGGATGATCTATATGCAGCGAGCAAGCGCCATGCCCATCCGCTGGGTAATTTAGCGAATGCCTCACGGGCGAGTGCAGAGGCCCTGACTGAGACGATTAAGCGAAGCCGAAACGATACAACCTGGCCTTGCGCCCGATCCGGACCTCAGATGGGCCGCATTACTGGAGGCTTCGGTATCTGCGACTTGCGGTATGGCAATTGCGCCGATTGATTCACTGATAGAACGAAGGCGAATTGTGCAGGCGGCAGCTCATGAAAAGAACGCAAATATCATCTCCTCAAGGAAATGGATATTCGGTGTTTCGATTTTTGACCTTGATGATTTGGCTGACAGCATTCACCTTCGCCGTGTGTAACCGCTGCTTTGCCGCCAGCATCGGTCGCGACCAGATCTGCGACATCAATGCGGACTATGCGCTGGGAATAGAGAATTATCCGCTCGCGGTTCGATTATATCGCGCATTCCTGCGTTCTCATCCCGCCTCTGCGCTCGCCCATTACCATCTCGGGTTTGCCTACGGCATGCTTGGCAATGATGATGCGGAGGTGGCGGAATATCAGCGAGCGGTTGCCCTAGGTTTGAATCAGTGGGATTTGTTTCTGAACCTCGGACTTGCTTTGGCCGAACACGGTGATCAGAAGACGGCCGAGGGCATGTTGCTGCGGGCCGTTGCGCGCGCTCCCCAGCGGGCGGATACGCATTTTAATCTGGCAATCGTCTACGAACGAGGACAACAACTAACGCTTGCGCTTAAAGAAATCCAGGTAGCAGTTGGACTGCAACCAGGCGACGCTGAGGGTCGCAACCAGCTCGCCGTCATAAACGCTGAAATGGGCAATTATGAGGCGGCGCGCAAGATATGGAGCGGCTTAGCCCGTTCCAATCCCGATTACGTTCCGGCGCGAGAGAATCTCGAGATTCTCGATGCTCTCCTTTCAGCACCTCCACCATCGGTAGCGCCGGCTATCTCCCCATTGCAGCCATTCCGAGTGGCGGCTCCAGCGTCCGCCCTCTGCAAACTGGGACATTAATGCCTCACGTGGGGAGATAATCAGTGGAAGTGGCGCCACACAGACCGCCGTGTACCCATCTCTTTTTATAGTTTGGAATTATGAGATTCGTCTTATGAACTGCGACATGAATGTCCCAAGTGGGGCGTGCAATCCGCAAAGTTCTTAGATATCTTCCACCAACTGGTCACTGATCGCGGACATCATTCGAGACGCGCGAGATCTAATCCCACCGGCTTGAGCTATTATAAGCGAATCCATGAGGCAATCGTGCTTTCAAGTGATGCCTGCCCAATCGCTTGATGATGAGCGTGGCATGACTCGTGCTTTGCTATTCCGAGATAAGCGCCGGGGCGGGTGAGAAGTGGTGAACGAGGAAATTGGCGCAATCCCCAGATTCAGGGCCCTGCGAAATCTTTCTGAAAAAACAATTCAGGTCCGCCATCTGCCTGCGAAGTCTGACGCGATTTCGATCCTCTCGCTCGCTCAAGACCCTTCGTAAGGGGGCGATAACCTTGTCTCAGACAATATTAGTAATAGACGATGATAGAGATCTCGCAGACACCTGCGCCCGCGTCCTCAAAGCAGCGGGGTTCGCCTGCCTGGTCGCGTACGACAGTCCCATGGCGCTTTCGTTATTTGATTCGTCGCGCCCCGCCCTGGTCTTGTCCGACATCAATCTGCCCACCAGTGACGGCTACGAAATAGCGCGCTACGTGAAACAAAAAGCGTCTGGGACGCCAGTGATCCTGATGACTACGTATCATCACGGAAACGCTCCGCAACAAGCTGCAAAGGCCGGTGCGGCAGGATTTCTGCGCAAACCGTTTGCCAATGTCGAGCTGATTGCCACGGTCAAACTCCTGCTTGACCATGGCAAAACTCAGGATCCGGCTGATTAAAGTTAGTACGATCTACTATAGTGCAGCCGATCGCTATGGGCTCGAGCGGCGAAAATAATTAACCCGGTAGCTAAGATTTCCATAAAGCCTTGCCAACCGTTAGAGAGTGTCGCGTTTAGTTACAGACGAAAACTTAAAGCGGCATTACGATTTCGAAGAGTTCTCCGTGGGCGGCATGATCGTGAACGTCGTGGCTCTGCCCGATTCGGATTGAACTTCGATTTTGCCCTTGTGTTCCTGCACGATTCGCCGACTGAGCCAAAGCCCCAAGCCCGTCCCCTCAGCCTTGGTCATATACAGCAGATCGAATACCTTGCTGAGGGCGTCGGGAGCTATCCCCGTCCCCGTGTCCGCGACCGTAAGATGCAACCAATCCGGTCGATCGCTTGAGCGGCTGGTTGCCAGCATGACAGCCCCACCCTGTGGCATCGCGTCGCGCGCATTGCCCAGCAGATTGATTAACACCCGCTCAAGCGCAGTGCTATCACCCATTATCTCCGGCAGAACCTCTTCCAAATTCGTTTCAACGTGAATCCCGGCTTTGCGCAACTGCTGGCCAAACAGCAGCAGTGTGCGCTCGACGAGCCGATTGAGGCTAACGAGCGCAAGCATTTTATCGCGCCGCCGGGACAACCCGAGGAATTCCTCAACGATTCGACCGGCGCGCTGGGCCTGTCGGTGAATAACGGCGAGGTCTTCCTTTATCTCGGAGGCTGGCGTCGTGTCAGGCAATTCCAGCAGCAGTTCGACGCGCGAGCGAATTGTCTGCAGCGGATTGTTAAGGTCGTGCGCGATGCCTGTGGCGATAGTTCCTAGCGATACTACCGTCTCGGCGCGCCGCGCCTCGCGTTCCAGTGCCACTCGTTCGGTGATATCAATCACGGCGGCGATCACCAAATCCCCACGCTCGGTTCCCCGGGCGTAGGTCAGGCCAACTTCGATCAGGAACTGGCTACCGTCTTTCCGCCGCCCCGCCAAGTTAAGGCCAGTCCCCATCGAGCGGTTCCGCGGGATCGCAAAATAGTTCTCGCGATGCTGCCGATGGACCCCATGCAGGGTGTCTGGAAGCAACAGTTCTACCGGCTGGCCCAAAAGCTCGCCTTGGCTATATCCAAAGAGCCGCTCTGCGCTGGGGTTCGCCTCGACAATAAAACCTTTGCAGTTGACAATGATCAGACCGTCACCAGCAGCCTTGAAATATTCTTCATAAGGCATTTTTTCGCCCCCTCGGCTCCTCTGGTAAGATTGGGGGGTCTATGGCTGTCGCGAGAAGGTATGCGTCTTGTTTTAGACCCCAGAGTCAAGACGCACTAGACATTTCAATTTTGCGGTAGCTGCCACGAGGGAACTTAGCACTCAATCGTAGTTAAAGATATCTGGCGATATGGTCGTCAAAACCTAACCCAGCCGCGCCTATCCTCCGGGGATGGATGCGCATCCATCCCTCGAAATTTCATCAGGAGCTGGCGATGGCGTTTGCTTTGTTCTCCAGATGAAGCTACCAAGGCCGGAGTTTTGCACGATATGGCCTTTTAGCAAATCAACATTTCGGCAGATTTACCGAGGAGCTTCCTTGCAGCAACCACGACTCCAAATATGCTGAATATTGGTTGAAACTAGTGCGTTTGACGCCCGAGAAAAATAGCCGCCCTGCAGCCAAGCGAATAAATATCGCTCCGACAGCAGCTCGTGGGCGCTCGTCAGCTTCGAGACTCCAAGGTAGATATAGTGGGCGATGAAAAATGGTTTGGGCAAGTCGGTTGTGATAATCGCCATCATTACTGTCACCGTTGTGGGTGCCTACCTATGGTATCAGTCGCGGCCACCGGAAATTCCCGCAGGGATCGTGTCGGGAAATGGCCGCGTTGAAGCGACTGAAATTGACATCGCAACCAAATTCGCCGGCCGCATCGACCAGGTGCTGGTGCACGAAGGCGACACAGTCAATGCAGGACAACTGGTCGTGCGCATGGATATAAGCGAGCTTCTGGCACAACTCCATGAGGCGGAAGCCCAAGAACAGCAAGCGATTGACTCGCGGAAATCCGATGAGGAAATCGCCAAGCTAGCGGAAATTGAGTTTGAATTTGCGGTGAGAGATTACAAACGCTACTCACAACTGGCCGAGTCTAACGTTATCAGCGTCCAACAACTAGACAATTACACTACTAAAATGGAAGCTGAACGTTCGGCATTTGCGGCCGCAAGCTCGAAGGTCGCAGCCGATGTTGGCGCGATTGCCGCGGCGAGGGCCGGGATTGAACGAGTTCAAACGCAAATCAATGACAGTGAGCTAAAGGCGCCGGTTCGAGGAAGAGTGCTATATCGCCTGGCCGAGCCTGGTGAGGTTCTACCGTCCGGCGGCAGCGTAGTTACGATTATTGATCTTACCGATGTGTACATGACCATTTTTTTACCTGAACTCGAAGCAGGAGAAGTCGCAATCGGAGCCGACGCACGTGTTGTTCTGGACGCGGCGCCGCAATGGCCTGCCAGTGCGCGCGTTTCTTACGTAGCTGCCCAAGCTCAATTCACACCGAAATCGGTTGAAACTACTATCGAGCGCCAAAAGTTGGCCTTTCGCGTTAAGGTTCAAATCGATCCGGAATTGCTTCGCCGTTTCGAACCCTGGGTTAAAGTCGGCCTGCCAGGAGTTGCGTATATACAGGCCGATCCGAACGTTGGATGGCCGCCGCAACTCCAGGCACGTGCGCCCATCGAGCTGCTGAAAATCACTCCTCATCAATGATTTCCGACAAGAATCCGGTCGCGCGACTTCGCGATGTTACTCATCGTTATGGAAAGAGCAATGCCGTCGAATCTCTCTGTTTGAACATCCCGCAAGCCCGGCTGGTCGGCTTCATAGGTCCCGACGGCGTGGGAAAGTCTACAGTCCTGGCGCTGATTTCCGGTGTGCGCAAGATCCAAACCGGCGAGGTCGAAGTTTTCGGAAAAGATCTGGCCGATGCACGCGTCCGGGGCGAATTGCGCGCGCGAATCGCATATATGCCGCAAGGCCTTGGAAAGAATCTCTATTCCACCCTCTCGGTCTATGAAAATATCGATTTCTTCGGGCGATTGTTTGGACAGCCCTCTAACGAGCGCGCATCGAGGATTGGCGAACTGCTTGCGAGCACCGAACTCACCGAGTTTCGCGACCGTCCCGCCGGCCTGCTTTCGGGCGGAATGAAGCAAAAGCTCGGACTCTGCTGTTCGTTAATGCACGACCCGGACCTCCTGATCCTAGACGAACCAACGACCGGCGTTGACCCATTGTCCCGCCGGCAGTTTTGGGATCTGGTCGGCCGAGTACGAAGCCGGCGTCCTGGGATGAGCGTGGTGGTAGCAACCGCATATATGGAAGAGGCGGAGCGGTTCGAATGGCTGGTCGCGATGGACGCTGGGAAGTTGGTGGCTACTGGAACTCCGACCGAGTTGCGTTCGCGAGCGAGGGCGGCGACACTCGAGGAAGCGTTCATCGAATTGCTGCCGCTTGAGCGTCGGGCAGGCCACCAAGCATTGAAAATTCCGCCACGTACACCCGGAAGCGGCGAGGTCGCGATTGAGGCAAAGGGACTCACCCGCCGCTTCAACGGTTTCACCGCGGTTGATCATGTCAGCTTCCACATCGAGCGCGGCGAAATCTTCGGCTTCCTAGGTTCGAACGGCTGCGGCAAGAGCACCACTATGAAAATGCTCACCGGCCTTTTGCCGATAACGGAAGGAGAAGCGCGCCTGTTTGGCCGCTCGCCGCAAGCTGAGGATCTGCAAACACGCGGTCGAGTAGGCTACATGTCGCAGGCCTTCTCACTTTATAGTGAATTGACCGTGCGGCAAAATTTGAAATTACACGCACGTCTGTTTCATTTGCCGCGGGAAAAGATCGACGCACGCATCGACACACTCGCTGAACAATTTGGATTGTTGCGCTATTTTAACAAGTTGCCCTCGGGCGTGCCGCTGGGGATTCGTCAACGGCTATCGCTGGCCGTGGCGGTAATCCATGAGCCCGAGCTGCTGATTCTGGACGAACCTACCTCCGGGGTCGACCCAATAGCCCGCGATGAATTCTGGCAGCTCTTGATCGATCTCTCACGTAAAAAAGGCGTCACCATTTTCCTCTCGACGCATTTCATGAATGAGGCTGAGCGTTGCGATCGCATTTCTTTGATGCATGCGGGCAAGGTCCTCGCGCAAGGCGTGCCGGAAGAATTAGTAAGATCTCGCCGCGCGGACAATCTAGAGCAAGCTTTTATCTCTTTTCTTGAGGATGCCACAGGAGCCACCGGCTCAACGGATGCATTGTTAACAAAGGATACGATTATAGAATATCAACGTTCATCGCACATGCGAGCTGGCAATCGCCGCTTTAGTGCGACTCGGCTCTGGGCCTATACGCGGCGTGAGACAACGGAATTGTTGCGCGATCCTGTGCGGCTCATGTTCGCGTTGCTGGCGCCCGCGGTGCTTTTGCTGGTAATCGGCTATGGAATCTCGCTGGACGTCGCACACGTCAGCTATGCTGCTCTGGACCAGGATAATTCACCTGAAAGCAGAACCTACCTGGAAAACTTTAGGGGCTCGCGCTATTTCGACGAACATCCTCCGATTCACGATCAGGGCGAGGAAGAATGGCGTCTGCGCCAAGGCGAGATGAAGGTGGCGATAGAGATACCTCCGAAGTTCGGCCATGATATCAAATCAGGCCGCCGTCCCGAAATTGGGATTTGGATTGACGGGTCGATGCCGTTTTATGGGGATACAGCACGTGGTTACGTCGAAGGCGTAAACCAGCTTTACATTGATGATTTCATTGTTCACGGCCTACGCAAGCAACTGCCAGCAGTTGCGGCTAACGTCGAGACTCGTTTTCGCTATAACCAGGACTTCAAGAGCGCCTTCGCCATGATCCCAGGGGATATCATGTTGTTTCTTTTCTGGATTCCCGCGATGCTCACCGCGCTTGGCGTTGTTAGAGAAAAGGAACTCGGCTCAATAACGAACTTCTACGCTACGCCGGCGACCAAGTTGGAATTTCTGTGGGGTAAGCAAGCACCATACGTAGTTCTTGCGCTCATCGAGTTCGTCACTTTGATCGCTCTTGCGATTTGGCCGTTTGCCGTACCCATAAGAGGCAGCTTTGTCGCACTTCTAGTCGGTGCTGCTCTCTATGTGACCGCCAGCACCAGCTTAGGGTTGCTGGTATCGGTTTTTGTTCAGACACAGATTGCCGCAATTTTTGCTGCCGCAATCGTCACTAATCTTCCTGCCGCTCAGTACTCGGGATGGCTTACTCCAGTTTCTTCGCTAGGCAAATCAGCTCGCATCTTCGGAATGGCCTTTCCAGCAGCCTATTTTCAGCGAATCAGCATCGGAGCTTTTACCAAGGGATCAGATTTGAACAGCCTGATCCTCAGTTTCATAGCACTCATCGGTTTTATTGCCATTTATCTTATCGCGAGCCTCATGCTGTTGAACAAGCAGGAGGCCTGACGTGCTCTCCGTGCTCGCAAATATCTTTTGGCTTGGCATTAAAGAGCTTTTCAGCCTCTGGCGGGACGCTGTCCTGGTCTTTCTTATAATTTTTGCCTTGACATATGTTGTCTACGGTCCCGCCAAGAGCGTCTCGATGGACGTGGATCAAGCGTCCATCGCCGTAGTCGATGAGGATCATTCGCTGGTTTCCGAGCGAATACGCGAAGCGTTTCTGGCACCCTATTTCGTCAGAGCGGCCGAAATACCGTTCGAAGCCATCGACAACGCTATGGATAGCGGCCGATACACCTTTGTGATTGATATTCCACCGAACTTCGAGCGCGACATTAAACATAAACGCCGGCCGACCATTCAGGTGAATATCGATGCAACTGCTATGGCGCAGGCTGGTCGCGGAGCCACGTACATACAGGAGATTCTGTCCCAGGAAATTACAGATGCCATTTACCACGGGCAAAAACAGCCAGCGCCGCCCCTGAATCTGGTGGTTAGGGCAAAATTCAATCCGAATCTAACCTTCTCCTGGTTTATCGGGGTCATGCAAATCGTCAATAGCATTACCTTACTTGCCATGTTCCTGAGTGGTGCGGCGGTTATCCGCGAACGCGAGCATGGGACGCTCGAACATCTCTTGGCAATGCCCCTGCGGCCTTCGGAGATAATCCTGGCCAAGGCTTGGGCGAACGGACTTGTCATCGTGGTTGCCACCATCCTTTCGCTGTTATTTATTGTGAAGGGGCTGCTCGGCGTGCCGATTGCCGGTTCGTTGACGCTGTTTGCATGTGGGTTGACGATATATCTGTTTTCGGTAAGTTCACTGAGCATTCTGCTCGCCACGCTGGTTAATTCCATGCCACAGTTCGGACTTCTGGCACTCCCGATCTTCATCATCATGGATCTCCTATCCGGTGGAACGACGCCGATGGAAAGTATGCCCGAGAGATTACAGCAAGCAATGCAACTCTCTCCTGCCACTCACTTCGTCAGCTTCGCCCAAGCCGTTCTTTATCGTGGCGCGGGCCTAGCTGTAGTCTGGCGCGACTGCTTTGTGATTATTGTTCTCGGAAGCGCTTTTTTTGGCATGGCGCTGACGCGTTTCCGGAGAATGGTGACCACCATGCAAGCGTGATTGTTGTTTCCTTACTGACGTGACTTTCCTGGAATCGGGTTGATTAATTAGCCGAAGGGTTCAGATGGCAGCAAGACGACGCTCACCCTTCCTGGCTTCGCAGTCTCCCTATGCTTCGTACAAGAGATCGTGAGAGTGCGTAGAAGGCTTGATGTAGTAGAAGCAGAGGAAGCGATCTTTTGCGTACCAGACTGGGTCTGCGTTTTGGCCGCTTCAGTCAGTGTTCCGCTAATGCATCGATGACTCTGCGCTCCCCTGTTGATACGACGGCAGAAAGGGACCATCACGCACAGATTAGTCAGACCCACGATTTGCTCACGCGGCGCAACACAGCTTTGGATAGAAAGCAGTGGCGATCGTCCCGATTCAATTGGATCAGTCTTTTTCACAGTCGCATTGTGTTCTTGGCTCGCAGCCTTACTGAACCTGTTGTAGCATTCTGTCGAGCGGCAACGCCTTGGTACTAGCCTGCAACTTCGAAAGTAAACCAAGATTCTGTTCTTGACCGTTCCACCAGCCTCCTCCAAGAGCCAGGAAAAGCGCAGCGGTATCCTGAAGGCGCTGTCCTAGCGCTTGAATATAACCAAGGCTCGCCTGCTGGTACTGATAGTCAGCGATTAAAACTTGAAGGTAATTGACAGTGCCGGCCCGATAGTTTGCCTGTATCAGACGAAGTGTTTCACTTGCCGCGCTGAGTGCTTCCGATTCGGCTCTTACGCTCTCGGCGTCATGTTGCAGAGCATCCAACGCGTCGGCGACTTGGGCGAGGGCCGCTAGAACGGTCTGACGATAGTTCGCCAACGCCTGTTGGTATGCGTCGATAGCAGCCTTTCTCTGATACCAGAGCGTGGGTCCCTGGATCAGAGGACTGGCTATCGCCGCCCCCAGAGTCCAGAAAGCAGCAGTGCTTCCAAATAGACTCGAAAGGGAAGTGCTGTTCAAACCATAGTTCGCGTTCAACGTGAAGCTGGGCAGCATGGCTGCGGTCGCGACGCCGATCTGAGCGCTGGCATAATGAAGTTGTGACTCTGCAGTTAGCACATCGGGACGCTGGCGAACCAAATCCGCGGGCAAACTGACCGGCAGTTCCTCTGGCAACGTGAGCTCGGCAAAAGTAACCTCGGGCAGTTTTACATCGGCAGGCGCTGCGCCAATCAAGATCGCGAGCAGATGGCGAGTATGTGCCAGTTGCTGCTGAAGCGGTGGCAACGCGGCCTCAGATGTAGCGAGCTGACTCTGGATGCTGAGCAGATTTGAATAAGGCACCATGCCGGCTCTCACTTGTGCGGCGGTTATCTGTGTCTGTTCCGCGAGAAATCCTAAGATCCGTTGCGTGGCTCCGATTTCGGCTGCGTATGCTGCTTCGGCCACGATGGCATTGACAACATTGCCTGACAGAGTGAGGTACGTACCTTGAGCATTATAGTATTCGACATCCACCTGCGCGCCGAGGCCTTCGATCGTACGCCGTTCGCCGCCCCACACATCGAGCACGTAGCTGACTGTCGTCGATAGCGTATAAAGATTAAACAGGGACGGTCCAGAACTTTCGCCAAAGCGGGCAGGTGAAAATTGCTGACGAGTAGGTTCAAAGCTAGCCCCGAGCTGCGGGTAAAAGATCCCGTATCCAGCGCGGAGATTGTCTTCACTTTGCCGCAACGCGGCCTGCGCAGCCTGCATCGTAGGACTGTTTTCGACAGCTTGCATGACCGCGACATTCAGTTTGGAACAATTAAATAATCGCCACCAATCTGCGGCGATCTTTGCTTCGAGCTTGAAATGTTGCTCACCATCATCGGCAGTGATTGTGCTCTCTGGTTCTTTCTCATAGGTGTAGCGCTGCGTTGTGGGTTCCTTCGGGCGCATAAAATTCGGTCCAACCGCACAGCCGTCAAGAGTAAATGAGAGCACAGCGGCGCTGAGCGTGAGCAGTCTGCCAAGGAAGCGCCAGATGCCGGCGGAACTATTGTTCAGCGACGTAAACATCGACCAACTGACCAGGATAGACTGGTAGATTCTTCGACCGCTTGAAGCGGAATATGACCGGCAGGACCCTTACGTCGACTCTTTCCAGACGCTCATCTGAGAGCTCGATCTTCGGTGAAACGTAAGGCTGGATTCGGACAAATTGAAGCGGAACACTGATGTTGGTACCCCGAATAGACATCTCCGCTTCGGTCTGATCACTGGCCTTCAATCGGTGTATAAGTATTTCGTCGATATAACAGCGAACGTTAAGATAATCCTGCGGGGTTCCCATTACGATAACTGGATCGAAACCCTGCGTGTAGGTGTCGTAAGTTCCCTGCGCTCCGACGTAGCTGCCAACCGCCGTCTGGATCGCTAGAATCTTTCCGTCGGCCGGCGCTGTGAGGGTGTACCAGGCCAATAGAGATTTTGCCGCCATATAAGCCTTTTCATCAGCTTCATAAGTTTTTTCCTGGTTACGAATATCATAGATCCAGGCGCCGGCCTTTGTGAGCTCATACTGCTTTTGCACCACCTTGAGGTTGGCAGCGGCGACTTTCGCAGCGTTGATCGCGTCATCCAGCGTGTATTTGCTTACAGATTTTGGATCTAATCGATACGAAGTTTCTTGTTTTGTAAGTTCATCCTGCGCGTTCTTGAGTTGGGCTTGCGCATATACCAGTTGCGCCTTTGAGACGTCGAAAGTTTCGATTCGCGGTTCAGCCTTTAACTCTTCGAGCATGGCGCGCGCGGCCTCGGCTTGCGAGCCAAGTTGCTCGGCTGTAGCGCGCTGCACCGAATCGTCCAAGCGTATCAGTACCGTTCCCTTGCTGACTTGCTGACCTTCGTGAACTTGAATCTCGACGATTGTGCCGGATACATTCGGATAGATGTTGATGTTTGCACCGTTGCTTTGGCTGCTCTCGATAATACCTTCCGCATAGATACCCCTCGCGAATGGATTTGCGGCTGGATTAAAAGCAGGCGCTTGCGGGGAAGCATGAAGCCCATAGACGAAGGCTCCGATAAGCCCGACGATCAGGCCGAGAAACGCGAGCGCGAGTTCTAGCCTAGGCTTCATAGGCGACACCTTGATCGAAACCGGTTATCCGTCCGTCTTCCATTCCCATGATTCGGTTACTAAACTCAAAGATCCTGCTGTCATGCGTGACAATTAGTATGCAGCGAGTCGAAGTCAGAATGTCGGTTTTTACGAAGGAGACGATTTTGCGCCCGGTCTCTCCGTCCAGCGAGGCGGTTGGCTCATCGAGAACCAGAATTTCGGGTTGATGTACGATCGCGCGCGCGATCGCGACGCGTTGTTGCTCTCCTCCGCTGAGTTTGTTCGGCGGAAGCTCACCCTTGCCCGCAAGACCCACGACCTCCAGGCATCGAGCCGCGGCAGCAAGCGCTTCCTTCCAGCTCCGCTTCTGGAGGATCAGAGGGATCGCAACGTTCTCCGCCGTCGTGAGGCGCGGAAATAGATGAAAATCCTGAAAGACAAACCCGATTGTGTTCAGCCGGAAATCGGCAATCTCATCGTCCGACAGGCTCCATAGATTGCGACCATCGATCGTGACTGAACCCGAGTTCGGCCGAAGAATGCCGGACAGCATACTAAGCAGCGTCGTCTTGCCGCTGCCCGAAGGGCCAACAATATAAAGCATTTCGCCCCAATACGCTTCGAAACTTGCTTCTCTGACCGCATAAGTCCGCGCCACGCCCTCGCCGAACCATTTGCTGAGCTTATTCGCCATAATTGCCGCTGTGGCCATATCAGCCCCGGAAGATGTCGAACGGCTCGATTTTCAACACCCGGCGGACACCGGCATATCCCGAGATACTCGCGATAGTCAGTACCAACAGGAATGCGAGACCGAGATTGCTATAAGTCACACGAGAGGAATACTCTGGCAGTCTCAGCTTGGCGGCCGTTATGACTACCGTCGCCAGGCCAATTCCTAATCCGTAACCGACAAGCGCGGTGAACCCTGCTTGGAAGATGATCACGTAAACCAGCTCGCGCCCCTTGGCGCCCATCGCTTTAAGCGCACCGAAATGTTCAAGGTTCTCAATGATGAAGGTGTAAAAGGTCTGGCCGGAGATCGAAAGACCCACGAGGAAGCTTATTACCGTCATCAGTAGCGTGTTCGTGCCGATACCGGTTTGGTATTTGAGATATTGCGAGATGCCGTCCTGGAATTCTTGATTCGTCAATGCGAGGTAACCAAGTTGTGCTACCTGTTGCTTGATGTATGGGATAGCGGCGTTAGTTTTTGGCTCGACTAAAATATAAGAGATAGTAAAGCGCATCGACGGAATGTACTGAATCGCTCGATAGTAAGTGGTATAGAGCGTCGGAGTACCGTAAAGGGCACCGGTCGGAACCTTAGCGATGCCGACGACGACACCGCGATTGTCGTTGAGTTCGAATTCTGTTCCCAGTTTAGGATTTTCGAGTTTGGGGAACTCCTCATCTTTTACCGCAATGAATCCGTTTTCGGCGAAGATGTCGTCGATACCTCCCTGCAACAACTCTGGTCTGCCCGCCAAACTGCTGTCATCGAGGCCGATGACCGTGGCCGCCTGATAGGTGCCATCGTGTAATTTCAATAGCGCTGAGCCCACGTAGAGAGGAACTGCGTACTTGACTCCGTTGATACTGCGTACTCCATCAAGGACGTAATCGGGCATCGGAATGCTGCCAAACACGCTATTCGTGGCGGAGGGATCCATAACCCAGATCTTCGCGCCGATATTAATCACGGTGGCGGAAGCCTTGGTCAGAATGCCGGCGAAAGACGAAGTCATCTGCACGATCAGGAATACCGAAAAGGTCGTTCCGACGAGGAGAGCTGTGTACTTGCCCTTGTCCTTGACCAGAAGCTTGTAAGCCAGAATCAAAATTTGCGTCACTGATCTTCACTCCTTCATCGCTGCGGTTTCCTTTCCGGCTTGTCCCGGCGAGTCCTCTATTTTTCGCGCACGCATCTGCGATCAGGCCAACCGCAATCACAACCAAACGAAAGTCGCCATTTTCCATTATCCTCAGGGGCTGGAGCAAAAAGTGTGCGAGTCCTGGACTCCGGAGTCCGTAATTAGCAGCCGCGCACACTCTGGCGCTGCGAAAGGAAGTGACCTCGATCTGGAAGGCGAGACATAATGCTAAACTGAGCTCTGATTCCGCCACGGCGTGGATTTAACCGGCGCAAAGCTACCGCTCGCCAACCTAGTTTTCGTTCTAAAGAAACCGTAGAGAAAACTGTGGGCATTGAGCCGGCCGCTTCGTATACGGACATATTCTTGTGCGGGCGGCGGTCGACAGCTCTCATCTTTTCAACAGTGTTTAAATATTCCCGCAAGGCCGGCTGCATATCTTGTTGTGAACCGTCCATCGGGGCGCCGTGCTGGGACTCCATGTCCCAGGTGGGGCGCAGATGCCCCATTTTGAGAGTGATTTGTTGTGCTGGCCCCGAGAAAATTGCTGGCATAGAGCCTGCTGAGTCGAATCTACGAAGAAAATCACAGAACGCTCGATTAGGCCGGCGCTGCCAAACCACTAAAAACGAAATTCCATGCAACAGAAATGTCAGGAAGTGAACGCTCCTATTATTCCGAGGGGCTAAGTCGCAAGAATGAACACAGCCAGCAAATTTGCGCACGAACACAATGGCCTGAACCATTCATCCCAGCAAAGCGATTTAATTCGGCGCTGGTCGCCGCTCAATAGCGAGCAGCGCCTGCTGTGGGCCATCCTGGAGGACGGAATAAAAAGCTACCTGGCAAACAGGAAATGCGCGACTCCGAGCCAGCGCGCCAAGTTCGCAGAAGCCCGTAGCTGGTTTGAGGCCAGTCAAGCCGAACCGCCAGGGCCGTTCGGCTACGAGACCGTGTGCGATTCGCTCGGAATCAACTCTAGGCGCCTGCTGAAAGGACTCGAATTATTCGATGCAAACGAGTGTCCGCCACTGCGCCATAGGCCAGCGCGCCATGGGGTGCTGTGCGGCCTCGCTGTTTGAAGGGCGTCAGGCAAGGGCGGTTAAGGTGAAACTGATTTAGAGACGAACTACGTGACGGAGCAGTTATGGACCGAGATCAGACAAGCCGATATAAGGACAGCCGTACCGCACTAATCCTTGCGGGCGGCGAAGGCACACGGCTCGCCGAGCTGACGCGAAGAGCCGACGGTGCGCACGTTCCGAAACAATTTTGCAGACTTGTCAGCGGCATTTCGCTGCTCGATCAAACCCGCCAGCGAGCGGCGCGATCGGTTTCTCCCGAGCACACTTTTCTGGTCCTCAACCGCAACCATGAACGTTTCTATACGCCATCGGTTGGAGGAGTCCCTCCTCAGAATCTGATCATTCAGCCGCTCAACCGCGGTACGGCGGTGGCGATATTGTATGCGCTTCTTCGGATTGCCGAGGTGGCTCCCCGCTCTTCGGTTCTCATCGTGCCTTCCGATCACCACGTTAACGACGAAATGGCGCTTATGCAGTGCGTCGATTTAGCTTTCGCGGCCGTCGAGGAGGATCCCAAACTATCGGTGCTTCTAGGAATCGCCGCCGGCGAGCCGGAAAGCGGCTACGGCTGGATTGAACCAGGCCCAGCGGTAAGCGCGCGGCAACCAGAGATTCTGCAAGTGCGCCGCTTCTGGGAAAAGCCCTCTCGCGTACTAGCGCGCGAGCTGATGGCGAAAGGTTGCCTGTGGAACAGTTTTATGCTCATCGGCGTAGTGCCGACACTGATCGGTTTGTTCATGCTCGCCATGCCCGAACTATACATCACGTTTACGATGATAAAGTTAAGCTTGGGAACTGTGTTCGAGGATGAAACTGCGCGCAGGCTGTACGAAGATCTGAGACCGTCTGATTTCTCAAGGGACATACTCCAATCACTTGCTGGTAACTTCAGTGTGTTGCCGGTAAGTGATGTCGGGTGGAGTGACTTGGGCGAGCCACATCGCGTTTTCGCGCTTCGCGCCATGCTCGGCGGTCAGCCAAAAGAGGCGACCGCTTGATCCTAGGCAACAGAGCAAAGCGAACATGTTCGTGATCGAAGCATTGGATGAGCCACAGATGGGGCTAAAGCTTCCAGAAATGAAGTCTTTTCACCTTATTCTGCGTCAAGACTAGCGTCCCGATTCATGCAACCGGTGGCTACCTGGTTCATCGATTCGAATTGTCGAACGTAATTTACAAGGAAGTGCTCAACGATTGTCCTCAATCGCGCAAATTTATTTTGCTGGAGATGATGAATGAAAGACAAAACATTCGTAAGTGAAGTGGCTGATCGGTTTGGGTGTGATGAGCGCCGGGCCGAGACATTGATTTTCGCAGTGTTCCAGGAATTGCGCGACCGCCTTACACCTGAAGAGGCGGCAGACGCGGCCGCTCAACTCCCTGCCTCATTAAAGATGCTCTGGTTCTCCTTCGATGATCCCGGCCGTAACATAAGGCGAGTCCACGAACATCAGTTCTTGCACGAAGTCGGTCGGATGCTTGGGCTTGAGGATGAAAGCACCGCCGAAGATGCAGTCGTTGCGGTATTCAGCGTATTGCAGAGGGCACTGGGCAGTCCGAGCGGACGCGAGGGCGAGGCCCGCCACGTATTTAGCCAATTGCCCACGGATCTCAAAGAATTATGGCTTACCGCTGCCGAGGAGAATGGCGCCTGAAGCTGCCAGCGAGGAGCTGAATCGAAATGAAGAAAGTAAATCAGGCACCCTGGCCATCTGCCAGTGCTGCGGGACCGCGAGACAGTGTAGCCGCACCGGCTGGCATGGCGGTTGTTAAGCTTCCGGCCCCCCGCACCGAGGGTGGTAAACCGCTGATGGAAGCGCTCAGGCTTAGGCGCTCAATCCGGGAATTCAGCCCTCAAGCGTTGAGCGCTGAGATCCAATCCAACCTCTTGTGGGCAGCGTACGGTATCAATCGCTATGAGATCGGCGGCCGAACCGCTCCCTGTTGGCGTAACTCCATAATTATCGACCTCTATGTGGTAATGCCGAATGGAGTTTGGCTCTACGACGCTGAGACCCATCGCTTGTTGCCGCACCTGGCCGCCGACATTCGAACCGAAACCGGCCTCCAGGACTTTGTCGGCAAAGCCCCAGTCAATCTAGTTTACGTCGGACGTCGTGAACAGATGAAAGATCTGCCGACGTGGGAACGGCGGCTCTATGCTTCCGTCGACGCCGCCTTCATCGGTCAGAATGTCTATTTGTTTTGCGCCTCGGAAGGGCTCGCGACCGTGTTTCATCAGACCCTGGACCACGGCCGAGTGGGCCGGGCTCTCCAATTGAGTCACGAACAATTCGTCGTATTCGCCCAAACGGTGGGTTATCCGGCATGAATTGTTCTTTTCAACCAGGCCATCGGGCGCTTGAAAGGCGGCTATCGTCCATCGCTCGAGCGTTAAGGTAACAACTGCAGATGGAACAGGCGGCGCAGCAAATGCAAGATCTGACAACAGAACGACTTCGGATGGTTCGTGATCAAATAGCTGCGCGCGGAGTGCGCAATCCGGCCGTGCTGGAAGCAATGAAGCGGGTTCCGCGAGAAGCATTCCTAGCTAATGAGCTAGGCGAATTCGCATACCAAGATACTCCCCTTCCAATCGAAGGAGGGCAGACCATTTCGCAGCCTTATATTGTCGCGCTTATGATCGAAAGTGTTGAGGCCCGCGCCGGTGATCGCGCGCTCGAGATTGGAACCGGCTCCGGCTATGCGGCGGCTGTGCTTGCGGAAGTAGTAGACGAAGTCTACACCGTAGAGCGGCGTGAGGAATTGGCCAGTATCGCCAGACGGCGATTAGCGGGCCTGGGATATGCCAAGGTCAGTGTTCTTTATGGTGATGGGACACTCGGCTGGCCCGAGCATGCTCCGTATAACGTGATCGTAGTAACAGCGGGTGGTCCGCAGGTGCCGAAGCCGCTGCTCAAACAGCTGGCCATCGGGGGACGCCTCATAATTCCAGTAGGCACTACGTCGCGGTCGCAACGCCTCATTCGAGTTACGCGGACAAGTGAAGACAAATTTGACAACGAGGATCTTGGCGATGTCCAGTTCGTACCTTTAATCGGCGCAGAAGGCTGGAGACCGGAGACCGAGAAGCGTCGCCCGGCCACGGAAACCAGCCGTCCCGCGACGATTGCAAAACTGATCCGCGAAACGGCTGAGCCAATCAGCGATATCGATGAGGCCGATATCAGCGCGCTGCTCGAAAGAATTGGCGGTGCGCGAATCGTCCTGCTCGGCGAGGCAACGCACGGGACATCAGAGTTCTACCGCATGCGCAGCCGCATCACGAAGGAGCTGATCCTGCGGCACGGCTTTAACTTTGTCGCAGTCGAGGCCGATTGGCCGGATGCGGCACGGATCAATCAATACGTGCGCGATGAGCCTGTACGGCAGGAACAATGGAAGGCCTTTGCCCGCTTTCCGACCTGGATGTGGCGCAACCACGAGGCATTGGAGCTGGTCGAGTGGCTTCGCGCGTGGAATGCGGAAGTTGCGGATCCGGAGCGGCGCGCCAGCTTCCATGGGCTCGATCTCTACAGCCTGTTCACTTCGATCAACGCGGTTATCAGCTATCTCAGCAGCGTCGATCCGGCGATGGCTGCGACCGCGCGGCGACGGTATGCCTGTTTGAGTCCGTGGGAACATGATCCGGCAGTCTATGGAAAAGCAGTGCTCAGCGGGCAGTATCAAAACTGTGAAGCCGCTGTCGTTGCCATCCTGCGTGACATGCTGAGCCGGCGGATTGAGTATTCGCAGCGTGATGGCGATCGTTTTTTCGATGCCGCCCAGAATGCTCGCCTGGTGGCCGCGGCCGAACGTTACTATCGCGCGATGTACTACGGATCGGTCGAGTCATGGAATCTGCGCGATCAGCATATGTTCGATACGCTCGCGCAGCTGCTGGAGTTCCATGGCCCGGCGAGCAAAGGCATCGTCTGGGAGCACAACTCACACGTTGGCGATGCGTCGGCTACTGAAATGGGATCGCGGGGTGAGTACAACGTCGGCCAGCTAGCGCGCTCACGGTTCGCCGAGGCGGCTTTTCTGATTGGCTTCGGCACCGACCACGGTACGGTCGCCGCAGCCTCGGACTGGGACGGACCCATGGAAATTAAGCGTGTACGCCCATCCCATGAAGCCAGTTACGAGCATCTGTGCCACGACTCCGAGGTCAAGGCCTTCATGTTGCACCTTAAAGATCCTGTGCGGCACGCGGTGCGTGATGAACTCGAGGCCGCCCGCCTGGAGCGCGCAATCGGCGTCGTGTATCGGCCCGATACTGAACTTATGAGCCACTATTTCCAGGCCTGCTTGTCCAGGCAGTTTGACGAATACATCTGGTTCGACGAGACCAGAGCCGTCTCGCCA
>DATJUF010000105.1:0-9411 GCA_035502655.1 Binataceae bacterium (SeqCode)
GCAGATTTCATTTGCTAGGCCGAACATCAGGGCGCGATCCTTGAGATTCGCAGGGATTAGCGGCGGATTCGGCTCCAGCCGCTCGGCGAGATAAAGCTGATCGCTCCAGATGCTGCGCGGGCGTTCGTCATTATAAGCAAAGACCGGAGCGGTGGTTTGTGCCGACCATCGCTGAAGCGGCAGATTGGGCCCGCCAAGCTCCTGGCGGACTTTCACATAAGGAAGCTTCTTGACGTGCAGGATGCCCTTGGCGGCTTCGCTCCATGGCCCCGGAACGCCGGGGGTCAGCACGACCCGCAAGCCGGACATTCCGATTGCATCGTCCACCTCGATATATTGCGCCATACGACACCTCCTTCATAAGCGCTGCGGTGGCGCGCAGGCTTGCAGAGAATCATTCGCCCGCTTATAGCGCTGCTAGCCGGTGATTGGCGCAGCGATCGGACCGAATGTCTTGAAGCGAAGTATTACTGGATCAGGCGGGCTACTGCCAGCCGCTTACGTCGCGGCGAAGCTCGGAGCGCATGGCGGCGGCGAACCCATGACTGCCGCCTGAGTGTCATAGGTTTGAGCAGTTGACGATTTGCCGAACTAAATTCAGCTTTAATACGCGAAAAAAGGACCTTTATAGGATGCTGAGTTAATCAGCGCTGAAGAGATTCCCACGTAGACAGTACGGCCATAAAAAAACGGCAATCCCCAATCGAATAACGCCGGCGTCCCAAACGGACCGCCAAGTTCTGGCTGGGCGTAAAAACCATTCTGGATGAGATTCTCAGCGTTCCCGATCGTGAAATTGACGATCGGACTCACCGGAGTTCCCGTGGAACCCTCGTTGGTCGCGCTCAGCGCCACAGATGACGCTGGGCAGTACCAGGGACCATTCGGGGGGATACCGCTGGAGCATTGTTGAAGGCTTGAGTCATTGAATGCGAAACCGTTAGTTCCGCTGTCAATATAGCCCTCACTCAAGGTGCCGAACTTCGTCAAGATGGAGCCAGCATAAGTGTTATTAATGCCCCCTCCGTAAACTTGCACACCGGCAGCAGGACTATTGTTGGATTCAGTGCCGATGCCAAAGGTCAGATTGCCATAGTCAGCCGCCTGGCCGGCGCCTGGAACGGAGTTCATGGCTAAGCCGATTCCGTTATAGTCAGTCGAGGTTTCATCGTAGACTGCGTTCTGAATATCAATCGCTGGATTTGGGATAACCTGCGGAGGTGTGGTTCCGCTGGGGAGTGCCGAACAAGTGCTGCCGCTGCATGAGTAATATTCGTTTGCCGCGAGGTCATTTGGGATAGGGCCAATACCCAGGATGCCGTTGAAGCCAGCGGCCGCGGCTGACGGCGATGAAATAGGTGCCAGCGCCCCGCTCTGGTTGCAGGAAGACGGGATCGACGGGAAGGTCCCCGGTGCATCACTATCGTTGATGATTTGGAATGGCGCGCTCTTCGCGACCTCACCGCCCATATAGATATCTGCGTCCGCTACCGCTCCCCAGGCGACGCTTGCGACGAAAGAAAAGCACTCGCCCAACTGTCCGCCCGAGGCAGTGGCCAGCGGGGTAAAGCCCGCGACCGAGGATTCGGGGAACTGGAGCTTGGAGGCAAACAGCCGCAAACCACTCGAACCGGTATCGACGAGAACACCATCAACCACCCGGCACTGGCTCGTGCCGGGGACACACACTTTAACCGACGTGTAGGCAACATTCGGCGAGACACTCTGGGCCGCAGCCGTAGATGTCGCAATACCCGGCCCCGCTCCCACTGGCAGTACGTCATAGGCACTCTGAGCAACTATTGCCGTGCTACCCGTCCCCGTAAAACCGCTGGATGGAAGCGTTCCGCCCGCACTGAATTGGCCGGTGCTGTAATCGAACATCGCAACCGTTGACGAGGTGCCGCCTGCGATAATCACGCGTCCGTCAGGCATCAGCGTAGCAGCTTGGCCCGAGGCAGCATTCGGCAGCGTACCCGCGACCGGTGTCCAGTTATAACTGTTCGGATTTAAAGTCTCCGCCGTGTTGAGCGAATTACCATCGCTGTCGATGCCGCCGGCGACCAGCACCTCGCCGTCGGCGAGCCTGGTCACGGCGTCGGCATAACGCGGGGTGTTTTCAGTTCCGGCTGTCTGCCAGAAATTGGTGGACGTGACATAGCGCACCGGATTCGGGATCGAGATCGGCGTAGAAGTCGTGCCTTGTCCGCCTACCAGCAGCACGGAGCCGTCGTCGAGCAGCACCGCTGCATGATTGAAACGCTGAACACTTGTCGGAGAAGCTGGATCAGGATCGGCGCTCCAGCTACCTCCTGACTCGCCACTAGCCGGAGGAGTGAAGAACTCGTAATCCTGCGCAAGACTGTACCCTCCCGCCGATGGGTCGCCGGTCAGTCCTCCCGTGATGAGTACCGTCCCGTCAGGCATCAGGGTGGCGGCATGGGCCAGCCGTGCTAGGCTCAGCGGCGCGACTTCTGTCCAGGTTTGTGACGGCGGGTCGTATATCTCTGCCGAGGCCAGGGTCGTTGCACTTCCGCTGCTCGGTAGATTGCTGAGGTTCACCCAGCCCGTCGAGCCGCCCACTGCGAGCACCTGCCCGTTGTTGAGCAGGGTCAGCGTGAATTGGGTTCGCGCCTGGTTCATCGAGGCGGTGGGCGAGACGGTCTGTGTGGCCGGATTATAAATGTAGGCGTTGTTGTAAGCGTTGGTTCCGTCATCTCCGCCAGCGATCAGAATCTGCCCATTTGGGAGCGCTACGCTCTGGTAGTTTTCCGGCAATAGATCATTGCCTGCGCCGCCGGCGAATGAGCTCCCTGAGTTATAGGCAGTTGCGGCTACCGGATCATAAATTACCGGCGACGAGGCATAGCCGCCCAGCAAAAAGACGTCGCCTGCGGTTGTCGGCGCAACAGCCGGCGTTGGCGTCGGGCTTGCGGGCGCCGGTGTGGGCGTAGGCGTCGTGGCCGGGGTAGTCGCGGTCGGCGTTGGCGACGGAGTCGGCGCTGTGAGCGAGCCAGTTCCAGAGACGGTCACCTTAAACACCGTCTTTTCGCCGTTTACGGCCACTTTGAGCGGCTGGCTGAACTTGCCTTTCTTCGTCGGTGCGAACTGCACAACGACGGAGCAGTTCCCGGTTCCCGCCGGCAGAGTGACGCCGGTGCAACCGTCACTCGCGATCGAAAATGGCGATTTGGGATTGATTGACACACTCGCAATCGTCGCCGGAACAAGGCCGCTGACATTAAGGACCTCTGCCGTTGCGGTACTCGTGAAGCCGGGGTGTACCAATCCCAGGTTCAGCGGACGCTGCCGAAACATCAGCTTCGCCTTTGTCGCTACGGCTGAAGCCTTCGGCGCCGACGCCATCGCGACGACACAAATAAGCATCGCCAAGCCTATGAGAGGAAGTACAGGGCGCGACCGCTTCATTGCACGACGTTCCTCGCGTTCACTCCGGCTGGTACCAGCGCCGGAACCCATGCGCGTCCCATCACAAGGCCCATCGGACCAGCCATCTCCACCACCAGCGATGATGTGTGAATTACGGCCCGATGAAGCGGTATATGGCCAGCATTGTTTACAGCGTCGTGCCAGCGGTCAAAATATGAGCCCAGCAGGACCTGCAAATCCGGAGTACGCGGCCCTTGCCATGCGAGTCCAAAGACCTTGCCGCCGGGCGTTACGAACTCGCGAATGCGCTGGTTCGCGGCCGTGGTGAATTCGCTGTACGTGTACTTGGTGCCGCTATTGGTACGCAGAATGTAGGTCTGCACCGCCAAACTTTGGGACGCAGACTGGTCTGCTGCCGAGATACCGGCCGGCGAAGTCACGGTCCCGAGCTTCTGGGCGTCACCGGCAATCGAACCGGTACTTCCACCGAGGCTCGCATCAGCGCGGCGGGCACCCATGCCAACGGCTAGCATGGACGCAAGGCAGATACTCAGCCACGCGATCATTGTCCTGGTCATGGCGCCGGCGCCGGCCTGAAGTGGCGGCTGCCTGTATTCAAGTTCACTAGCCATCATTTTTCGCCCGTCGGCGCTTCTTTCACGCTATTTGGACGCACAAGATGCCGTATTTTTCACCTTACGCGTCGAATTATCTACGATTCGAGTCTTGTGGAACAGGTCCGCACCTACAGGGACAGTCTGAAACTGATCGCCTCAAGCGAGGCAATTTATCTCTTCGCACAGTTTCTTATGCTTTAGCGTAGCCCAGTGTACGTTTTTGATTAACCTTCGGCAAGGCAATCTTTATGTCATTTGCGAAGCGTCAGAGGCCTCTACGTATCCCGCAAAATTACCAGATTTGAGCTAAAGCATGCACCAGAGCGAGCGATGATGGGCTTATCGATCCCGGCCCACAACTGAAACCCTACCGTTCTCGGCTGCATTATGGTTCGCTAAGGGTAAGTTTCGAGCGAAAGTAGCCGGGGAGCCTATGAGTTTGCGCATCGAAGATTATGCGATCATCGGCGACGCATGCACGGCCGCACTGGTTGGCCGCGACGCCACAATCGATTGGCTATGTGCGCCGCGCTTTGATTCCGGCGCTTGCTTCGCGGCTCTGCTTGGTTCGGCTTCTAACGGCTTCTGGCGGCTTGCGCCGTCGGGTGAGTGGAAATCGAAACGGGGCTACCGCGGAGAGACCCTGATTCTCGAAACCGATTTTACCACCGCTACCGGCAGCGCCACGGTGATCGACTTCATGCCGATGTCTGACCGGGCTGGCCGTGTCGCCCTCGTGAGAATTGTCAAGGGCACGAGTGGAACCGTCCAAATGCGATCGGAAGCGGTTTTCCGCTTCGACTATGGGCGCACTGTTCCGTGGATCCGGCAACGGGAACACAGTTTCAATGCGATCGCAGGTCCGAACGCCGTCACCCTGCATAGTACAGTTCCCCTCCACGTTGAGAATGGCGATTTCCGGTCGGAATTTACTGTCGCGCAAGCGGCAACGGAGGTGTTTGTCGCCGAATTCTACCCGTCACATGAGCCCGAGCCTGGACCTTGTGATGGCCTCGCGACACTGTCGGCGACTGAGCGATGGTGGCAGTCCTGGGCCGCTCTTTGTAATTGGCAAGGCCCCTTGCGCGATGCCGTCGTCCGCTCTGCAATTACGCTGAAGGCGCTGACCTACCGTCCTACCGCCGGAATTGTCGCCGCCGCAACTTCGTCACTGCCGGAACGCTTCGGCGGCGCACGTAATTGGGACTATCGCTATTGCTGGCTGCGCGACTCGACGTTCACTCTCTATGCAATGCTGCTCTGCGGATATTCCGAAGAGGCGAAAGAATGGCGCGAATGGCTTTTACGGGCAATCGCCGGCCGTCCGCAGGATATGCAAATCATGTATGGCGTTGCCGGTGAGCGCGATCTGCCGGAGTTCGAATTGCCGTGGCTGGCTGGCTACGAAGATAGCAAGCCAGTCCGCATCGGTAATGCGGCCCATCAGCAATTCCAGCTCGACGTCTACGGCGAAGTCATGGATACCTTGTACGTTGCAGGCAAGTACAACGTTTCCCCTGATAATGATGTCTGGCGCATGCAGGGCCAATTGATGGATTTCATCGAATCAGCCTGGCCACATCCCGACGAAGGCATCTGGGAAATTCGCGGCGAGCGGCGCCAATTTACTCATTCTAAGGTGATGGCGTGGGTCGCCGTCGATCGCGCGCTGAAATCGATCAAGCGCTATCAGCTCCAAGGGCCGATCGCCCGCTGGACCGCGCTCCGCGAACAGATCCATCGCGAAGTATGCGCTCGTGGCTTCAATCCTGAGCGCAACAGCTTCGTTCAGCACTATGACACCGACGCGCTCGATGCGTCTCTGCTGATGATTCCCCTGGTCGGATTCCTCCCAGCTCGCGACCCGCGCGTGCGCGGAACTGTCGACGCGATCCAGCGCGAGCTCATGCAGGATGGCCTGGTGCAGCGCTATGCAACTGAGACTGGCGTTGACGGATTGCCTCCTGGTGAAGGGGTTTTCCTGCCTTGCAGCTTCTGGCTCGCGGACAATCTCGCAATTGCCGGCCGCCACCGCGAGGCTCGGGAATTATACGATAGGCTTCTGCAATTGCGTAATGACGTGGGCTTGCTTGCTGAGGAATATGATACTGTGGCGCACCGCTTGATGGGTAACTTTCCGCAAGCGCTGACTCACGTTTGCCTGATCAATACGGCGCACAATCTGATGAAGAGCGACGGGCCGGCTGTTCAACGCGCCGGCAATGATGCCAAGACCCCTTAGGCCGTAAAATATACTGCGGCCTTTGGTGCAGCGCGCGCTGCCGGAGGAGTTGCGCTTGATCGCTGAATCGATCGCCCGCCGAAGCCAGGATCAAGCAGGAACGCGGATTACTAACAGCGATGGTATGGCTTGTGCTCAATTAAAATGACCAAACCAGCTTCGCTTGACTGGAATTAATCACGGGAATCGACCGGAGAAGAGGTTAGTTACGGATGGCGGCTGAAGTGCGCAAATCAAGAATTCTTGAAGGGCTCCCATATCCCAAAGGAGCGACCTGGGATGGCCTTGGAGTCAACTTCGCATTGTTTTCCGCGCACGCCACAAAGGTAGAGCTATGCCTTTTTGACGACAAAGGCGAAACTGAAATCGAACGAATCGAGCTACCCGAGTTTACCGATGAAGTGTGGCACGGCTATCTTCCCGACGCGCGCCCCGGCACCGTCTACGGCTACCGTGTCTACGGACCTTATGAGCCCGAGGCCGGCCATCGCTTCAACCATTACAAGCTGTTGCTGGATCCTTACGCGAGGGCTCATGTCGGCAGCTTGAATTGGGGGCCGGAGGTTTTTGGATATACAATCGGCAGCGAGGAAACCGATCTGAAGCTGGACGAGCGCGATAGTGCTCCGCTGATGCCGAAGTGCAAAGTGATCGACCCGGCTTTTACCTGGGTTCGTGACCGCGCTCCACGAACACCATGGGCGCACACAATTATCTATGAAACCCATGTCAAGGGCTTTACCAAGCTGCACCCCAGCGTGCCGAAGGAATTTCGCGGCACTTTTGCCGGCCTCGGCCGCCAGGAAGTTATTGACTATATTAAAAGCCTTGGTGTTACCGCCGTCGAGCTGCTGCCGATTCATTCCTTCATCAATGACAGCTACCTGCTGAACAAGAAACTGACTAACTACTGGGGATATAACACTATCGGCTTCTTCGCTCCCGATCCTCGGTATTCAGCAACAGGCGAGATTGCCGAATTCAAGCAGATGATCGCCCATCTGCATGACGTCGGCCTCGAAGTAATTCTCGACGTGGTTTATAACCATACCGCAGAGGGCAGTGAGCTCGGGCCCACGCTGTCATTCAAAGGTATTGACAATGCTTCATACTATCGCTTGCTGCCGGACAAGCCGCGCTACTATATAAATGACACGGGCACAGGTAATACTCTGAATCTTAGCCATCCGCACGTCCTGCAGCTTGTGACGGACAGTCTCCGCTACTGGGTCACCGAAATGCATGTGGACGGATTCCGCTTTGACCTTGCAACTATCCTCGGCCGCGAGCCGTACGGCTTCGACGAAGGCGGCGGGTTTCTCGATAGCTGCCGGCAGGATCCCATACTCTCCCAGGTCAAACTAATCGCCGAACCATGGGATCTCGGCCCCGGCGGCTATCAGGTCGGCGGATTTCCCCCCGGATGGGCCGAGTGGAACGACCGCTATCGCGATACCGTCCGAAGCTATTGGAAGGGCGACGAAGGCAAAGTCGCCGAGCTTGCGACCCGCCTCGCAGCCTCCGGAGACCTGTTCAATCGGCGTGGCCGCAAGCCCTGGGCAAGTGTCAATTTTATAACCGCCCATGATGGCTTCACCCTGCATGATCTTGTCTCCTACAACGAGAAGCATAATGAAGCTAACACCGAAGAAAACCGCGACGGTAATTCGAATAATCATTCATGGAACTGTGGTGCCGAAGGCCCCACCAATGATCCTGAGATAAATCGCCTCCGCCAGCGGCAAATGCGTAATCTCCTCGCCACGCTTCTGCTCTCGCAGGGAACCCCAATGATACTGGCTGGCGATGAGTTTGGCAGAACTCAGCGCGGCAACAATAATGCCTATTGCCAGGATAATGAGATTAGCTGGCTCGACTGGGAAGGTATTCAGGACGAAGGGCGCACTCTTACTGCTTTCTTGCGCAGATTGACGATGCTCCGCCATGCGTTCCCGGTGCTTCGGCGCGAGCGTTTTTTCAGCGGGAATTGGGACGAAGCGCTCGGGGTTAAAGATGTCACCTGGATCAACTCCTTCGGCAAGGAGATGCGCCAGGAGGATTGGGCCGATGCTAATCAGCGCTGCTTCGCAATGCTGATGGACGGTCGCGCACAAGCCACGGGCATTCGGCGGCTCGGCACTGACGCAACTCTGCTGGTGGTTATGAATGCTCATCACGACGTCGTAACCTTCACTCTGCCCGAAGTCGCGGGCGGTGACCGCTGGCGGTGCTTGATTGATACAGATGATGTCGAGCGTGACGAATTACCGGTATTCAGGCCAAAAAATACTTACGACGTTGCCGCCCGCTCACTGATTTTGTTCGCGCTCGATGACCAGGGCGAAACCGTACGGATGGTTCGTCAAATCGCACTCGATCTGTCTCGCAGCAAGCAGCTCGCCCGTTGAGCTATAGCTATTGCTCTGAGTCAGTAATTATCGCGGCCGATTCGCCCGGCAGTTCGATTGCCTCTTGGGTTAGACGAACAAGGGGGTCTGATGCCATCAGAAGTTTCCGCTTCGCGCTGGAGGGTAAGATGATTCGCCGAGTCTCCGAGGCGAAATTGCATGCGGTTCCAATTGACCCTCGCGTCATTAGTAGCCAGCGCGCTTGCTCGTCGAAATCGGCTCGAACGTTTTCAAGATTGCCATTGTTCAAGTCTCGGCAGCGCTTCCGCAGCTTGATCAAATTCTGATGCCAGTCCAGCAGGCTTTTATGCGGCTCGCGGCCTCGCTCCTGCCAATCCAGTTTCGACCGGGTGAATGACTCGAGTGCTTGCGGATCGGGAATTTCCTCGGCTTCCCAGCCCGCCTCTGCGAATTCCCGCCTGCGTCCTTCGCTGACGGCGCGGCCTAATTCTTCGTCTTCATGTCCAGTAAAATAGATGAACGGCGTCGAAGCGCCCCATTCTTCGCCCTGAAATAGCATTGGGATAAACGGTGCGGTCAGCACGAGCGCCGCGGCTATTCGCAGCCGCCTTTCACTCATAAGATGGGAGCTTCGATCACCTCGTGCGCGATTTCCGATCTGATCGTGATTCTGCAGATAACCTAGAAACCTGTAGCCCGGGATCCCTGCGGGTGCGCGGCCGTGCCGCCTGCCGCGAAATTTCGAATATCGCCCGTCGTACACAAACGCATGCTGAAGGGCATTGGCGAGATC
>DATJUF010000106.1:0-2681 GCA_035502655.1 Binataceae bacterium (SeqCode)
TTCTACGCGCAACTTGGCGCCACCTGCTATGGCTTCAGTCCGGTGCGGCTCGATCCGCGGATGCCGTTCGGCTCGCTATATCACGGCAATGACGAACGGCTGCCAGTCAGCGGCTTTCTTTGGGGCCTCAAGCTATATACCGAGGTGGTATTGACTTTCCTCGGCCTCAAATTCAACGAACTGTTTGATTGATACGAGCAAGCGTACCACTGTAGCGATCAGTTGGCGGTAGTCGCTCCATCGAAACCGGGAATTTGACCCTGATCCGCAGAAGCCGCGGGGGTGAAGGTAACCAGCAGCCGTGGCGGCTGATCGAGGGATACGATCGCATAGCGGGCAACGCCAGTAGTGTTAACGGTGATCTTGGTACCGCCCGCATCGGGCTGGATATCGGCGTCGCGGAAAATCGATTTGTCGAACACCATGTGCTGCGGGACGCTTGAGTCTGGCGTTACCTGGTGGAGGTAGAGGGTCAAGGTAGCGGCGTTGCCGTTGTTGTCGAGGTGCTGCTCGTAAGTGACTGGCCCACTCAAGTCGAGGATGACCGAGAGCGGCGGGTCGGAAGAGGATAGCCGAACCCGGTGCAGGGTCGCGGGACCGGGATTCTGCTGCTGATGGATGTTGTCGTCCTTAACTTCGGCAGGCAGAATCGGCAGGCCGTTATCGCCGTAAGCTCCGCCGCCGTTTGCTTGTAGATCAGCAAGACTCTCGTGGACCGAGACCTGATCCTGATCATTCTGTATTTGATCCTGGCCGAAGCCGCTTTCCGCCAGTACCAGTTTGAGAGGATCTTCCTCGGTATCGATCTTCTGGTTCAGCTTTTTGAGCTGGTTATTCGCTTCCTGGGTATAGATAGTATTCGGAAAATGGGTCTTCAAAGCGGTAAAGGCCTGTGCCGCAGAATATTTCTTGCCCTGCTTTTCGAGGGTCAGCCCAAGCTCGTAGAGGCCTTGAGGTGCAATCGGCGTGTCGGGATAGAACGCCATCAACTCGGCCATGCGCGATTCGGCAGCGCGATAATTGGCGCGCTGAATGTAGAATTGGCCGATTAGATAATCGTGGCGCGCCAGCATCTCGCGGCAGATGTCGATTTGCTCGCGCGAGAGAGCAGCAAAGTCGCTTTCCGGGAAGCGGCGCACGATGTCCTGAAACTCCGCAAGGGCGGCGCGGGTATGGGTCTGGTCCTGGTCAGGGCGCCCCATCTGATCGTAATGCGACATGGCGAGGTAGTATGAGGCCAGGTCGAGATGGCTGCTGGTCGGATGCATGCGGAGGAAATCGTTAAAGGAGCCGATCGCCTCCGGATAGTTGTGCATCTTATAATAAGCAAGACCGATATTCAGTTCGGCCTCTTCGGCATAGGGACTGAAGGGATATTCGTCGATAAGCTTCTGATAGTCGTCGACGGAAGCCTGATAGAAGTGCTGCGAGTATTCCTGCGTCGCCTGGACGTAGTAGTTCTCACCGTTGGGCGGCTTACGCGTGGCACATCCGGCGGTGACCGTAAGTGCGCACGCCAGCAGCAATGCTGCAGCGCGTTTCATTAGTCTGAAGGAGCGTAAACGTTGCTTCTGGGCAAGGCAAGCCGTACGACGGTCACGCGGTGAGTGGGCGGGTGAAGGCGGCGGCGTAGATCGGGCGGCCTTCGGCGATAAATTTGCGCGCGAAGCCAGTCAGTGTCGCCCCGGGGACTGGTAGTTCGACATGCCGGAAGCCGCCGTCCAGCAGGAGTGCGAAGATGCGTTCGGCGTAGAGAGCGACGTCAGTGGCGACGAACAACGGAGCCCCCGGCTTGAGCGTTCGCGCAAGGCTGCTAACGAAAGGTGGCATAAACAGGCGATGCTTGAGATGACGCTCTTTAGGCCACGGGTCTGGAAAATAGATGTGGCAGGCAGCGACACTGGCGTCAGGCAGCATCAGGTTGACCAGAGTCCGCGCGTCCATGCGGATTACGCGCAGATTAACGAGGCCGCGGCGGCCGGCACGTATCGCGATCAATTGAGCGAGCGTGGCCACGGATTCAATCGCGAGAAAGCCGTGATTGGGCGTAGCCGCTGCCCGCTCAATGATGAAATCGCCACGGCCGGCCCCGATTTCCACTTCCAAATGGGCATCGTGTCCGAATAGCTGCGCGATATCGACGGTAAAATACGGTCCGGCGCAGGATACCATCAGACCTTCGGCGGCGGGTCCGGCTTGGCGCCATATGCGGGCGGCATTGCGCAAACGGCCCATCGTGAGGCCTTATACGGCTCCGCCCACAGAAGAATGTGGGCGAAGCGAGAGCGAGATGAGCATCAGCAACTCGGAAAGAGCTATTCGCTGCGCTTGAGGAATTCGTCCACCCGCGCAATCAGCAACGCGAGATCGGTATTATCAACCAGTGCGCTGGCCATGCGCACCGGATCACCGAAGAAGAACCGTTCGTAGACTACCTGGCGTCCGCCAAATGCGCTTCCAGCAACGTCCCACGCCAGCCGAAAGAGCGCCACGCGGTCGCGCGCCGAGGCTCCGGCAGCAGCCAGATAGCGGCCGATATCGGGCTGAAGGGCACTCGCAAAATCCGCCTCGGATGGCAACGCCATCAGGTTGCTCGACGAATTAAGCTGAATAATCTCGATCATGCGAGAATAGAGGCGGGGAAACAGGTTGCGGGCGGTATCGAGGGGAGCGCGCGCAGG
>DATJUF010000107.1:0-4647 GCA_035502655.1 Binataceae bacterium (SeqCode)
CATAATCCGGAATGGAAGCTGGGCGGTGGCACGCCTGGTATCTATCCACACTGGCCGCGCGATGCCGCCATCGCTGGGTTTCGCGAAATCGAGATGTTTTCCTTCGACGTGATGGCACCTTATACGCATGAGGGTTGGAGGGGCCGGATTCGGGCCAGCGCTGGGATTGCCGCACAGTTGTCACCTGAGCGGGTCGAGGCTTTTGATCGGGAACTGGCAGACCTTCTGGCTACTCGCTTTCCGCAAGATCCGATGGCAGTACATCATCGCGCCTTCGCGCTGGTCTGTCATCGTGATTAAACTACACTCGCGGCGCGTTAGCTATCGTTGGCGACTTGCGGCTGAGTCCAGACAAGTATCGCTAACATGAGGCCTTTCAGTTGGGCGCGATTCTAGGGTAATTTGTGAACAGCCGCGCGTATGTCAACCATCCTCGCGCCAAGGGAGCATAGGGCAATGAAATTCACCTGGTTCCATCTGATGCCGTACCGGTATCTGCCAGACGACTTCAAAGAAAAGTACCGCAGCGTATGGGTCGACATTCCGCGCAACCTCTATGACCCAAAAATCGGCCACCGGCTCTACAACGACTACCTCGACCAGCTCGAATTTGCCGACCAGATGGGCTTCGATGGCCTCGGGGTCAACGAGCATCATCAGAATGCCTACGGCCTGATGCCCTCGCCCAATATCATGGCCGCGGCGATGACCCGGCGGACGCGGCGCGCCAACTTGGTAGTGTTGGGAAATTCGATTGCCTTGTACAATCCGCCGATTCGCGTCGCCGAGGAATTCGCAATGCTCGACGTGCTCAGCGGCGGCCGGCTGGTCGCGGGCTTCCCGGTCGGCACCTCGATGGACACCAACTTCTGTTACGGCGAAGTACCCGCGACGATCCGCGAGAAATACGCCGAGGCGCACGAGCTGATTATTCGAGCGTGGAAGGAGCAGGACGTCTTCTCCTTCAACGGCAAATTCACCAAGCTGCGCTACGTCAATCTATGGCCTAAGCCGCTCCAGCAACCGCATCCGCCGATTTGGATTCCGGGCGGAGGCTCGATCGAGACTTGGGACTTTTGCGCCGACCATGGCTATCAGTACAGCTTCCTCTCGTATTTCGGTTACAAAGCCGGAAAGAAAGTCGCCGATGGCTATTGGAACGTGATGGCGAAAAAGGGCAAGGAGCTTAATCCATATAGCCTCGGCTTTGCCCAAGTAGTCGCCGTAGCGGAGACCGACGAGCAGGCCGAACGCGATTACGCCCCGCACATGGATTACTTCTACAATCGGTGCCTGCACGTTTATAACGGCTTCGCCGATGCGCCTGGCTATCGCACTCAAAGCACGATTCGCGCGGGCGTACTGGCCCAGGTCGGAAAAGAAGCGGCGCTCCGGCGCGAGGGTCTGACCTGGAAGGACTTCGTCGATCAAGGCTATATCATCGCGGGCTCGCCCAAGACGGTTCGCGAGCGGCTGCGGGAAGCAATGAAGAGCCTCAACTGCGGTCATCTTATGATCTTGCAGCAAATCGGCTCGATGCCGCCTGAACTGGTCCGTAAAAACACGGAACTGTTCGCCCGCGAAGTCATGCCGCATACACGCGATCTGTGGACCGGCTTCGAGGATCGCTGGTCACCCAAACCGCTACCGCTCGACGAGCGGGCGATTCCGGCGCCGCTGGAGTTCGATCGGCCCACGATCAACGGCGCGAACGGTCATGCAACCGTCGCGGAGGCCTCAGCTCATCCGGCTCGGGAGGCGGGGAAATGAAGACGACCCACCCAATTGCAGGCGGCCGTTTTTCCGTCGAAGCCTACGAGTACGGCGCCGGCGAACCATTGCTCTATCTTCACGGTGCCGGTGGCTTGCTCGGTTTCGAGCCGTTTCTCGAAGAATTGGGCAAGGACTTCCGTGTCATCGCACCGCACCTCCCTGGCTTTGGCGAATCAACTGGTGGTGAGTTGATTGAGGACGTCATCGATGCTGCTCTCTTCTACCATCAGTTGATGGACGACCTGGAAATCCCCAGCGCGCATATCGTGGGCCATTCGATGGGCGGGATGCTCGCCGCCGAAGTCGCGGCACTCGACACCCGTCGTGCGAAGCGGCTAGTGCTGGTAGGAGCGGCGGGTTTCTGGATTGATGCGCATCCAATACCCGACGTTTTCGCTACCGACTTGAGCGAATTGGGCGGTTATCTGTTCCACGACCCCGCGTCACCCTTCGCGAAAATGTTCCTGACGGTGCCCGAGGACTTGCAACAGCTCGCGGATATGTATGTCGAGCGCGTGAAGCGTTTCTCGAGCGCCAGCAAATTCCTGTGGCCCATACCTGATCGCGGGCTGAAAAAGCGTGCCTACCGAATCAGTGCGCCGACGCTGCTGGTCTGGGGCGAATCTGATCGCCTCGTTCCGCCGGTCTACGCCGATGAATTCACCAGCCGTATCCGCAACACTCGGATCGAGATGATCAAGCAGGCCGGCCACATGCTGCCCTACGAGCAGCCCGAGGCTTTCGTCAAGGCCGTGCGTAAATTCCTCGAAAGCTGAACACCAGAGCGCACCGATGACGATGCTTATCGGTGCGCAACACTCACGATGGCGGTAGGCGCAACCACGTTATGATAGCCCGGCGGGTACAGCCGGTAACACATTAGATAGACGATCACTCCGGTAACGGAGACGTACATCCATAGCGGCCACGTCACGACCGCTATTCGGCGATGCGACGCGAAGCGGCCGCCGAGCGCCCGCCATAGCGTAATCACCACTAGCGGCAGAATCGCCATAGCCAGGGTCACGTGCGTGATCAGGATCGTAAAATAGGCCGGCCGCACCAGTCCGTGCCCCTGAAAGTGCACGTCGCCGACGTGATAGTGGTAAATCAGGTACGAGATGAAGAACAGAGTCGAGACGATTACCGCACTGATCATGCAAAAACGGTGAGCGCGAATCCGGCCCTTTCGTATAAAGATAAAGCCGCACAGCAGCAGAATCGCAGCGATGCTGTTGAGGACGGAATTGAGCGGCGCGAGAGAATAATACGATAGCATGGCAAAACAGCGGCAGATCATCATACCGCCGTTGAGCAGCTTAACGGGTGACTACCCGCAACGCTATCGCCACTCGCGATGGGTTCCGGCGAGTCGGCGCCGCATTTAGATTTGGCAAGAAAGCTTTGTCTGTGTAAAACTATCAGCGCTAGAATTATGTTTTGTAGTTTGCCGGCTTGGACCGAACGACCGCAAATCAACGCTAACCGGGGGCTGCGAGCCGACTTAAGCAGCAGACCTCCAACGGAGGGCAATCGATGCCAAAAACAATAATTTCCGCTGATTCTCACATCACCGAACCGCCGGGCTGCTACATCGATCGTATCGACCATAAGTACAAGGAGACTGCTCCGCATATGGTCCACGACGATAAGCTGGGCGACATCTTCGTGATTGAGGGAATCAAAAAGCCGATCGCGATGGGCCTCGTCGCCGCGGCTGGGCAGGACGCCAAGGACCTGAAGATGTTCGGCGCCAAGTTCGAGGATCTGCACCGTGGCGGATGGGACCCTGAAGCGCGCATGGCCGATCAAAAGCGCGACGGTGTTGACGCCGAGGTTATCTATCCTACGATCGGCATGCTGCTCTGCAACCATGAGGATTATGATTACAAGAAGGCATGCTTCGACGCGTATAACCTCTGGATCGCGGAGTACTGCGCGGCTCATCCGGACCGCCTGCTCGGACTCGGCCAGACGGCGATGCGCTCAGTCGAAGAGGGCATCGAAGACGTGCGCAGAATGAAAGAGATGGGCTTGCGCGGCGTGATGCTGCCCGGCAATCCGCAGGTCGGCGATTACGACGACCCGATTTATGATCCGTTCTGGCAGGCAGTCGTCGATATGGATATGCCGATCAGCTTCCATATCCTTACCAGCAAACAGGACAGCTTCAAGACGCGCGGACCGCGCATCAACGGCTTTCTCTCAATAATCCGTGGCAATCAGGACCTCATCGGGACATTCATCTTCGGCGGCGTCTTCATGCGAAATCCCAAGCTCAAGCTGGTATGCGTCGAAGCTGACGCCGGCTGGGTGCCGCATTTCATGTATCGCGCCGATCATGCCTACAAGCGCCATCGGTCGTGGATGCTGAAGCGTGAACTGGAGAAGATGCCCAGCGAATACTTCCGCGAGCACGTCTACACGACTTTCCAGGATGACTATGTCGCGTTCCAGATGAAAGACATGTGCAACGTCAAGCGTTTAATGTGGGCAAATGACTTCCCGCATAGCGACTCGACTTGGCCGTGGTCGCAGGAAGTGCTGGCGGAGCAGACGAAAAATCTGACCGCTGAAGAAAAGGACGACATCCTCCACGACAATGTCGCGGAACTTTACCACATGAGTATCTAGGTTCGCTTCAGACTGTGTATTCGCGCGGCGCCGCCGGCCCCAACGGCCGGCGGCGTTTGATTTTTGCACCGCCGATAAAACGCTCGGCGCGGTGAAGGAAAGGAACGGAAGGCGACAGGGGCAGCATGAAAATTCTCGTCATGGGAGCGGGCGCCGTCGGCGCCTATTATGGCGCGCGGCTGCAACAAGCCGGTGAGGAAGTCGTGTTCTGCGCACGTGGCGCGAACCTCGAAGCCATCA
>DATJUF010000108.1:0-3067 GCA_035502655.1 Binataceae bacterium (SeqCode)
GCTCGATGAAGTGGGCGGATGTCATGATCCTTGTGAGAGTCAACGTTGCCGCTGCGCGCTGCCGCTGTCACTAGTTTACGCGGGACTCGATAGTTGGTGAGCCGACGCTGCCTTGCGGATTCGTGCGCGCAGGACCTCAGAGGTGTGAGACGCCCGATGCTCGCAGACTCACATCGGCACGTCCTGGCAAGCGAGGCGCACGGTAAAAAACGACCGGCCGGCCCTTCAACCTTGCGGCTGATCCGGACCGGCCGGTCTGCTCCCCGAACTGCGCTGGCCCAAGCCACTAGACGCCAGCGCTGTTCATAACGCGGGTTGGCGATACCCGCGCGGGAAATACCTTGATCAATTACATTGCGGGCCGCTCCGCGAGGGTCGCGCTCTTGCCACGCTTTTTCGAATTCCGACTAAAGTAGAATGCTCCGTACAAACCCCACAGCACTGCAAAGCCGACAGCCATCAGCGGTTCTTTGACACTGCCCAACCCCTCTACCGGACCGATGATGTAGAAAGCCATGCAGGCGAAGTTGGCGAGTGCGCCGAAGACCGGAACGATCATGTGCTTGAAGCCGTGAAAGTCGTGACGTTCGCGAAACGCAACAATACAGATGATGTTGGTCAGGCCGTAGAGCATGAATGTTCCGAAGTTTGAGATGAGCGTCACCAGTTCCAGGCCATTCGGCAGCGACGATAGGCTCGCATTGGAACTCATCCCGATCGCGTACCAAATGTTGTGCGGCAGGGTCGCAATTGTCTTGTCATCCGGAGCCGCCGAGCCAGCGAAGAAGTACAGTGCCGCATAGGCGCCGAAGATTGCGGAGATCGTCGCTAGCGTCCAGATCGCCCGATGCGGCGTGAGATTCTTGCCGTGCAGGAAGCCAAAATGCTCTGGCACCTCTTCATCGCGGCCCATCGCAAACGTGACTCGTGCACCTGTGTTGATACAAGAAAGCGTCGTTCCTATGAGTGCCAGAAAGACCGTGACTGCCTCGATCAACATGAACATTTCGCCATGTCCGCCGAGCAGCGCATTGCCGACGATCGTCATCATATCGCCGATCGGCGCGGCGGAGCCTTTCGCGTCGTTCAGGCTGTACAGGCTATTCATGAAATAGTTAGCGGCAAAATATTCGATCAGATACATGAATAGACATTGGATAGTAATTGATAAAAGCACCCCGCGAGGAATGTCCTTCTGGGGATTCTTCGCCTCCTCGCCGAGCGAGGTAATCGATTCAAATCCTACCAATAGCAGGATCGCGATGGTGGCCTGCAGCATCATCCAGGAGAAATTGTGCGGCAAAACAACAGATAGCGCACTCGGATGGGCCGGGGCAGCTCCTGAGAAAGTGTAGTGTAATACCTTCGTGGTCCCGTCCAGCGCGAGTCCCATCGAACCGTCCGGATGGCCCACGCGGTAGATAATCGCCAGCGCTGAAAAGAACAGCAGCGCGATGATCTGAATCGCGTTTATCGCAAGATTCACCATCGTCGAGCCGACCACGCCCCTGTACGCGATGTATGAAATCAGGTATGCGAAAATAACCGCTATCAGGGCCATGAAGACAGGTCCTGGGACACCTGAATTCATTGCGCCCGGCACCAGCGTCCCAAGGATATAGCCAATCATGACCCCAATCGTCGCGACCATGACGCCCGGATAAACCCAGTAGTAAAGGTGCGAGGCCCACCCCGTCACGAACTTGGCGACCCGGGCGAAGCGATAAGCGTGCGTCGTGTTAAGAAACGCGCGCTCCGCAAATAAATATGAACTGCCGGCTCCCGGATACAGCTTCGCTAACTCTGAGTACGAAAGGGCCGTGGCATAGGCCAGGACAATAGCAGCAAAAATTCCCGCCCACATCGCCATGCCCGACGGATATGAATAACCTGCCTGGACCACGAACGTGATCCATAGGAATGCCCCGGGTGCGATCAGCGCCATCGCGTTGACCGTGACCCCGGTCAAACCAAGCGTAGGCACCATTTTAACTTCGGCTGGTTCAGCCATTTTGTCTCCCTTCCTCTTGCAGTTTTTGACGGCCTGTGCAGCCGCATCTCGCGGCCTCGCCCCGCCGCATATTCATTAATCCGAACGCTAACGCGGCAACCTGATTAGATATGCCGCTATTTCTGCGCCAATACTCAGTGAGGCTTAGTGGGATCGCCGCTGAAGCCACTGGCTATTGGCGTACTTTCCTGTTTCTCGCCGAACCGCTCCGCTGGGAGCGGTTCGAGATTCTCATTCACCAGCCGATAGTGGAGCCCGACCAGCCGCAGCCGCATGTCCGTTGATAGCGGATGCCATTGCGTAAACTCATCGCGCCGCACAGTCCCGATAATCATCCGGCGATTCCCGTCGGGATTCGGTTCGATCACGCTCAATTCGATCACGTCAACGTCTGGACACGCCTTAAAGAGGCGCTCAAGCGCCGCTTCAGTATCGTTTAAAGTCTGCTGAGCCAGCTTGCGCGCGGCCCGCTCTGGTGAAAGATCGCGATCCCACGGATGCAGCTCCCGCGCGCGCCATCGCATCTGCAAACGCACCGTCAAATCGAGCAACAGCGGATCGTCAGTGCGCGCCTCCCCTCGCACGTGCAGGGCGAGCGCTTTGATCGCATTAGCGCGCAGCTTCAGCGGGCGCGTAATGCCCAACCCTCTGGATAGCCGCCTGAACATAAACCGTGATCCCCCGCCGGCCCAGGTTTCGGCTTCAGCCAGCAACGTCTGCGGCTGCGGTTCGCACGGCGATGACCAGCTTTAATCAGGCCACGACCGCCGCATTGCCGCAGGCACGTTCAGCAGGACTCGTGCCCCAATCGTGCATTCACTGAGTATTGTGCAATGCCGTAATCGCTATTTGAGTGAGTAATGCGGAATGAAATGTGACCGTGCATGATGCAATTAACTTTAATGCAATATGAAACATTCGGCATTGCGAGATACACGGAGGCGCGAGATTATTCCGCCGCAGCTTCGCCGAGGCGTTGGATTAGCTGTCAACGGCGATGGCATCGGACGCCAAAAAAAGTAGCATCCGCCCGCGCACTAGGCACAATTTTCGGCC
>DATJUF010000109.1:0-14277 GCA_035502655.1 Binataceae bacterium (SeqCode)
GCTCAAGGCGCGCGGCTATTTCGTGCCGCTTGAACATGCCGAAATCGGAACATGGCCGATCGAGAATTTTCCGGCGCATTTCGAGTCTACGGCCGTGAATGTCGGCGGGCCGATCGGGCGAGCCTCGCCGGTGATGGGTCAAGATAACGAGTACGTCTATCGCGAAATTCTGGGTCTCAGCAACGCCGAAATCGAAACACTGCGCGAGGAATGGACGATTTGAATACCGAAGCATTACTGGGTTCGGCGCTCGAAGGGCTGACGGTTCTGGAGGCCGGCGACGAGCGTGGTGAATTTGCCGCGATGCTGCTGGGGTCATTGGGCGCGCACGTGATCAAGCTGGAGCAGCACGAAGGTTCGGCTTCGCGGCGTCTCGGCCCCTTTACCACGGCTGATCACGATCCGGAGCACAGTCTCCACTTCGCGCGCTACAATCTCGGCAAGCGAAGCGTCAGAATCGACGCAAATCATCCGCAAGCGGGCGCAGTGATCCAGCGGCTGGCGGCAAAGGCTGACGTGATTCTCGATTCGGGCGAAGCGGCTGATGTCGCCGAGCGGCTCAAACTTTATCGCGAGTTACAGGCGTCAAAGCCGCGGCTGGTGATATGCACGTTGACGCCATTCGGGCTGGACGGTCCCTATCGCGACTTGAAGATGACCGACCTGACCCATCTGGCGCTGGGCGGAGTGATGATGTCGTGTGGTTACGATCCGTCAAAAGACGGCACCTACGACACGCCGCCGATCGCACCCGGGATGTGGCAGGCATACCATATCGCAGGAGAGCACGCGGTAATCGCGATTCTGGGCGTGCTCAATGCGCGCGAGCTTACCGGCGAAGGCGATGTTATAGACGTTTCGATTCACGAGGCGGTGAGCACCTGCACTGAAGTCGCGATGCCAACCTATATCTACGCTAAGGCGATCGTGAAGCGGCAGACCGGACGCCATGCCGCCGAAAAACCCACCCGTCCGTGGCTCAGACGGACCAAGGATGGCCGTTACGTCAAGGGTTTCTTGTTCTGGAGCGGGCACGAACGGCGGACGATTGCGGCGATGCTGACCGAGGCGGGAATCGAGCATGATCTTGATTCCGAGGCCTATCGCGAACTCGTGAAAAGCGCGCCGTCAGAGGCGGCTAGTCATTTCAATGCGATGGTGGACAAGCTCGCCGCGGCATACACGGCTGAAGAATTATACCATCGCGCACAAGCCAAAGGGTTGTTGTGGGCCAGCGTGCGCTATCCCGAAGAGAATCTCGATGACCCGCATTTTCAGGCGCGCGGCAGCTTCGCGCCGATCAATCATCCAGAATTGGGGAGGGATTTGTATTATCCGGTCTCAGTCGCGACCGACGGGCATGACCGCGTGATCGGCGTCGCCGGCCGCGCTCCGCGGCTCGGGGAGCATACGAAAGAGGTACTGGGCGAGGCTGGCTACAGCGCGGCGGAAATCGCGGCGTTGAGTGGCAGCGGCGCGATCTGAAGATGTGCGGAACCTCGGCTATTCACGTCTTGGCCCGCTTCCGTCGCCGCTTGCGCTTTGGTGATCAATCCTGGCGATCAGGACTTGCTCAATCAGCCTTTGGCGATGATGGCCTTCAGGATCGCCAGGCGTAGTTCGAGCTTGGCGCCGAGCCATAATGCATGTTCGGCATGATCCCGATACGCGTCGCCGGTGTTCGGATGAACCAGCACGGTTAGGCCGGCGCGGTTAAGCATCAGCCACGGCACCAGGCGCGGGAATTGATCAGGTGCGAACGCCACTTGATACATCGGCTCCGGATGCGGGCCAACCGGCTCATCGCGCCAGCGGCCTAGCTCAACTTTGAAAGTCTTCTGGATCTCTTCGCGCACAGCGGCAGCGGCCGGCCGCGATTCCGTATCGTAATAGATATGCGCGTGATAGCTTTCAATAGATGCTGGATCGGTAAAGTTAGACATTCTCTCCTCACAAAGCCATGCTGAACTACGGTGTCAGACGGCTCTAAGTTTACAGCACATGATTGGTCTTTGAACTGCCACCATAGCGAGCTCTATCAGGCGAGACGAACAGCCGAAAATGGCTACGGAAGTTAAGCGCCGCCAACGGGCAGCGGCGGTTAGGCGCTAACCGCTGGAATGCGGCGAAACAGGTAAGTTTTAGTATAGAGACGGTGAATGATGGTGCGAATTGCTATTTATTAGTGTGAATTGTTTACGCACGACGTGTTGACTAACATGATACGTATGGGATGCTTATAGCAAGTTTCGGATCACTACTGTGGATCATTAATATGGTTTACGGATGTTTAACCAAAAGCCGTCTATGGCCTAGTGCTGAAAGGTCGCCCGAGCCTGAAATCGGGATGTTAAACCGACGAGCCTTGGGTGCGTATTCAAATGTTTTGGGTAGCCGTGTCTGGCTATTGCGGGGGCAGACGACAACCGAATACGTTCTAGTACTCGTCGCTGCAGCGATCCTCGTCTTGCTAGCGTACGAGGTTTTGGGGCAGCAGATCAGCAGCACGGTCGCGGCCGTCAACACAACCGTACTATCAGTGACAGGCCACTAACCTCGCCGAGCAAGCTAGCCTATCAGATGAACAGGATAGCTCCCGCAGCTTCGGTTTGCCTTCCTGTTTGATCTTTACCCGCGAATCCAAACTCAGCGCAGAATCTCTAAGCGCAATCTTGTTACAGTCAATTAGCCCGGCTGCGTTCGATGTTGCCTTTGTTTTCTAGATCGAAGCGGTACGTCGATATCAGCTCTATTCTTGTCCATGCTTCCTATTAACTGAGTGATTCTAGGCTATTCCTATTATTATTGAGCAAAGCTATGCAATATAGCGGGCGTCACTTGCTTGCAAGCAACGCGAAGCGTTACGGAGCAGCACAGCCCAGCGCTCGCTGGTGCGAGTCTCAAATGACTGGCCGGTGGTTCTGATTGCGCGAAATTATCCTCAAGTGGCTGCTCTCATGGCGACGGTGGAAACTCGGCGCCACAAGCCCTCAACCGAAGCCACCAGCCAGGCCAGCCGATCCTGATCACATGTACGCCGCAGTGATAGCGGCTCGGGAAGAGGCGTTGGCGGCAGTACAGGCTAAGAGCGCCTTCCTATCAAATATGTCGCACGAGTTGCGTTCGCCGATGAACGCGATGCTCGGAATGGCCGAATTACTGGCCGACACGCAGCTCAACGAAGAACAGCGCCACTATCTCGATGTGATCGTAGGCAACGGTAAAGCATTGCTCGCCCTGGTCAACGACATCCTGGATTTTGCCCGCGCCGAGAGCGGCAATCTCAAGCTCGAAGCGGCGGAATTTAATCTAATCGAATTGGTGGAGGGAGTTGCCGAAACCCTGGCTCCTGAGGCCCATCGCAAGGGGCTGGAATTGAGCGTGCAGATTGGCATAGATGTGCCGTTCGTCGCGATTGGCGACTATCGGCGGCTGCAACAGATTCTGATGAATCTGGCTGGCAATGCGATCAAGTTCACTGTCACCGGTGAAGTCGCGATCGTGGTTACAAGGGAACCAGGCGCCGCCGGAGTGATTCGCGTCAGTGTGATTGATACCGGAATAGGGATTGAAGCAGCCGAGCATGAGCGGATTTTTGCCAGTTATGCGCAGGCGGCAACGCGTCCGGCCGCACCGCCCGGCAGCGGGCTAGGATTAGCTATCGTCAAGCAGCTAACCGAGTTGATGGGCGGAAGAGTATCGCTTGAAAGTGCGCCTGGAGCGGGCAGCAGCTTTCACTGCGCGATTCGGCTGGGTTATCGGCCGCGTGCAAACCACAATGACGAATACGAGTGGAGGCGAACATTAGCCGGTCGTAAGCTCTTGCTGGACGGGGGTCTGGAACACGCCAGAGCGGCGCTCGCGGCAACCCTGGCCAGCTTCGGCGCGACGGTTCAGCAGGTGCACAGCGCCATTGAGTTAGCGGCAGCAATCAATGCGAAGCCGCAAGCTGACGCTCTGCTCATCGATATGCCAGCGGCAGGAACCGATTCCGCTGTGACGAACGCGATAAACAGGATGGTGGAGGCTGCGCGAACGGCCTCGCTACCGGTAATCGCACTGATACCGGTGCCTGACCGCACGGCATGGTTGAGACGCCTGGTTGATTTGGGGATACGTCATTATGCGATCAAGCCAGCGCGGCGCGCCGAGTTGAGTACGGCAATCAGGGCGGCACTGGCAGGAGTGGAAACAGATTCGCGCTCAGGCTGCGAGCATCGTACCGTTGAAACGCCGAGTCAGCGGCTGCCAGCGATGCGAATACTGGTAGCGGATGATGCCGAAGACAATCGAATGCTGATTCAAGCCTATTTACGGGAGAGTGGCTGCCAGCTTGATTTAGCTGGCAGCGGTGCGGAGGCGATGGCTTACTACAAGCAACATCGCTACGACGTGGTGCTGATGGACCTGCATATGCCCGGGACCGACGGTTACGAGGCGATTCGGCAAATGCGGGCCTGGGAGCAGGCGCGCGGACTGGAGCGTACTCCGATAATCGCGCTGACGGCAGCGGTACTTGAGGATGCGGTCCGGCAGAGTCTCGATGCGGGTTGCGATACCCATCTAAGCAAACCAGTGAAGCGCTCAACGCTGTTCAGCATATTGCGCGAGGCGGCAGCACCATCACGGCAGGCGGGACTGGGATAAATCGCCACCATAAACCCGTTATCCGGGGGCAAAATTCAAGCCTTGTAAATAAGTTAGCAAGTGTTGATGACTAGCAGTCAATTTTTGATGACTGAAACACAGATCGTATCATTAAGAGACGCGCGAGCCTGAGGCTGTGCCGCAATGCGGCAAGCAGCCCTTTGGCTAAAAACAGCGCACATGGCGGATATTGGGCTTTTTCTACATTGAGCAGAGTTCTATTACTCTCCCACTGGCACTGTGCTTGCTGCGTACAATCTGACAATTGCGGAATGGGGAAAGACGCTGCCTCTTAGAACATTACAAGGCAAGAGCAAGGATAGAATTTGGGAGCACCGTTAACATCACCGCCGCGCAACGGAGCGAGGAATAAGCTACGAATCGGATTCGAGCCTGCCGGTCCCAATCAGAGACTCAAGCTTACAGCCGAAGGCCTCAACGATTTGGCCATGACGAAGCTGGACGATCTTTCGGGCTCGCCTGTTACCGGTAGTGAAAACAGATTAGCGCTGCCCTATGAAGGCCCCGGCCGTGAACTCACGGACGAACGCCGGCGCGAATACACGACTGCCCTGCTGCAGACAATTGCCGACGTGAGTGAGGCGGCCATCGTAAGTTGCGATTCGGCACTGCGCTTCACGAGCTGGAATCAGAGTGCGGAGCGCATCTTCGGATATACGGCGCAAGAGGCGATTGGCCAACCGATAGCTCTGCTGGCGCCGCCCCGCTTGATTGACAAGCTCAACGAGCTTGATAGCTGGTTGTACCATGGTGAGAGCGTCCGGGATGTAGCAACGCAAGGTTTGCGTAAGGATGGCTCAGTCTTCGATGCTCTAATGACCGCCGTTCCTATTGTCGCCGCCGGTGGAGCTACGCTGGGAGTGTCTTTCATCGTCCGCGATATTTCGGAGGAGCGCGCGGCGCGCGGCAAGCCGAAAGAGACGGAGCGATGGCTGCGTGAGGCGCTGGCGCACGCGCCGCTGATGGTCTCAGCCACCGACCACAACGGCGTCTACACGATGTTGGAGGGGCAGGCACTCACTGCACTCGGGATACAGGGTGGTGAGGCACTGGTGGGCCGTTCAGCGCTCGAGTTTATGGGCACAGGCTCGCTGATCGCTGAGAGCACGCGAAAGGCACTGGCGGGCGAGACCACGACAACGATGGCCTTAATCAATGGCCATAGCTTCGAAATGTGGAAGGCGCCGTTGCGCGACGCGCGAGGACGGATTACCGGCACCCTCAGCGTCAATACCGACGTTTCGCGGCGGGTCGCAGCCGAAGAGGAATTAAAGGCGCGATTGCGGCAGCAGGAGACGATTGCCGCTATCAGCAAGAGCGCACTCGGAGGAACTCCGTTCGCGGATCTTGCGCAGAGTACGGCCGAGCGGGTACGCGAGGCGTTGGACATTGATTTGGCGGGCGTGTTCGTCGGCGGCGATACTGAGGCGGACTTCAAGCCGCAGGCGCTCGTGGCGGCAGAGGCTATCGGAGAAGATTTGGCCGATCTGAAAGTGGCGCCATATGCCTCACTGGCGGCGGCAGCGGCAACGGCTGGGGAGCCGGTGATCAGTGAGAATCTGGCGGCTGAAACCCGCTTTATACCCCATCCGGAGATTGTGCAGAGGGGTTTCGCCAGCGCGATGGCAGCCGCGTTCGGATCGCTTAACGAATATCATGGCGTACTATTGGTGTATTCCCGCGATCGGCGGAGGTTCAGCCGCGATGATGCCAACTTCATAGAGGCAGTAGCAAATATCCTTACAAGCGCGATCGCGAACAGCGAGGCGCAGCAAAAATTGCAGCGCAGCGAAGCCTATTTCCGGCGCGTGATCGAGCATACTTCGGACGTGCTGGTAGTGATTGACCAGTGCGGGCTGATTCGCTTTATCGGCGGCGCGTACGAGTCCCTGTTGGGCCTGCCAGCCGAGGCATTGATCGGTACGCCGACAATTGATTACGTCGAGCCCGAGTGGCGAGACGCGATTACCGAGGCAACGAAGCGTGCCTTCCGGCATCCGGGCGAGGTGACACGGGTGGAATACTGCGTGCGCGGGGCCGATGACTCCTGGCTGAGCTGCGAATCAATCATGAAGGCGGTAACCGATCTCGGCGACGAAACTATGCTGGTAGTGAGCGTGCGTGACATTTCGGCACGCAAGCATCAGGAAGTGGCGATTGCGCAGGCGCGCGACCTGGCGCTGGAGTCGGCACGGCTCAAATCGGCTTTCCTCGCGAACATGAGCCATGAGGTGCGGACGCCCGTCAATATCATCATGGGCTACAGTGATCTGGTCGCCGAGTATCTGGAGGAAAATGGGGACAACAGCCAGAAGGAATTTCTGGCGGCGATCACGCGGGCCGGGCAGCGGCTCTTACGGACTATTGATGGAGTGCTCGACTTTTCCAAGCTGAGTTCCGGTTCGCTCACTGTGGCGCCGCAGATGCTCAAGCTGGAGCCGCTGATTGAGCGGCAATTGCGGGAGGTCGAAGCTGATGCCACAGTCAAGAACCTGACTATCGAGTGCGGTTACGAAGCCGGCCAGGCAGAGGTCTGGTGTGACGAATATTGCCTCGGCCACGCGATCCTCAATCTGCTCGAGAATGCGATTAAGTTCACGAATCAAGGCGGGCTCAAAATCCGTGTCTACCAGGGCGCCGGAGGCGAGCTATGCCTTGACGTGGGCGATACCGGGATCGGTATCGATCCAGCTTTCCTGCCGCGGCTGCTCGAACCATTTGCGCAAGAGGACACGAGCGTCACACGCCGGTTCGAAGGCGCCGGCCTGGGGCTGGCAGTAGCCAAGGGCTATCTGGAATGCAACGGCGCGCGTCTGACGGCCACGAGCGACAAGGGCGTGGGCTCGGTGTTCACAATCACCTTTCCGCGCGTAGTGGATTGCGGCCGGGATGAGGAGCATCATTCCCTGATGAAGGCTCCGCGAGCGGCATAAGCCTCAGGCCATGTGCGCTATTCGAGTGCGCGCGTCGCGATATAGCCTTCAAGTCCGCTTTTCATCTGAATCTTCATATAATCTAGCGCCACGCCGACGACGTGAACATCGTGGCCCTGATGGACTGTCGCGAGCTGCTTGGCCCACTTATTGGGCCGTTCCAGCACCGGGGTGGTCGAGGTGAGACGAAAGATTTTGTCGGCGGGAACGGTCAGGTAAGCGTCGTCGGAGAGGACGTAGCCGACTGAGCCATTTTTTAGTTTGATCTGCAGGAAATAGTGTGTCGATCCAGTCACGTGCATGGGCTGGCCGGTTTGAAGCTGCTCGACGATCGGACTCATTTTACTCGGCTGCATATAAACAGCGGCGTCACTGCGCAGAATTACGCGGGCGTCGGCAGGCTCCACATCAAAGACGAAGTTAGGAATGGGGGTGGCGTTCGCCCGCGGCGCCTGATGATGAACTATCGGTGCCGAAGATGCGGTGGCATTGGCGCCTTCATCGCGGGGGAAAGCTATCCTGCGGGGAGGCGCGGTGCGCCGCGGCGGCGTCGGCGAGGCAGGCGGGGCGACAGTATTAGCCGGGGCGATCGAGGTATCTGGAAGAAGATCGGGCGCATCGCCCGCTATCAGAGCCGCGGGCGCGAGCGGCAGCGTGAACAAAAAGGTAAGCGCAAGGACGGCGGCGGCGTGCAACCGGACCGGCGAGCGCCGCCCGCGCAATATCAGCGGGCCGGGCTGGCGCTTAATCAAAGAGTCGCTGAGTTTCACGCAAGGCCATAAATCCGAACCGGCATCCATTGCCGCCACCTCCTCCTTCATCCAACCCCCGTTCAGCGTCCCTTCAACAAGCCCCGCAGACAGTACAGCGAGTAACATCGCAGGGTTTGGTCTGATGCTCGTAATGGGCCTTCTTGCGCTCTGAGAGCAGAAACCATTTGTGGAGATGATGGTCGATAAAATCCCACGGTAAGGTTTCGTCGTGAGCAAACGCGCGAGTTACAAAGATGTCGGGATTGGGTAAGCTGCCACCGTTAAGCGCTTCTCGCCGGATTTGCGCGAGCTCATGCCAGATTGCGCCGGCGGCTTCGCAGCCGTTGCCGCTGAGCCGTTCCAGAATGCCGCCTACAGCGCGATTGCCGCGGGAGACGAGGGTTTGGAAGTAGGCTTCGCGGGGCGACTCGGCGTCGAGCGTAATCGCCGGGCCGCCGATCCGTCCCAAAGCTGCGCGAAGCGTGGCGACCTTGCGCTTGAGGCTGGCCGGTGGCTCCATCGGATCCCATTGGAATGGCGTCCACGGCTTCGGCACGAAGGGGTTTAGGGAAACGGTGACGCCGCCGATATGCTTTTGACTCGCGCGGACGCGCTCGAGGATTTTGCTGGTCAGTTCGGCAATTGCGAACAGGTCGTCGTCGCGCTCTTCGGGCAAGCCGATCATGAAATAGAGCTTGAGGCTTTCGATATCACGTTCGACCAGCAGGTCAGCAGCGCGCAGGATGTCGGCCTCGGTGAGGTTTTTATTGATGACCTTGCGCATCCGCTCACTGCCCGCTTCAGGCGCAATCGTTACACTGCGGACCCCATTGCGGGCGAGCGCAGAGGCGAGTCCCGGCGAGATGCAATCGGCCTTGAGTGATGACGGTGAGAGGCGGCCACCGGCGTTGGCGACGCTGACGGCGATATCCGTGACGCCGGGCACGCTGGCCATCTCGGCGCCGACCAGGCCGATCACCTTGCGTTCGGCCAGGCCACGCCGCGCCTCCGCAATTAGCATCGCGGGGGCACGATAGCGAATCGGCCGGTACATGAAGCCGGCTGCGCAAAAACGGCAACCCCATTGGCATCCGCGGCTGGCCTCGACCAGGTACATGTCGCCGAAAACGGATTCTTCGGTGAGAATCAACGAAGCTGTGGTGAAGCGATTCAGATCGTTGACGAGGCGGCGCTGCACCCCCGGTGAACGCAAGCCGCGATACTCCAGCCGTTCGATCAGGCCATCGCGGTTAGTGATTGGCGTGTAGTCCTCTGGGATATAGGCGCCAGCGACGCCGGCAAAAGCATGGGGAGTGATCGCCGGCTGCCCGTCCCCCGCGGCGCTGCGATACGCGGAGATGAACTCGGGGACCATCTCCTCGCCCTCGCCGATCAGAAAGAGGTCGATGAAATCGGCGATTGGCTCCGGATTAAGAAAAATGGCGGAACCGCCGGCGATAATCAACGGATAGTTGCGGCCGGCGCGATGCTCGCGGCGAAGTGGAATTCCCGCCATCCGCAGCATCGTGATGACATTGAGATAGTCGGTCTCGAAGGAGATGGAAAACGCAACGATCGCGAAATCAGTCAGGCGCTCGCCGCGCTCAAAGGAAACCAGGCGGCCGCCACGGCCAAGTATGGCAAGACGTTCGTCGGGGTCGGGCAAGAAACCGCGGTCGGCGGCGACATGTGGATCAGACTCAAAGATATGGTAGACGGCTTGAAAGCCGAGATTCGCCATCGCCAGCCGATAGATATTCGGATAGGCGACGCAGACACGGATTTCACCGCCGGGGTTGCGCTCGTAGAGCACCTTTTCGCCGGCGATCCGATCGAGTGCTCGCTTACGCGCGTACATAATAGCCAAGGTGTTAGAATATCGCTCCGCGCTGGTCAGGCTCAAGCGGACGACAGTGTTCGTGTGCAAATCTATGAAGACGCGAATCTGCGCGCCGGCCGCCTTAGAATTAGAGGACGCGCCTCGCTATGCTCACGGCGAAGGCTTTACGGTGTAGCCGGCGCTAGCGGCGTGGCTGGAGCCAGCGATTTCTCGGGTTCCATCCGCATCTTGCTGAAGAGGTCGGAATTGGCGTTGACCTGCTGGCCCACGGCCGAGACCATCTGCGTGGTCATATCGTCCACGGCGTCTTTGCCAACGCGCGAGACTGAGGAATCAAGATAGACCTCGCCCGGCAGCTTGTTGGCAAAAATCGTGAAAACCACTGATACCGCTGACAGGTGTCCGGAGAGCTGGCCTTCGATTCCCGTCCATACGTCGACGCTCGCCAGATGCACGCCGATACCATAGGTGCTGGTATTATCCACCAGATTGTAACCTGGCGACTGGCGGATCTTGTCTTTGAAGTTCGCGCAAAGGCTGCCGCCGACAGCGTCGGGCGTGCGGCAATCGACATAGACGTTGACGCGGCCGTTGTCGGACGCGGCGGCCCGAGTGGCGATGCCAAAGGCCGCGGGAAGCGCGAGCGCGCAAATGATGATGAATCGTTGGATTTGCAAAGCGTAAGCACGGTAGCCAAAGGGAGTCGGGTGAGGCAAGAGGGTCGAATGATACTTCCGAATCGCCCGAATCGACGGCGGGTTTCCGGCACTCTCAGATTGAGCAATGGCCGTGTTAGCGGGAAAAAGGCTGGAGCAAGAGAAAATTCAGGAGGAAATGCAATGAAAGTAGAGTTCGCGAAAAGGGGACCGATCGCCTACGTCACAATCAATCGGCCCGAGCGCCTAAACGCTTGCGATTTCGAGGCCTACGGCATGCTCGCGCACATCTGGCGCGAATTCCGCGATGACGACGGCCTGCGCGTCGCGATTCTGACCGGCGCGGGCGCGCGGGCCTTCTGTGCTGGCAGCGATATAAAAGATAACTATGTCGCACGCGCGGGCGCAGCACCGCAGGACAAAGAGCCACACGAGGCACCTTTCGAGGTGATGTACGACCTCTACAAACCGATCATCGCTGCGGTCAATGGACATGCGAACGGGGGAGGACTCGAACAGGCGCTCGCATGCGATATCCGTGTGGCGGCCGATCATGCCCAATTCGGGCTGGGCGAGGTTCGGCTCGGATGGCTACCCGGTGGCGGCGGCACGCAGCGTCTGCCGCGGCTGATTCCGCTCGGGCGCGCGCTCGAAATGCTTTACACCGGTAATCGGATCGGCGCACAAGAGGCGCTCAGGCTGGGGCTTGTCGATTACGTGGTGACGATGGCTGAGCTGATGCCGAAATGCGAAGCGATCGCGGCGGAAATCTGCAAGAGCGCGCCGCTCGCGGTGTCGCGGATTAAGCAGGCGGCCCTACGCGGACTTGATCAGCCGTTGAAGGACGGGCTGAAGCTAGAGCGTGAGCTCTACACCTGGCTGCAAGACACTGAGGATGCGCGCGAGGGCGCACGGGCGTTCGCGGACAAGCGTCCGCCGAACTGGAAGGGGCGCTAGTCACGGCGAACCTCGCCAGTACCACGGCGGCGGCTTCTCGCGATCGAGCGACTCCGCTCTTCCCCTCCCCCTTGATTTGATCAGAGGCAGGGATAAGAGGAGCCGCATCGTTACCTAATACGGCTTCCAGAGGAAAAGGGCCGCGGCTACCAATTGATGATGTTTATCGTGATCGTCTCTTCCCCGCCGGGGAAGCCGAACGCGGCCTCTTTCCAGGTGGGAGCGCGCACGGTTGGGCGATAATTGTTGGAGAAACCGAAACCTTCCTGGGGTATCCCAATAAAATTGCGTTTGAATTTTCCGCTCAGATCCTCATCATGAAAGACCGTGGCGGCATAGCTGCCAGGCGCCTTGTTCGGAAAGATGCAGTCCGCCTTATCGTGGTGAATCGGAACCGAAGTGATTTCTTGTTTTTTGCAATCACTGGGATAGCCCTCGGGGGAAGAACAGAGCGTGCAGACTGTCCTACCCTTGTCATTACGCAAGCCGGTGACCCGGATCTTGATCACGCCCTTGCCTGGATTTTCTTGAGCATGGGCAAGGACGCCCGCAGGCGCAATTATGCCAATCATGAGCGCTACTATCAGCCAATAACGTACCCGACTCATCATCACAAATTGTATATATACCCTCTTGCAGTACCTGCCGTTGGTATGGCGAGGCCCGTTAATTATGTTTGCAGCTTTCACGGGATGGGGCGAGTGTGTAGCCGAGGCTTAAACGAAATGTATTCGGCGCGCCGGAGCAGTCTTCCCCAGCAGCTTGCAAAGCTTTACAAATCTGGCGGCAAAGGCGCAGTTTTGAGCTTGCCGATGACACCCTGTGCGAAGCCGGTCCGGCGCCGGTGGAGGAAAACGTATGAGTCAGCTTCAGCATGAAGGCCAGAATCAACGCCAGAACCAACCCGGCACTCGATTTTTCGATCTGGCCGCATCGCTGGCTGACGATTTCGCGCAGCGCGCGGCGCGTCACGACGAGGAAGGGTCGTTTCCGTACGAGAATTACGCGCGGATGCGCGAGAGTGGCTATACCAATCTGATTATTCCGGAGAAGTTTGGCGGGCTAGGCGCGACAATGCTCGAACGGATCAAGGCGCAGGAACGTCTGGCGCAAGGCTGCGGGGCGACCGCGCTCGCAATCAACATGCATTTCAATATCCTGGGCTTCCTGATCGATATCGAGCGCAAGTTCAAGGCGCCGAACGTGACCGCTAAACTGACGCGGATCGCGGCCGAGCGTCAGGTATGCGGAGGCTCAGGCTCCGAACCGGACAATGCCGTAATCGCGCTACGCCCACGTACTACGGCCAAGCGGACAGATGGCGGCTTTGTTGTCAACGGACGCAAGATTTTCGGCACGCAGAGTATCGCTCTCGACAATTTCTTCTTTGAGGCAGCGTGGGAGGACGCGCCGCAGGGTCCAACGATTCTCAGTGTCTTCGTGAATCCGCGCGAGACCAAGGGACTGACGTTCAAGGACGACTGGCACACGATGGGGATGCGCTCGACCGAATCGCGCAGCACCGAGCTGAACGACGCCTTCGTTACCGACGAGGACATCATCATGCAACGGCCGGTATCGACCAGCGGCCGCGTCATGAAAGTGTTCGCCAAGGCGCCATTCACAATTGGCGCGCCATATATCGGGATCGCGGTAGCGGCGCGCGATTTCACCATCGGGTTCATGCGCGAGCGGAGGCGTTACCCGCTGAAAAAGCCGCTGAGCTATCAGCCGAGCGTCTACAATAAGGTCGGTGAGATGGACATGTTGATCGAAGGCGCGCGCGCCGCAATGTACAAGGCAGCAGCCGAAGTGGATACGGTCCATCCGCGCGAATGGTCACGCACCGCGGTGGCGGCCCGCATGATTGCGATCGAGAATTCGGTCCGGGTGGTTGATTTGGCGCTGCGAGCGGTCGGTGGATCTTCGTATTTCAAGCGGCTGCCGCTGGAACGGTTGCATCGCGATGTCCGCGCCGGGCTGTACCATCCGTTCGACAGTGACGAGAGCCTTGAGTTTTTGGGCAAGAGTGCGTTCGGCCTCCCGCTGATGGACCACGACGACTTCGAGTGATTGCATTTGGTATCAAGACATCTGATTGCCGATTGGTCAAGGCACCCACGCTTGCCGTAGAGCTTCGATTCGTGAAATAAAGGACTCATCAGTATTGCTAAGGTGAGTTGTACTCTGTTTAACAGCGGAGACCGCTGGGAGGCGACATCACGCCTGCGTCGATCCCATCTTCCTCGGCAACCGCACCTGGCAGGAGGAAAGATAATGAGTTTGGACATAATCATTAAGAACGGGACCGTGATTGACGGAACCGGAGCGCCGCGCCGGCATGCCGATGTCGGAATCGTTGACGGCAAAATCGCTGCGATTGGCAAAATCAACGAGAGCGCCAAAGAAAAGATCGATGCTGAGGGTCATGTCGTGACCCCGGGCATCATCGATGCGCACACCCATATGGA
>DATJUF010000110.1:0-7868 GCA_035502655.1 Binataceae bacterium (SeqCode)
GATCAAGTCAACCTACGCCGAGGGCGTGGTGATAATCGTGCTTGGATTCATCCTTCTATGGTGGGCAACGTCGAGGGCCTGATGGCGCTGCTGCTTTAATTTGCAGGCTTGAGACAGTCTCAGCCCGAGCGCTGGCCGCTGCCCTGGCTTATGGTGAGGGCACGATTTCACACCATCGCACACCGCGTGTTCTAATTATTCGATGCCATCCGCAGCCACTGCACCCATCCGCGATCGCGTCGCGGCGCTCAATTGGCCAGCCCTGACCGCTGCCCTCGATGAGCAGGGCTATGCGCTTACTCCTGCGCTCCTGACGCCTGGCGAATGTGCCCATCTCGCTGGCCTCTATGATATTCGCGATCACTTCCGCAGCCGCGTGGAGATGGCGCGTTTTCGCTACGGCCTGGGCGAATACAAATATTTCGCAAATCCTCTGCCCGATGCGGTCGCCCAACTGCGCACCGCTATCTATCCCTGCCTCGTACCGCTCGCTAACCGCTGGATGACTACGCTGAAACTCGAAGCGCCCTATCCTAACTCTCTCGATGACTTCCTCGTCCTCTGCCATGAGCACGCCCAGACTCGTCCAACTCCGCTCCTGCTGCGTTACGAAGCAGGCGGTTACAACTGCATGCATCAGGATCTCTACGGCAAGATCTTCTTTCCACTCCAGCTAACCTGCCTGCTAAGCCAGCGCCAAGTTGACTTCACTGGCGGCGAGTTCATCGTCGCCGAGCAGCGTCCGCGAGCGCAATCCCGCTGCGAAGCAATTACCCTCGAACAAGGCCAAGCCGTCATTTTCGCGACTCGCTGGCGACCAGTTAAAGGCCTCCGCGGCTTCTATCGCGTCAACATCCGCCACGGCGTCAGCACGATTCGCAGCGGGTATCGGACCACCTTGGGGATCATCTTCCACGATGCCAAATAGCCGTTAAAACTCAGAAATTCTTGCGCAAAATACAAGGGCGGCGGACCTATCGCCGCCGCCCTCGCCAGCTAATTCCGCTCACTCCCGTGCGTGCGACGCACCGAGAATTAGCTGCCCGGATTGGCTGCCGCTCAAACTGGAATTCGCGGCATCGGGTTTTGAAGAAGCATGGCTACCCTGAGGTACTTTGATCTGGTCTTTACTTATCTAAAATGCTGGTTAACCCCCCTGAGTTAGTAAAGTCTATCTTATCAGTGCTTGTTAGTGTTTAGCATTGTTTCGATCACAGGTCCAGCAAAATTTGGCAGGCAGATTTGCAATAATGCGCGTACGCCGCTCATCGGATTAAATCGCGTCTATTCGATCTTCGTACTCGGATTTGAATTAACCACCCCTTCGCTTGACGGTTCCGGCTCAGCTACCGTGTAAGTGAGCAGGACCTATCGGGCTTCACAGTTTGCGTATTCTAGTTTTCAATTGCGGCAGCTCTACACTCAAATTCGAGTTGATCGAACTTGACGACAGTGGCTGCGACGGTCACGCGGTTGCCCGCGGCCTGGCCGACCGCATCGGGCCGGACGCTCATCTCACTGTGGAAGCTGACAACCGTCCGAAGTTTGATCGCAGCCAAGCGCTCGCCGATCACGCAGAGGCCGCTAGCCTGATCCTCGAAGCCCTCGATGGAGATACTCTAACGCTCGATGCCATCGCTCACCGGATCGTGCATGGCGGCGAGCAGATGACCGGTCCATCTATTGTGACCGCGGAGCTACTCGATGCCCTCGATCAAGCGAGCCGTTTCGCACCGCTGCACAATCCCCCGGCGCTGAAGACGCTGCGCGTGGTCCAGCAGCGTTTTCCACGGCTGCCAGCGATTGTGGCTGCCGACACCAGCTTCCATCGCACGATGCCACCTTATGCCCGCACTTACGCGATCCCACACGAACTCACTGCTCGCTACGGTATCAGGCGTTTCGGCTTTCACGGCCCGGGCCATGCCTGGATGCTAGAGCGTTATGCTTCGCTGAGTGGCCGTCCGCTCTCCTCGCTAAATCTGATCACCCTGCAACTCGGCGCTGGATGCTCGATCACTGCGATTCGTGCAGGGGTCTCGGTCGATACCTCGATGGGCCTTACGCCGCTGGAAGGACTGATGATGGCGACTCGATCCGGCGATCTCGATCCAGCGATCCTGAGCTATCTCGGCCGCGCTGAGCGTCTCACACCGGATCGGGTCGAGCACATGCTCAACTTCGACTCCGGGCTGCTTGGCGTCTCCGGGCGTTCAAAGGACATGCGTGAACTCGAACAAGCCGCGCCCAACGATGACGCCGCCGAACTCGCTCTCACGATGTTCAGCTACCGTGTGCGCAAGTATATCGGCGCTTATCTCGCCGCGCTTGGGAACGCCGACGCGGTCATATTCGGCGGCGGGATTGGCGAGCATTCCGCATCGGTGCGTGCGCGCATTTGTGCCGGACTCGAAGCCCTCGGTATCTATTTCGAACCGGCGCTCAACGCTGCGCCTGATGCGGGCGAACGCTGCTTTAGCGCCGACGGTTCGCCGATCGCGCTTTGGGTCATCCCGCTCAATGAGGAACTTTACATCGCGCGCGCAGCAGCCCGTCTACTTCGGACCGGCTCCTGATACGCTTCGCATCTTCTGCTGATTAAAGGGGGCCTCCATGCTGCCGAACATTATCGCCGCGCGCTCCCAGATGGGCATCTCGCTCGGCTTCCATATCGTCTTCGCTTGCATGGGGATCGCGATGCCGCTCCTGATGGTGCTCGCCGAAACGATTCACCTGCGCACGCGTGACGAGGTCTATCTGCTGCTTGCCCGCAGATGGGCCACCGGCACCGCGATCCTGTTCGCCGTCGGTGCAGTCTCGGGTACCGTGCTATCTTTCGAGCTCGGATTGCTCTGGCCCCACTTCATGAAGCGGGCTGGAGCGATCATCGGCATGCCTTTTTCGCTCGAGGGCTTCGCCTTCTTCACAGAGGCGATTTTCCTTGGCCTCTACCTGTACGGATGGGAGCGCTTGTCCCCCCGGGCTCATATCGCTGCTGGCTACATCGTTGCCTTCAGCGGCATGATTTCCGGGGTCTTCGTCGTGATGGCTAACTCCTGGATGAACACTCCAGTGGGCTTTAAGCTCGATTCTCATGGTCATCCGTACGACATCAATCCAGTCGCAGCGCTGTTCAACCCTGCCGCTTTTCACGAAACCCTGCACATGATTATCGCCGCCTATGCCGCGACCGGTATAGCCGTAGCCGGTGTTCATTCCTTCATGCTGCTACGTGATCGCGGCAACCTGTTCCATCGGCGCGCAGTTACGATTGCCCTCGCCATGGGAGCGATTGCCTCGGTATTTCAGCCGCTTACGGGCGATTTCGCCGCACGCCAGGTCGCCCTCCTCCAGCCCATCAAGCTGGCCGCCTCCGAGGGCTTGTTTCCCACCGAACCTGGCGCGCCCCTGGCGATTGGCGGCATCCCGAACGCTGCCACCCATCACCTCGATTATGCGATCGAAATTCCCGACCTGCTGAGCCTGTTGACCTATCACAACCCGCACGCCGTTATGACAGGCCTCGATTCCTTTCCAGAGCAGGATTGGCCACCGCTCTTCGCGGTCCACACCGGCTTTGACTTGATGGTTGGAATCGGCACGGCGCTCGTTGGGCTCTCGCTCTGGGCGTTATGGCTGATATGGCGCCGGCGCACCATCTTTGGCTCGGTCTGGTTCCTACGTGCCCTGGTTGCCGCTACTCCGCTCGGCCTGATTGCAGTTGAAGCTGGATGGGTCGTTACCGAAGTCGGCCGCCAGCCCTGGATTATCTACAATGTGATGCGCACTCGTGACGCCCTTACCCCGATGCTCGGTCTCGAGGTGCAACTGATCCTTTTCACTTCCCTCTACATCTTCCTCGGCCTTACCGTACTTCGCTTGATGTACCGTCATGTGATGCGCAGCCCCGATAGCGAAGAGATCGCCCGTTTACTGCGCCGGGGGGCGCTGGTCGCATGAGCCAGTTATTACTGATCTATTTCGTTGCTGGCGTGTTGCTCGTCTCGCTGACGATCTATGTTCTAACGGCCGGAGCCGATTACGGCGGCGGGGTATGGGATCTTTTCGCGACTGGACCACGCGCCAGCCTCCAGCGCGACCTAATCGAGCGGGCGATCGGTCCGGTCTGGGAAGCCGACCACGTCTGGCTGATCCTGGTGATTGTGCTGCTGTTCACCGGCTTCCCGCCGGCCTTCAGCGCAATCATGATCGGCCTGCATGTGCCCCTTACCTTGATTATCATCGGTGTTGTGATGCGCGGCTCAGCTTTCAGCTTCCGCAGCTATGGCGGTGGCAGCGACCGCGCCGAGCGCGATTGGGGCCGTGTTTTCGCGATCGCCAGCCTGGTTACTCCGATATTGCTCGGCGTCGCTCTGGGCACGATCGCGGATGGCCGCGTCCCCGCCCATCCCACCCAACTCGCTGATTTCTTTCTCCCTTGGCTGACGCCGTTCGGCTTTGCGGTTGGCTTCTTCGCTCTCGTGCTATTCGCCTATCTCGCTGCCTGCTATGCGCCGCTCGAAACCGACGACCCACAGTTGCAGGACGATTTCCGTATGCGTGCAATCATCGTGGGAATCCTCGCCGGAATCGCTGCCGGGATCGTCCTCTTGCTTTCGCGTGTGCAGGCGCCTCTCATATGGGGCGGACTCACGCAGCGCGAGTGGACATGGCCGCTCATGTGGGCTAACGGGCTGGCTGCGCTAGGCGCGCTCTACGCCCTATGGCGCCGCTATTTCAGTGCCGCACGTGTCCTCGCTGCGGCCCACGTCAGCTTAATCCTATGGGGCTGGGCCTTCGCGCAATTTCCCTATCTGGTGCCGATGAACAATACGATCTTTAACTCAGCCTCGCCAAAGATCACGATGGAATTCCTGTCTGGCGCCTTAGCGGCCGGTTCCGTTATTCTGCTGCCCTCCTATCGCTACCTGATTAGCGTCTTCAAGTCCCATCCTGAGCGGCGCCGCCGCACGCGCACGGTCAAACCTATCAGCGCTGGTGACGCGGAGTAGCAAACATGACCGAATCGCATAGAGAGAGTCTTGACCTCGCTGCCCTTCAGGAATTGATCGACCGCAGCGTCGCGACCGCGACCGCTTCTGTCGCAGATTCCGTCGCCTACACCGATCGCCAGATGAAAGCCGCCGAATTCGTTGAGTTCTGGCAAAGCGTACGCCTGGTCGCGATGGCCACTGTTGGCTCCAATGATCTGCCCCACATCGCGCCGGTGCATGCCACACTCGAGGGCACCACGCTCCGCCTGGTCATTTACGATAACACCGTGCGCCGCGCCGATATCGCGAGCAATCCTCACGTCGCCTTCACCACCTGGCGGGCCGATGGCGCCGCCGCCATCGTCTATGGCCGTGCCCGCGAAATCCCTGACAGCCTGCGCCCGGCTCGTCCGGGCCGCAGCGGCAAACCGCGCAATGTGGTGGCCATCGAAGTCGCGCTCACACGCATCTATGCGATGCGTCCGCCTTCCGCCTGATCATCGTTCCATCCCGATCCTGGCCTCCCGCCTTTTGTCCGATCAGCCTCATCGGTACCCTCACCAGTGAGGGTACAAGCGTCTATGGTCAAAATCATGGGCAAAGAAGGGCTCTATCTCGTGGCCGCACTCATCGGCGGAATTCTTGGCGGTGCGTTTTCGAGCCGTCTCTACGCCAGTCCGGCGCTCGCCACCGAAGCTCCAGTTAAAAGGATCGCTGCCCAGGAAATCGTCCTCGTTGACTCGGCTGGCGGCGAACGCGCCATACTTCACCTCAACGGCGACGCCCAGCCCGTCCTCGAGATGATGGATCATGCAGGCAAGGCACGGGTCGGCCTCGGCTTCGTCGGCCAGGATCAGGTCGCGCTCCGAATGGCTGATCGTAGCGGCGCCCTGCGCGTCGCACTCGACGTCAACCCCGAAGAGATTCCTGCCTTGCGCCTCTACGACAGCCAATCGCGTCCGCGCACTCTCCTCGGCGTCGATTCCGATGGCGATGCAGCATTGGACTTTTACGAAAGCAATGGCAGGGTCTTGCGCGAACTGCCCTGAGTGCGCTCAATTCGCCTCAGGATGCGCGCGTCCGCGCGGCATTGAAGGCGGAGGCGTTTTCCACCTTTGTCCAGCCGCGCTATCCTGATAGCTGTTTGGGATGACGGTTACCGCGGTATCGGTAGGTTCACTTGCGAACCCGGGCAGCACTAGAAGAGCCGAAGCTGAGGGCATGCGAGTCCGCGAGATGCGTCTTAGAATGGAGCCTGTGAATCAGCCGCCCGAAATTGACCTGCGATCGTTTTGATCGATTCTAGCCGGAGAAAGCACAGCCATGGGTAAGGACAGTTTTGGCGCGCGCACCACGCTCGCCGTCGGCGATGAGAGTTACACTATCTATGCGCTGGCGGCGCTGGCAAAGCGCGGTTTCGATATCGGGCGCCTGCCTTTCTCGATCAAGGTGATGCTCGAGAATGTCCTGCGCCGCGAGGACGGCGAACTCGTCACCACTGAACACATCGAGGCGCTGGCCCGATGGAATGGCGGTAAAGGCGGCGAACGCGAATTCTCCTTCATGCCGTCGCGTGTGCTGCTCCAGGATTTTACCGGCGTACCGGTAGTCGCCGATCTCGCTGCCATTCGCGAGGCGATCAAACGGCTTGGCGGGGACGCCGGCCAGATCAATCCGTTTCAGCCAGTCGATCTGGTAATCGATCATTCGGTCCAGGTGGATTCTTTCGGCCTGCCCGACTCCTTCAGGATCAATGCCGAGCACGAATTCGAGCGTAATCAGGAGCGCTACCAGTTCTTGCGCTGGGGCCAGGGCGCCTTCGCCAATTTCCGCGTGGTCCCGCCCGATACCGGGATCGTCCACCAGGTTAATATCGAATATTTAGCACCAGTCGTGTTTGTTTCGCCGGCCGGCGAGGCGTATCCCGACAGCGTCTTCGGCACCGACTCCCATACGACGATGGTTAACGGCCTCGGCGTGGTCGGATGGGGCGTCGGCGGTATCGAGGCCGAGGTCGCGATGCTCGGCCGCTCCAGCCCGCTCCTGATTCCCGAAGTGATTGGCTTCCGTCTGACTGGCGCGCTCCCGCCCGGCGCCACCGCGACCGACCTCGTTCTCACTGTCACGCAAATGCTGCGGCGGAAGGGCGTGGTCAACAAGTTCGTCGAATTCTACGGCGACGGTCTCGGCAGCCTGACCGTGGCCGATCGCGCCACCATTGGCAATATGTCACCGGAGTATGGCGCAACGATCGGCTTCTTCCCGGTGGATGCGCAGACCATTTCCTATTTGCGCCTGACCGGCCGCGCCGAGCATCAGATCAATCTCATCGAGGCGTACTGTAAAGCGCAGGGACTCTTCCGCGAGCAAGGCTCGCCCGATCCTGTCTTCACCGATACACTTGCACTGGATCTGGGCAGCGTACGCCCGAGCCTGGCCGGCCCGCGCCGCCCGCACGACCGCGTCCCGCTCAGTGTCGCCAAGCGTGAGTTCCGCAATGAGCTGGTCAAGGAAGTCCTCGGCCACGACCAGTCGGGTTGCGATCCCAAGGCTATTGAGCGCTGGCTCGAAGAAGGCGGTGACCCTGAACTCGCTCCTGACGAGCGAGTAGCGCCGCCTGAAGACCTCGGTGCAATCACCCGATTCCTTACCGTCAGGCACGACTCCACCTCGTTCCCGATCCGTCACGGCTCACTTGTCATCGCCGCGATCACCAGCTGCACCAATACCTCCAACCCTTCCGTGCTGGTCGCTGCCGGCCTGCTGGCGAAAAAGGCCGTCGAACGCGGACTGGCCACCAAGCCGTGGGTCAAGACCAGCCTAGCCCCTGGCTCCAAGGTTGTGACGCAATATTTGAAGCGCGCCGGGTTAACC
>DATJUF010000111.1:0-12524 GCA_035502655.1 Binataceae bacterium (SeqCode)
CGGCATTGGCGGCGCCGGTCACCGCGAAACCCTCCTCACCTAACCCCTGGCATAGGTATTGGAGCAGCCGGGCTTCATCTTCGACGACCAGCAGATGCGGGGCGGACGCCATGTCTATCCGCTGATCGGGCGTTCGATGCGTTGCTTAGCCGATCGGGCTGAAATTAGAGCGGCTGCTGCCGGCGAGAGTCGCAATTCAGCATGGATCAGGCGGAAATTTTGATAACTCATCGGCTATCCTCAGGCGATTTTCGCCGAACCAGACGAACGCCGCAACTCATTTCGGGATTGAGGTATCAGGAGAGGAATGGGTAATGGAGTGAGTTTTTATTATAGAATGGTGGCGTGATTCCGCCTGCCCTACCCGGAAAGTAGTTCTTTCAACGGCCTGATCCATGGTCCGTTGTATGATAAAGTTAAGCGGCAATGGCCGTGGCCGCTTTGCCGCGACCGTGAGCCGCTAGCGGAAACACTGCGATCCGTCGGTTGTCGAGAGCGGTCCATTAAAGGTACGCTTATATCCAGAGCAGGCCAGCCGTTTGGAAGGTTACCACAACGGGGCCGCTGATAAGACTCAGACGACACACGGGACGCGAGCCCGATGGATAAATTTAAATTAGCAGTTCGCTCCTCGGCTTCGAGCCACCGGCTTATTGTGGTATCGAATCGTGCGCCAATTCGCGTGATTAGGCGCGATTCGGAAGATCATATAGAGCCAACGGTGGGCGGTGTCGGGTCTACCTTCCTGCGGCTGCTGGAGCGGCGCGGCGGCTGCTGGATCGCATGGTCTGGCGGTCAAAACACTCCTCAACGGCTGAAATTACCGGCGCAGAACCCACTATTTGATCTAGTCTTTATAAAGCTCAGCGAACGGGAAGTAGCTGAGTACTACTGGAGCATGAGCAATCGCGGTATCTGGCCGCTAATGCACTTCATGACGCCAAACTGCCATTTTAACGCCCGGCACTGGACGACCTATCACAAGGTTAATGAGGCATTCGCTGAAGTAGCCGCAGGAGAAGCTGCTCCCGGTGACGCCCTGTGGATCCAGGATTTTCACCTGGCCCTGACGCCGGCGATGGTTCGCCGCCGGTCTTCCGAACTCTCGATCGGGCTTTTCTGGCACGTTCCCTTTCCGCCCGAACAAATCTTTCGAATCCTGCCATGGCGCGCCGAGTTTCTGCGGGGAATGCTGGGCAGCGACCTGATTGGCTTCCATATACCCTCTTACGCCACACACTTTCTAAACTGCTGCGAAAGCATCCTCGGTACAGAAGTGGACCGCGCGCGTGGTATCGTAGTGAATGGACAACGGCAAGTTCGCGTGGGAGCCTTTCCATTGGGAATACCGGTCGATTACTTCGAGGGCATGGCGCGAAGCGAGCCGGTGCGGGAGCGCGTCCAACGCCTGAGGCGATCGCTGCGAACACCGCATGTCCTTTTAGGCGTGGATCGCCTGGATTATACCAAGGGAATTTGCGAGCGTATATTGGGTTTCGAGCGTTTCCTTGAGGAAAACGCCAAATTTCACCGGCGGGTGACCTTAGTACTCATTGCAGTGCCGTCGCGGACGCGAGTCGCCGATTACGTTCAACTGAAAAGAGAGGTCGACGAGCAGATAGGCAGAATAACGGGCCGGTTCTCGTCCGAAGGGTGGGTGCCAATCCGGTATCTATATACTCAATTCGGACCGGAAGAACTGATCGCGTATTATACCGCCAGCGACATTGCACTACTCACTCCTCTTCGTGATGGGATGAATCTTGTAGCGAAAGAATACATCGCTTCACATCCCGATGATGATGGTACGCTGATCTTAAGCGAGTTCGCAGGGGCGGCGGAGGAATTGCCGGAAGCCTTATTGGTTAATCCCTACGATATTGATCAGATCGCGGCGCGGATCAAAGAAGCTCTTACGATGTCCGAGGAAATGAAACAGACTCGTATGCGAGCCCTGCGTCGCCGAGTCCACAGCAACAATCTTGAACGGTGGTCGTCAGCTTTTCTGCAAGAGTTGGACGAAGCCGCTCTTACAAGACAAGATCATGCAACAGCGGCCAGCGCCCATAGCGCTTCCTGAGCCTCTGCCATCCGGCCTGCTCCCTGATCTTCTGCAGCGCGGAAATCTCCTGCTCTGCATGGATTATGACGGGACACTATCTGAGATTACGAACCAGCCGAGTGAAGCTCGTCTCGTGGCCGGGATTGCGGATTCCCTGCTCGCCCTTGCCCGATGCCGTTCAAAGATCGCGATTGCAATAGTCAGTGGCCGTGATCTCGACACGTTACGCCAGCTACTTGGAATACATTTTGAAGCATGGCTGATTGGAACGCACGGCCTCGAGATGCTTGATCGCGAAGGCCAACGCCTGCTTGCGCCTGGATCCTCTGATTATGCCAAAGAAGTGAAACTGCTCGATCAATGGATTGATCGTGAGAATCTCGCTGCTAAGCCTGGGCTGGTGATTGAAAATAAGGCTGGCCTAGCTGTCGCACTGCACTATCGGATGGCCGAAGCTTCGGCTGCCGCCTCCGTTCGGCAGAAAGTGCGGGAGTTCGCTGAAGGCCATTGTCCGGACTTAAAGATGATACAAGGAAAGATGGTGGATGAGTTCGTCCCACGAGGAATCGGGGGAAAGGGCTATGCGGTGCAATGGCTGATGAGCGCGATGAAGGAGCCTGCGAGTATCGCATACTTTGGCGACGACACTACGGACGAGGATGCATTTTTTGAGCTGCGTGACAAAGGGGTTACCGTACTCGTGGGTCCGTGCCGCCTGAGCTGGGCAAGTTATTGCGTGGACGGCCCCTCGGCGGTAGCCGGCCTGCTAAGGGAATTGGCAATGGCGCTCGAAACCTCACCGCCATAAGTAAACCGAGCCCGCATGATGAGACTAGCCTGACGCGCAAACAATAACGATTCATCTACCGCGACTGTAAACGCAGCCAATCTGAATATTCCGCATGCCGGGCGCTGCGCGCGATCAAAACACCGGCGAAGCTAAATCACTGTCTCGATACCGTGGATGTTCTCATAAAAGCTGAGGTTGAACTTCTGCGCGCGGGCGGGGCGGAAATCATCGTGCTGCAGCCATGTGCGTATCCGCCTAGCCTGCTCGTCACTACCGGCCCATGCGAGCGATCCAATTTCGGCGCGCTCAGCGGGGATTATGGTGAAAGTGAGAGTGCGCTGGCCGCGAAGCACTTCAAGGGTCACCGGGTCAGTGCGTTTAGCGGCCCACGTTAGCGCCTTCATGCTAAAGGGAAATCCATTCACGCGCACCAGCACGTCGTCCGGTGCGATTCCCGACTGGCCGGCGGGACTGGTATCCAACACATTGTAGATGCCGGGACCAGTTGCATCGTTGAACATCAGCCCCAAGTAACGAACAGAGTTCATCCCGATTGCAAATCCAAGCCGCTTCAGTTGCGATTCCACTACTAATCCCGATGGCTGTGACACTTCACCCGCCAGCATTCTGCCGAGACCCGCGTGCCTTGCATCGAAGAACTCAATCACTTCGGCGGTGGTGTAACCCAAGTGACTATTCACGTACTTTTCATAAAAGGCGCTGAACGCCGAATCGAGTGAATCAGCCGGCGTTTTCATGCGCAGCTCAGCGTCAAGGTCAAATGCGATGAGCATCCCGGCGTCATAGTAGTCGATGGAATCGTTGCAGCGGCCCGGGTATTTACTGTGGTTCAGGAATGCGGCCAGTGACGAGTCAACTGGTGTGACCCGCTCATAAGCTGGCACTACCGACAAGTGCCGGTAATAGTTCACCACGGCACTGAAGAATTGCTCAGGCGTGTACACATGGGTCCGGGTACAAATTAGGAACTCATAGTAGCGGGTGAAACCTTCGCCCACCCAAAGTCCCTCCGTAAAGCTGCCGTTTTGCAAATCCAACTGCTTGAGCGGCGCGGGGCGTAGCCGGCGCACATTCCATGCGTGAAACAGTTCATGAGTGCAGAGCCGCGTCCCATTGGCGTTCAGTTCCGGATCAACAAACACTTCGGGACCGAGTCCGCACATAGTGCTCGTCAAGTGCTCTAAACCCCATTCCGCTGCAGGATTCAGCGAAAGCACAAAAGTATAATCGGCGAACGGAAACGAACCAAAAATCTCATAGTACTTCTCAGCCGACGCCGCGAGGCTATCCACGAAAGGACTGGCTTGAGAATCGTAGCCGATGCCGCGGTCGACGAAGACGAAATAGAAATCCGTACCCTTCACCGTGCGTTTGATTAGATCGAAACTGCCCATCACGACCGGCGAATCGAGCAGCACTTCGTAACTAGGATAATCCCAGGCGGTGGCCTCACCAATGCGCACTGCCCCGGACGGATGATGCACCTTCCAGCGCTCCGGCAGATCGTAGGTGACGCGGCAGGGCCCGGGCCAGGCCGGGACGCGGAGATAGCGGGCGCCGAGCAGCACTGCGTACTCGCTGTCGAGCAGGCCGCTCACTGCGCCATACTGCGCCGAGTACGCATATGCTTTGTATGAAATCCGGAGCGCACCGCGCCCGCCGTCAACCTGAAAGCCCTGCCATCCTTCGCGCGACATTTTGAGTGGTGCACCGGTGTGCGCGTCCTCTGCCTTTAACTCGAACAGGTCACGGGCGAGCGGCATGAATGCATAGGCGCCTGGCACCCAGGTTGGCGACTCAAGGCGCACGATGCCCTCGGCGGCTGGTCCCTCGACAGTCATCCCGATGTGTAACTCATGCTGCGCTGGCAGGACACGCACGCTATACGAAACCGATGATGGGGAGGCGTTCGCAGATGCTGCAATGGGCGAATTACCTGCAACGGGCGTTTGAATTGCCGATACGCTCGGACTGGTTGACTCCGGAGCCTGCGCGCCCGCCAATGAAGCGCCCACCGGCAGGCTCGCCAGTAACCAACCGAGGCGCTTAGTAAACTCGCGGCGCGAGAAATGCATTAGTCAGTTGGCGCTCCATACTTCACGGCCATGCAGGGCCTTTCGGGAATCACAGTTTCCTAATGGTCTTACCGGTTAATCGCGCGGTGGACTGGAGCTTCACCATCGCGCGTGTTAAGAGAATCAACTTCGCCTTCCAGCAACTCTTCCAGACGGCTGGTAGCGGGCGCTGATGCTGGCTGGCCGGAATCAGCGAGTACGCATGGCGGCGGTGCGTTATTCTTCAAAGGTGCAGTTCCTGGCGATTTCGCCAGCCGGCTGGCGATTACCCATTTGGTGAACTGCACCGCATTGTCAGCAAAAACCGAAAATTTCATGCAAACTCCGGTGCATCCGCAACCGGCGTCGCAGTTGCCATAGAAATGGCCAGCGGATGTCAGCCTGAGATTCAATTCGCTCGGTGTATTGGGCGCGATGGCAACGGCGTGTTTCAAGCCGGGCAGCCAAAAACTATGGAACGCGTCGGCCGTCGTGAGTTCGAAATGAATCGGAATACCGACCGGCAGATGCAACTCGCCGGCATGCTTGATGCCTAGACCTGGATAATCGAACTCCCACCACCATTCATGCGCTACCGCGACGATCACCAGACGTTTGGTGCGGTTATGAAAATAGAATCGTCCGGCAATCGCCACGGCGCATAGTCCGATGACAATCAGCAATGATATCGCACAACGCTCAAGCACTCGGGTTTTCATGACTCATTTGCCCGCCATAACCAGTTGCGCTGGCAACTGCATGGTGCTCCGCGGCGGCTAGATCTCCCGTGATCCGCTCAGGACTCGTATTGTAGAGATATTGATACAGCAGATGGCCATTGGAGCCGACGAGGAAGAATTCAAGTACATGATCAATCGAGCCGTCGGCTTCGCGCTGGCGCCGCAGCCTGAAGCGGCTCATCAACGCGTCGATTTGCGCGGGCGTTCCAGTCAGGAACATCCAGCCTTTCCGATCGGCGTTCTGTTCTTTAGCATAGGACAATAGCTGGGCCGGGTGATCATGCTCAGGATCAACCGTAACCGAGACGAAGGTGACCTGCGATCCGAGGGCGGGACCCATCTGTTCGGCAATCTTTCTCATTCGCGCAGTGAGCACCAAACATGGACCCGGACAGCTCGTATAGAAAAAGTCGAATAAGAGCGGCTTGCCTTTCAGCGAGACCAGGTTGACGGGAGTGCCAAATTTATTAGTCAGAGTGAGGCTGGGCAGGCAGTAGGGCTCGTCAGCCGAGGAGGCAGTTGTCGCCGAAGAGCTATTTCGGTTACAGCCCGCAACGAGGAGAAACACTAATGAGGCAAACGCCATGATCGTTGCCACAATACAAGGCTTGCCAGTATCTTTCACGCTTGTGGAATTCATATAATTACTCATCTCCCTGTTAGACAATCAGCTTAATCGCTCTGGCGGATAAGCTGCTGATCCTCAAAAGTCATAGCTGAGAATCGTTTTAATCGCATACGGCGGGATCAACTGGTTGCCGTCCATATATAAGTACGCCGGCAATTCTACATCGGCATAGAGGCGGGTCGAGCCGTATCTAATCTCGCCGCCGGGCGCAAGCAGCAAACGATCGTAACCGCTGTCCGGCTCGCTGGACTCATCGCCCATATCATGCGTGCGCGCCGCTCCGTAGATGGTAAAAAACGGAGCCAGTTCATCCAGCAGCCCGACCTTGCCAAAGTTGTAGTAGGTACCCAGCGCTCCGTCAAATTCCTTGCCTGGAGTGTAATTACCAGTTGTCATAAACGGATAGTCATATTGCAGTTGCATAAACCAGTGAAATGGGCGTTCGCGAAAGGTCAGGTTTATTTTCCCGATGTGCGTGGGCAGGGTCCCGATCTTGTACGCACCAAGCAAGAGGTCCGTGCTTCCGGTTCCAATCGAAGTGTCACGATCGAAGTTATAATAGGTGTGGTCACCGGTTGGCAGCTTGAAGCCGGCCAGTAAGCCGAGCGACATGTCTTCCGACAAGCCAGTATACATACCCCAGATCCGCACGTCGCCGAAATTGGCATGATGGTACTCGTCTATCAGATTGGGGTTGGTATCGCTTGCCGTTCTGAACATCCGGATCCAGTACGGAACGGTTACCATCATACCCCAGTCGCGATTGAACATGTACTGGCCCCCGGCGGTCAGAAAATGGGTCTTGATCTGCTTGTCAGAGTTATTCGCTGCACTAGACGGGCGGGTTCCGCTCCAGTTGATGTACTGATTCATGAAATCGTATTCGAGCCATACGGTGCCGCCGGAGCCCTTGGGGATCAGCGACGGCGTGCCGACGTCGAAAATACTGCAGCCGCAGGCGCAGGCTGCCGCGATACCGGGAACTGAGATGGCGAGCAGGCTGGCCGCCGCGATCACGCAGCAGATGCTGCCCGCCATGGTTGATTTGTGCTTATTTTCAAGGATACTGCGTAAGCCATATACTATCGAAGAAAACATCTTCTTCTCCTCAAACTGTCGTCAACACGCTAAAGCCCCGCCCAAGAGGCCGCGAATTTGCCCGGTTAACCTTTATCCAGACCGGAGCGGATACTCGTATATCTGGCTGGGTTTTCACCTGATCAGTTGTCCTTGTTCCGGAACAACCAGCGCCCCGCTTCAAGATCCGCTACTTTGATTTGCACGGCGCCGGGAACTATGAGGTGCGGCAGGCGCACCGGAACGCAGGAGGCTATGCCGCTGCCCATATCCTTCAACGGATAGCGAAGGCCGCAGAAGCGGCAGATCATCACCGCGCCGGACAATTTGTATCCCAGATTGTGTTCGAAGCAGCTGCGGCAAGCGTCGAAAGCGGAGTGGATCGTCCCATCGGAATCCCGCGCAACGATGAAACGAATCACCTCACCGCTGCGGTCCCGGTAGCAGAACGTTCTTGCCGTTCCGGCAGCCAGTTGTGACAAAGGCAAGTTCACTATCCCCTGCCCTTCCACCTGGGTGCAATGCGGCTCGAGAGTGCGACCCACATACAAGCCCGCAACTCCAATCACTGCGATCAAAGTCACCGCTATGAAACTCCAGTGGCGATGACGCCGTTGCTTAAGCAACCGCCGGCTGCGCATACGAACTCCTTCGTTATCCGTTTCCCGACAAACGGTCCCTAACCGGCCCGCGTATCGATGAGGGCGCTCAGCCTGCGAGTTCTGAGACCCGCTCCCATGCGGAGCCGCCTCGCACACAGGCGCTTCGTCATCGCGCGGACCACCCGGCGCGAGGCCGAAAGTTCGCAAATGCCGAACAGGAATCAGGCCCAACTATAGACGGGCCCGTACATAAGGAGAGGCTTATTTCGGAGGTGGCAAATCCGGTGGATCGCTGCGATCCTTAATCTTTGAGAATACCGCCGGCATCTGCGTGCCAAAGTCAGCGAATATAGGATGAAGAGCGAAGGCGGGCTCCGGTACGTTAAGCGTTACGCCGGCCGTTGACTCGCCCGGCTGCAAGGGATGGCAGATATCCAGGCTGAAAGTGGGCTTGGAATCAAATCTTACTACTGCAAGACCGATAAACGATGTCGAGCCATTCAACAATAGTCCTGCGATCAAGACCACGAGGATAAATGGTTTTAGCGGGCCGGATGTGTCGAACACGGACATCGTTTAAAGCATCAACTATCTAGCGCGCGCGAACATCGATGTCCAGCGGCATGTTGCACGGACGCGGAACTCCGATGCCGGGGCTGCCGCATCCTGCTTTTGACGCCATCCGCTCAAGCGGCGTTGTACTGCGCGTAGGCATTTGCTGTTCGATAAGGCATCAGCAGCGTGGCTGGCTGATGCCAACGCACGCAACTTCTAACTCAGAGCACGTTTATATGAGGCATATTGATTGCTCGGGCCTTCCCGCGGCTCATGAACGTTAACTGACCGTTGAGGCACAGCGAGTGCCTAACGGCGCATCAGTCACGGCCGCCAACATCGGCCGGGGGGTTAGAGTGAAGGGTTTCAAAGATGGGTATCTCCGGTTGACGCGGCTTCGCGGGAACACCAGGCGTAAGTGCCGCGCCTCGGATTTGTAGCCCGATGCCATCTCCAGAATGGAAAGTACCGGCTATCAAGCTCGAGCACATCTGCAAGCGTTTTGGCGACAACGTCGCCCTCGATGACGTCTCGATCGACCTGGCGCCCGGCGAAATCACTGCCCTGCTGGGTGAGAACGGCGCGGGCAAAAGCACCTTGATGAAGGTGCTGTATGGCTACTACAGCGCCGATTCCGGGCGCGTTCTGCTAGACGATGCCGAAGTCAGGATTCGCTCACCGCGCGACGCGCGCGAGCACGGCATTTTTATGGTGATGCAGAGCCCGAGTCTCGTCCCTGAACTGCCGCTGTTCGAGAATCTCATGATGTTCGATCCACGCATGCGCGGCGCTAGCACACTGCTCACGCCTCGCAGCGTTCGCGATCTTCCGGAGGCGACGGTTGAACTGGCAAATCAACTGGTCCCCGGAGTGGACTTCAAGAAACGTGTTTTTGAGTTCGATCTGCCGACAATCCAATTGCTCGAGGTCGTCAAGGTGGTGATGTGCGAGCCGCGCGTGCTCATCCTGGACGAGCCGTCAGCGATTCTCGGCGACCATGAGATGCGGCGGCTCTATGACTATCTGGCGATGCAACGCGCCAAAGGCGTCCTGGTCGTGCTGATCACGCACAAAATCCGTGATGTGAGGGAATGTGCCGATCGCGTGCTGGTGATGCGCAAGGCGCGGCTGGCAGCCGAACGCCGGGCCAATTCTGCTGATCGCGAACTGCTGGCCGACATGATGGCCGTAAACGGCAACGGTAATGGCGCGGTCTCCGACCGGCCGCCGCCATCGGAAGATGAAGCCTTCAGCGCCACCGGCCTGGCTGGCAGCGGATGGCGTGATTTCTCCATTTCGATCAAACACGGAGAGCTGGTCGGGATTGCGGGGATTTCAGGCTCAGGCCAGACCGAACTTGCAGCGATGCTCTCGGGCTTCGCCCCGGCAGCGGCGGGTACTATAAAAGTCAGCGGCGAACGAGTATCCGGCAGCCTGCGCAACGGGATATTCCCCGGCATTGGCTATATCCCGCACGCGCCGCGCGACAACGCGATCGCTGCCGCCCTCTCGATGGCCGAAAATCTGCTCGTGCGCCATCTGCGCGAGCTGCCGCCGGTTCTGAAGCTCTCCAGCACCCATAGGCGCGTGCCCGAACGCCTGCGCAATCGGGTGATCGACTTGAAAGTTCATCCGCCACAGCTCGATCTCCCGGCTGGTGGCCTGTCGGGCGGTAATCTGCAGAAGCTGGTGGTCGCGCGTGAGCTGGGGCATGACGCCAGTGCGGTCATCGCCGTTTACCCGACGATGGGTCTCGATCCGGCCACGCAGGAACTGGTGCATAACGATCTGCGCGCCGCTGCAGCAGCGGGCAAGGGCGTTCTTTTAATTCACGAAGATCTCGAAGTGTTGCGCGAATATTGCGATCGCATTCTGGTGGTAGCGGATCGCCGTGTCGCCGGCACCTTCGAGCGTTCCAACGCCAACGCTCACGAGATGCTCAATCTCATGACCGGCGGCAAGCATGCGGCATAGGCTCGAATTCCTCGTGCGGGAAGTTGGCGCGCCAGCGCTCGGCGTGCTGGTGCTCGCCGCGATCTTCTTCCTGATGAATGGCGCCAATCCCGGCGCGCTCTTTCGGCAGATGTACTCCGACGCCTTTGGCGGCGCCTTCTCGCTTTCGCAGACATTCCTGAACGCAGTTACCATTCTGCTGTGCGGGCTCGCCGTCTCACTGCCTGCGCGCCTCGGCCTGATCAACGTGGGCGCGGAAGGGGAGATGATCGCGGGCGCTATCGCGGGAACTGGAGTCATCCTCTGGATGCCATCCGCTCCTTTCGCTCTCCTGATGCCGTTGATGACGCTGGCCGCGATGGCCGGTGGCGCACTCTGGGGTGCGGTGATCGGTGCAGGCCGCGCTTACCTCAATGTCAACGAGACGATAGCAAGCCTGATGCTCAATTTCGTCGCCGCCGACCTCCTCGAATACCTGATTAACGGCCCCTGGGAAGCACCGGGCAGCGGCAACTGGCCGACTTCCAATCCTTATCCGCCGAATGCGATGCCGCCGGTCTTCACCCTAGCCAAAATCCAGGTCAATTCGAGCGTGATGCTCGCCCTGATCGCCGTGGCCGCATTAGTCTTTTGGTTCACCTATACGCGCGCTGGGCTGATCGCGCGCTTTCTCCTGCATAACCCTCGTCTGGCGCGGTTCGCACAAATACCGGCGCAGCGCTGGACCCTAATCGTAATGGCGGTCGCGGGGGTTTTTCCAGCCCTCGCCGGCATCTACCAGTCAACGCTGGTCGAAGGGCGGCTGCAGGCAGGCTTCTATACGGGCTACATGATGGCGGGCTTTGTTGCTGCGTGGGTCGCTCGCAACGATTTCATCGCCTTGATCGCCACGTCGTTGCTGCTCGGCGGACTTTTTTCCGCTGCCGACGCGCTGCAACTCGACGCCAACCTGCCTGCCTCCACCGGCATCGTGATCGAGGCGCTAATCATAATCGTTGCGCTGCTGCTTCGGATGCCGAGGCGCGCACCCGCGTGAAGCATCCATCATGATCCTTAATGCCGCCGCCACTATCTTCATCGTCTCAACCCCGGTGATGCTGGCAACCCTCGGCGAGACTGTCGGCGAGCGCGCGGGTGTAGTCAATCTCGGCCTTGAGGGGCAGATGCTGCTCGGCGCTGTGGGCTCGTATTACATCGCGCTCACGACCAACAGCGTGTGGCTCGGCTTCGTCTCCGGCGGTTTGTTTGGCGCGGCGATCTCATGCCTGTTCGCTCTGATGGTTGTGATGGCGGGCCGCAATCAAATCACTAGCGGCCTCGCGATCTATCTGCTCGGCTATGGCGTCAGTGCTTTTTATGGACGGACGCTGGTCGGGCAGAAAGCGCCGACGTTCAGCGATTTCCAGCCGCATGGATGGGGCGCGATCGGCCACTTCGCGTCACATTTCAACGCTGCGCATATCGTTGCGCTGATCGTTTTTGCCGTCGTGCTTTATACCTTTTACCGCACGCGTCTCGGCACCCTGATCAAGGCTGCGGGAGCGAGCGCCGATTCGGTCTTCGTGGCTGGCTATTCCGTCCGCGCAATCCGCTTCGGCGCCGTCTTGTGCAACGGCTTTCTTTCGGGCCTTGGTGGCGCCGCGCTCGCCCTCGCCTATTCTGGCTCGTGGTCGGAAGGGATGACCCGCGGCACCGGATGGATCGCCGTCGCACTGGTAGTCGTCGCCACCTGGGAGCCGCTCTATGTTCTGCCGGCAGTCCTGCTCTACGGCTCGGCGCAGATGCTCGCGATGACGCTGCAAGTGTCGGGCGTGGATGTCTCGCCCTATCTGCTCGACATGATTCCCTACGTTGTCGCCCTCGCCGTGATGGCTTTCTTCGCCAACTCGAAGCGCGACGTAATGCCGCGCGAACTCAAAAATGTCTTTTCCGAAGTCGGTTTCTAAACGCTATCAACACAGCAGAGGCATGAAAGGAAAATTCGTGAGACTCAAGTTTGGCAGATATCTGGGACTGGCAGGTTTGGCGATTGCCGCGATCGC
>DATJUF010000112.1:0-6967 GCA_035502655.1 Binataceae bacterium (SeqCode)
GAAAGCATCATGGGTATCAGCGAAATAGATTTCAGGATCTTGCTGGATATCGGCGTAGGCCGGGATCCGATAGTTGCGCAACGTCGGATTGATCATGCGGCCGTTCTCGTCGAAGACCATCTTTTCCTGGAGTGACCATCCAAGGCCTTGCGCAAGCGCGCCTTCGATCTGGGCGCGGCATTGCATCGGATTGATAATCACGCCGCCGTCAGCGCCGTGGATGCTCTGCAGAATCAGAATCTCGCCGGTGATGCGATTAACTGCGATACGGAAGCCCTGCACCTGAAAGGTGACGCTGCGTGGAGTTCCATAAGCCTTGCGGACGGATTCGAGATTGCGCCCGGCACGCAGCGCGGCCGCGGCAAAATCGGTAAGCGCGACACGCGTGCCGTTATAGAAAATGGCGTCATGGCCAAGCCTGCATGCGTCACGTCCGACGCCGTAGTTCTTCGAAGCGAAATCCAGCATTTTCCCGCGCAGGGCCTCGGCCGCATTACGCACAGCGTTGCCTGCGATGACGGTACCCGCACTGGCGAAGGCTCCGGTGTCGTAGCCTGTCTGGTCAGTGTCGGATTGGACGATCTTGACGCGCGCAACCGTGCTGCCGAGCACGCTGGCAACGATCTGCGCGTGTACCGTCGTGGTGCCATTGCCGAACTCGGCGGTACCAATCGCCAGATGATAATTGCCGTCGGAGCCAAGCCCGAGTCGGGCTTCTGAACGATGTTCAGTCGGGGGAACCGCACCGTGCATGGACATCGCCATGCCCTCGCCTTCGAGCCAATCGGGTCCATCGGGACGTTTGGTGCCGTTGCCTCGTTTCATGGCCGTCTCCACCAAGTCGAGGCATTGGTCAAGACCGTAACTGCCGAACTCGGTATCGGTGATTTCGGTACTTTGGGCGATCATCTCGTCGCCCGGTTTGACCATGTTGATTCGGCGAAACTCGTAGGGGTTCATCTTGAGGAGACGGGCGAGCTCATCCATTGCACTTTCGACGGCGAAAATCGTCTGGGTCATGCCGTAACCGCGAATCGCTCCGGCCGGCACCATGTTGGTGTAAACGGTAAAACCGTCAACCTTTTTATTGGGACACTTATAGACGGCGACCGCCTCGCCGCAGGCGGCGTACAAGGTCTCGCCGCCGTGATTGCCATAAGCGCCGGTATTGGAGACGACCCGCATCTCGAGAGCCGTGAGGGTCCCATCGCGCCGCGCCCCGACTTTCATCTTAACGTCCATCGGATGGCGCGTGGTGGCTCCTATGAACTCTTCCTCGCGGGTGAATTCGAGCTTAATTGGCCGGCCGGTCTTGAGTGTCGCCAATGCGCACACATCTTCGGTCAGCACTTCCTGTTTGCCGCCGAAGCCGCCGCCGACACGTTCGCAAAAGACACGAACCGAATCGGGGTAGAGGTCGAAGATGTAGCAAAGCTTCTGCTTGGTAATGTGAGGCGTTTGACTACTGGTGCGAACGTTCAGCCGCTTACGCTCATCGAGCCAGGTGATCGAGCCATGCGTCTCGAGATGAACGTGTTGAACTCGATGGGTTGAGTAAGTCCCTTCGTGAATAACATCTGCTTCCGCGAAGCCTCTGGCGGTGTTGCCGATGTCGCCGTGGATTTCCAGCAAGATATTGCGCGAGGGACGGCGGATGCGCTCGGCGTCACGGTCGTGGAGCACAGGTGCGCCTGGTCGCATTGCCTCTTCAGGATCGAAAACGGCCGGAAGGATATCGTATTCGACTTCGAGACGGCGGCAGCCCTCTTCAGCAGCGGCCTCGGTTTCGGCGACGACGATCGCAACGCGTTGTCCCACGAAGCGCACCGTATCGTTGAGCAGATACATATCGCTGGGATCGACATGGTAATCGTCGTGAGTCGCGGTGGTGTATATTTTGCGCGGCACATCCTCCCAGGTAAACACTTCACAAACCCCGGGGACCGACAGCGCCGCTTCGCGATGAATTGCGCGGATGCGAGCATGGGCGTGGGGCGAACGCAACAGTTTGGCGTGCAGCAGGCCTTCGATCGCAGTATCGAGCGTATAGCGGACCTGGCCGGTGACAATTGCTTCGGCGGCGGGCGCGAGGATATCGGCGCCGAGGGCTTTGCCAGGTTCGTCCGATCCAACCGAGGTGACGCCGCGGATCGCATTTTCGATCGCGTGATAACCGGTACATCGGCAGAGATTGCCTTTGAGCGAGCGCGGCAGGTCCTCGCTAGCCTCGTGGCTTAAGCTTGCCGCTGTCATGATCATGCCTGCGGTACAAAAACCGCATTGAAAGCCGGCCGCGTTCATGAAGGCCTGCTGCATTGGATGCAGTTTGCCGTCTTCCGCGAGGCCCTCGATAGTGGTGACTTTTCGCCCGTCGGCACGAAAGGCTGGGATCAGGCAACTATGAACCGGGGTTCCATCGAGCCAGACGGTGCAGGCACCGCAGTCGCCGGCATCGCAACCTTTTTTGACCCCGAACCATCCGAGCTCACGCAGAAAGGTGCGGAGACACTGGCCTGCGCGCGGTTTCTCGGTAAACGCTTTGCCGTTAACTGAAAAGCTCATTGCAAATTGCCCGCCAATTCGCGCCGGATCTCTTCGGCGAAATAGTAGGTAAGGTGTTGGCGATACTCAGGAGTTCCATGGACGTCGTCAAAGAAGACGGGGATCTCTTGCTCGAGCCGGATGCGCAATGCTTGAGCATCAGGTACTCGATCGAACTTCAATCGGCATGGGCGCTCGGTTGAGGCAGAAACCATTAGCATGAAGACCCCATCCTGCGGACTTAAGGTACCAGCGAGCAGGACGGCGGAACGTCCGAGGTGAGTGAGCGAGAGCCGGCGAAAAGCGCTGCGTTTTTGCAAAGCCACGGCGGGCAAATCGATCTGCCTGAGTAACTCGCCCGGCTGTAATACGTTCTGGTGGTTGCCTGTGACGAAATCTTCGATCGGGATCCGACGATGACTACCGTCACGCGCTCGAATCAGGCAAATACCCTCGAGCGCAGTGGCAAGCGAAATCATAGGACCCGCCGGCAATGACATGCAGATATTGCCGCCGACAGTCGCCGTGTTCCAAATCTTGAATGACGAAAGAAAGGACTTACAACACTGTTCGATCAGCCGCGCCGCCAGCCAATCAGCGGGTGGCACCAAGCCGAAGAGCTGGGCGATCTGACAGGTGGCGGCAATTTCGAGGCCGTGCTCGTTCACTGTTAAAGCAGGCCAGTCGAGGCTCTGCAGATCGATCAAGCGGCGCAAATGCGGCTGCTGTTCCGAGAATAGCCACGTGCCACCCGCGAGCCACGCATCGCCCTCGCGCCAATCGATGCTCCCGTCAAGGTCATCAGGACTGGCGACCTCTTGAATGGTATTCAGATCCATAAACCCCCCGGATTCAAATGCCACTCACTTCCAGATTTTGGAAGTAGAGAAGCCAGGCGTTACGCCTACTTAATCTGCTCGATCAGTGCTGGCCCCTCGCCTTGTTTCGGATCGATTCGGAAAGGCCACTCGGTGGAATGAAATGGCACGAGAGGCGGCAGAAATACTGGAATTCCATATTTTTCGTCTTCAGCTGCGATTGCTTTACGGCCGTCGCCTCCCATCAATTCGTAGTCCATCAGGTAATAGTTACCGAAAAAGACCTGACCGACCGAGCGATCGGAAACTGTTCGAATGAGTACATTGAGCATCTGATCGGGGGTAGTGACGAAGGCCGAAGTCTCGAACAGAAACAGACGGCTGTTCATTGCGTCTTTGCCAAAAAATTGTGCGAGTACACTGAACAGGACGTTGTTCTGGCGGGCTACATAGAGGGTATTGCTAACGCCATAGGTTTTGCCCCAATCGGCCCCGAGCATTTCTTTCCAGCCTTTGACGACTTCCATCCAGTGTTCGACTTGGGCGGTTGCGCCCCAGGTAATATTCTTTTCGAGAAAGGGCTTCACCGCCGTCGCGTACTGCTGAATGTCGGCAAATGTATAAGTGCCCTTGGTCAGGCAATTATCCATGAACTTGATATTCTCATTGAGTACGGCGGCTTGATTCGCGCGCCGTTCCGGGGGCAGGCCAGCAGAATCGAGTGTATCCAGTGCCGATTGATTAGCCGCGCGAAAAGCGCGCATTGGCGCGACCCAGGAACGATCTGAGGCCGTGCCTAAGTGCGAACCTGTTAGCTCAAAAATCGCCAGGGCAGAGTGGCCAATTGATTTATATATTTGATAGCGGATCGGAACTTCAGGCGCTTCCAACGGAGGCTTGCCGGGCCGGTATAAGATCAGCCTGCCGCCTTGATTGCTGAACAGTGCCATCACGATCGGGTGCTGTGCCATGAAATTGGCTTGAAACCTCGCCAACGCATCGTCGTACATACCGAACATCGCGAGGTCGAGATCGAGCAGATTCTGATCGGCGAGCTCTTCGCTGCTTACCGGCGGCTGATCGCCGACGATCACATCCATATAGTTGGGCAGACTGGCAGCGCTGGCAGAGGCACCCATACAGGGTACGCCACTTCCAAAAAAAAAGAGCACAGCAAATAAGGTTGAGCGGCCGAATCTAATTATTGAGCTTGATACAGGGCAGAAGCGTGACAGCATAATCCTTACCTAAGCTTTCAAAAGCATCTCAAATAGCAGAACAAATAAAGCGAGACCCACCGCGACAGCGCCCAGCCCAAGAGCCTCGCTCCACCAATTGCGGTAGGAACCGAGCCAGAAGTTCAATAATTGACTGACTTGCGGCATAACTAGCCAGGTCAAAATAGCTACCGAAAGAATGTTGCCGATGAGCATCTGCACCGGCATCGAGACGCTATGCATTAGAGGATTGAGGAAGGTGAGGAACATTACGGTCGGGTAAAGAGCGAACAACACCGCGAGGGCCTGCTTCCATGAAGGTATAGCGTGTGAAGTTGCCGCCCCCCGGTTAAGTGCGAACCATCCCTCGAGTCCCGTTACTTGATGTTGGTGTACGCTTTCGACAATTGGTTCGAGTTCCTTGAGTAAATCCCGGCGTTCCTGCGACTCCATCCATTCCGAGAGATCGCTTATGGAATCGTAGCGGACGATATCCACCCATTCGTCGAACTTGCCATGCGGTTTGAAGAATTCAGTCGCAAGGTAACCCGGATGGTGTGCTTGGGCGGCGATCGCCCTGCGGCGCCAATCAAGATAAGCGGGCACTTTGTCCGGAACGACGCGGTGCGTAAAGACCATTGCGACCGGCGGTTCAGCGCTGTCGTCGCTGGCGAGCAACAGCAGATGCGACGGCTCCAGAAGTAGCTCCTCGATCCGCGGTATGAGTCTGAGTCGCTCAGGGCTTTCGAGCCACCGCTTCATCGCCTGATTAGATTCGAGGCGGAAGATTGCCACCCATTCCTCCTGCAGCCCAGGGACAGGATCGAGGATCTCGGTACCGACGAAGCCGGGAAACTTCCTGGCGGCGTCGGTCATTGCGGTCTGTACTTTGATGTACGCATCGACCTTTTCGGGTCGGACGCGATGAGATGCGATTGCTGTTGCCGGCTGCGGCGCGCGGGGTTCTTGCAAGTCAATTTCGGTCATTAAGCTCTGCCGCTATCCAATCGCGACAGATGGCGAATCGCAAGGTAAACTGCATAACCACCATATCATGACGCAAATGTGTATAAACGCAAGACTGGTCTGATAGATAAATGTTATATCGCTAAGAATAGACATGTTAGCGAATCGTTGAACACCGCGAGCATGATTGTGGTACTTGTTGTTATAAAGAAATAGAGTGGCCATGCATTAGTTACTATAGAATATGAGACAGAGCCATAGTTCCTTTCTTTATGCCGATATCCATGTTTGTAGCGTCTGGCTAAGTGGATCGCTTAGGTGAGAAGGCGATGTCAAGGGGAGCTCTTCGAGTCTCCAATTAGCCTTGGCTGAGTTTCGCAACTGCGAGGTCGTAACTGACGTGCTTTTCCGAAAAGATGCTGGAAGTGTTTGGCGTCGCCAGTCAATAGATAGTCGGCCTTACTGTGAATTGCGGCCAAAAGGATCGGCTGATCCTTCGAATCGAGCCGTATGGTCTCCGGCAATTTGAGAATCTGCGGCGTGTCGACAATTGAGACAGACCCGAGCAACCGTGTGAGCCACGTTAGAGCTTCAGACCGATCCTTGGCTAGGTTGCGCCTCGCTTCCTCGATCGCGTAGGCCGAACTGAGCAGGTGAACACCTGCAAGGCTCCAGAGCCGGGCCAGACCGGCGAGGTCCATATTGGCGGCGGAATATAGACGATCGCGTCGAGGAAGACCCTGTCGAAAGACGAAGCCAGGGAATGGCGGATCTTATCTGGGGCGCCGTCCCACAGTGCTATCCCGACTTGCGCTTTGTGCTAGTTGAGGGGGGATTGAATGGGTGGCTTCAGTGTTGCGGTCGATGGACCATTGGTGGGCCAATCACCGCCATTAGATGGAGCCAAAAGTTGATGAAGCGCCGAGCGCTTATTTCAAGCGTCAGTTCTGGGCGACCTTCGAGGATGACCGGGCGGGCATACTTACCAGAGAACTGATCGGCGTGGATCGTCTGATGTGGGGCTCGGATTACCCGCACACCGAAGGGACTTTCCCTCGCTCCAGAGAACAAGTGGCCAACGACTTTGTGGGCGTTCCGGATGCAGAGGTCTACAAAATGGTGGTAGGAAATGCCGCCCGTCCCTATGGTGTAGCCCAATAAGCGCGATCTGGCGTTACTGTCTGGGTGCAGAGGCTCGACTCCGCCCGCTTTACCCGGAATGGACGCAGGTGATTCCGAACCTGATACTGTGCAAGGGCTTGCTCAACCACATTACTGATCGCGCGCACATCGTCGAAACTGGCAGTGACACTTATCGCTTTCGGAGGACGCCCCGACAAGTGCAAAGTCCGCAATTGCAATAGAGCATAATTACCGCGCCGCCGCCCGCCACTAATAAAGCTGGCAGCGGAAACACCAACTAGA
>DATJUF010000113.1:0-3119 GCA_035502655.1 Binataceae bacterium (SeqCode)
CCGGGTGCGCGGGCCGACGCTGATGCGGCCTTCGAGCAGGCATAGCGGACCGACCTCGGCACCGGCGGCGAGCTCAACGTTGGCAGACACCACCGCGCTCGGATGAATCCGTGGCGGTCCTAAGGAATCACCGTCAGGCTGAGAATTGCTCAATGGAGCAGTTTCTTCCGTTCACCACCATCAATGGACTGATGAGCCTGCGAATGCTCGCGATCCTCCGGATGCTCGTGATCGTCTACGGGTCCGCCCGGTACAGCATATTGCTCGCTGGCCCAAGTGCCCAGATCGGTCATCTGGCAGCGCTCCGAGCAGAATGGACGGTAACGATTCGTGGCACTCAGTTCCGTGGGCTTTTTGCAAATTGGACAACGCATTGTTGAATTTGTAGTTTAGATTTCGCTATCGCAGCGATCACTTCCACCGCCGGCGCTGAAGGCGTCGCTCTAACAATGATAGGCCATCAGCTTGGTATAGCAAAATTCGCACTGATCCGATCTCCCGTAGTTTTGCGCAAGAATCATTAACATTCGCGGCAGGACCTTGGCTCTCGCTCGACCGCCGGTCTGGTGGCTGAGGCGTTTCAGGTGATCGCCTGTCCAGAAGAAGGGTTCGCATCCCCTGACACGACGAAGACTTTCGGGCGTTTCGCAGCTTGGTAAAGAGATGCGCTGTTAACCTAAGATGCGCCATTGAATCTATTCAGCTATAACCGGATTGATCCAAGCTCGATCAGCAGTGATATTACTCTAAGCGGCTTATAAATATTTCGCCTTCTTCCCATGCTCAAAGGCTGACAATATTATTCAGTCGTCGCTGTTCCGGGGGAGCCGGATGTATCGCCCGCGTCGAAACTCGCTCGTAAGGCTAATTTGGTTAATCGCCGGTGCCATCATTATGGCGTCAACTTCGGCGAACGCCACTGTCACTTGCGATCGGGCATCACTTCAGCAGGCTGCTCCTTCCGGTACCACGGTGACCGCTGCCACCAATGAGACCCTGCCATCGCCTTATCAGCCGATGTCATATTGCAGTGTTAGCGGGTCGATTGCGACGAGTACGGACGGCCAGCCCAACCAAGTTCTTTTTGCGCTAGGCTTGCCGGCCTCTTCGTGGAACCAGAATTTCCTCTTTATCGGCAACGAGGGCTTTGGCGGCTCCTTGCAGGCGGTTAATTCAGGTGAATTCGCGAGTGCCATCAGCCGTGGCTATGCTACCGCCGCGACCGATACCGGCCACGAATCTCAACTCAAGAGTTTGAGTGCCTTCGATGGCAGTTTCGGCCTCACTGATGGCGAACCGAACGTGGCCGCTCGCGACGACTTCGGATGGCGCGCCGTTCATGTAACTGCGGTTGCCGCAGAAGCGCTCACCGTGGCCTACTATGAGAGTCCGATCTTCTCCTTCTTCGATGGTTGCTCTACAGGCGGGCGGCAGGGGCTGGTCGAGGCCGAGGAGTTTCCAACCGATTTCAACGGGATCGTCGCCGGTGCGCCCGAGATCGGCAACCAAATCGCCGCTTTCAACTGGAATGAGGCGAGCCTTCTGAGTAGCCCAAAAGGTTACCTAAGCGGCGGCAAGCTGACATTACTAAGCAAAGAAGTGCGCAGAGCCTGCGGCGGCGACGATGGCGTAGAAGGGGATGAGCTTATTCAGGACCCGAGCAAATGTAGATTCGATCCGTCCAAGTTGCCGCCATGTCCATACGATATAGAGGGATCCGATTGTTTCACCACGGAACAAATCGATGTGATCAAGGATATTTATGCCGGCCCCAGGATCAATGGCAGCCAGCTTTATCCCGGCTACATGCCGAGCGATCCTGATGGTCCTGACGGCTGGTCGCAATGGATAATGGGACCTACCAAACCTGATTTGAGCGCCGCCGAACCCTGGCACGTACCTCCGCGGTCATTCAGCGTCGCGCCCGCGCAATGGTCGTTTCAAGACCAGTTTATGAAATATTTCGTCTCCGACGCGGCAGGGTACGACTCCCTTTCATTTGACCAAGCTGATCCCGGCCAGCTCGCAAAACTTACTGCTGCCGTGACGCAAAACCATGGCGCCGATGGCGAGAATCCTGATCTTAGACAGTTTTTCGACGCAGGCGGCAAATTGATCATCTATCAGGGTTGGAGCGATCCCGCCGTAGCGCCGCTCTCTAGTGTGCAGTATTACCGCAAGGTCGCGAAACAACTCGACGTGTCGATCACTTCACTCAAAGCTTCCGCGCGCTTGTTCATGGTTCCCGGCATGCAACATTGCGGAGGCGGGCCCGGCCCAAATGTCTTTGATGCGCTTACGCCATTAGTCTCATGGGTCGAGGAGGGCGCGGCACCGAATTCCTTATTGGCGGTTCATTACGCCAACAATGACTCCTCGCAGAAAATCACCCGTACGATGCCGCTGTGCCCGTACCCTTCAACCGCGTTGTTCACCGGCGGCGATGTTAATGACGGCGATGCCTGGGTGTGCAGCGATCAATCGGCGCCATCGGGCACCACATCCACTGCCAGCTATGTGCATCAAGCTTCGCTCAAACTCGATTAGGTGGTCTTAAGGACGGCAGCGCCTTGCAGTTCGTCGTGTTTGAGCATCTGCAACGCGCGATTGGCCTCCTCAAGCGCCATCGGGAGGGTATGAGTGCGAATCGGGATCGTGGCCGCCAGCTCCAGTAACTCATTGCCATCGGCGCGTGTATTGGCGGTCACGCTGCGGATTTCCTTTTCGTAGAAGAGATGGCGCTCGTAGTCCAGCGGTGGAATTGGCGTCAAATAGATTCCAGCTATCGATAGAACCCCACCGCGGTCCAAGGCTTCCATTGCGGGCAAGACCAACTGTCCTGCGGGCGCAAAGAGGACAGCGCTATCGAGCGGGGCAGGGGGCCGCTCTGCCGCTTCCCCCGTCCATGCCGCGCCTAGCTCCTGGGCCAATTCCTGATGCTTGCCGCCACGGCTCATAACAAATACCTGGCAATTCCAATGTTTCAGTACCTGAATCGCAATATGGGCAGATCCGCCGAAGCCGTAAAGCCCCACCGTGGAGCCCGGCCGCACTTGAGCCCGCTTAATCGCGCGATAGCCGATGATGCCCGCGCAAAGCAGTGGCGCAGTTGCTTCATC
>DATJUF010000114.1:0-4303 GCA_035502655.1 Binataceae bacterium (SeqCode)
CCGCTTGGCCGCGAAGCCGCGGCGTAAGTATCGAGGACTAGTCTCCATTTCTTACCCCAGCGTTCTGAGGGAAGGATGAAGCCGAGAGGCTTGTGGTGCGCATTGAACATCAGATAGAAACTGTCGTCAACGATCGGATCACCTTTCGCATCGACGTTCGCGAGTTCACGGCCATTTAAATACAACCCGATCGCTTTGGCGAAACCAATCATCCAGTCCTGTTCAGACATCTCGTCCCCATCGGCCTTGAACCAAGCGATATCACGGACATCGCTGCCATGCAGCGGACGGCCTTGAAACCATCGGCGTCGACGAAAAATCGGATGCCGTTTGCGCAAGCGAATCAACTGGCGGACAAATTTGAACAAGTCACCGTCAGTCCTGGACCAGGCCAGCCAGGAGATTTCGTTGTCCTGACAGTAGGCATTGTTATTGCCACATTGCGTGTGTCCAATTTCATCGCCAGCACGCATCATCGGTACGCCTTGCGACAAGAACAGCGTCGCCAGCAAGTTGCGCTTTTGACGCGAGCGTAAGTCGTTGATTAACGGATCCTCAGTAGGACCCTCGCAGCCGCAATTCCACGATCGGTTATGATTCTCCCCGTCGCGATTGTCCTCGCCATTAGCCTCGTTGTGCTTCTCATTGTAGGAAACGAGATCAGTCAGCGTGAAACCGTCATGCGCGGTTACAAAATTAATGCTCGCGGTCGGTGAACGGCCGCCTGCTGCGTAAAGGTCCGAGCTGCCGGTAACGCGGTAGGCGAATTCGGCAAGTGTCTGGTCCACACCCCGCCAATAGTCACGGACGGTATCGCGATATTTCCCATTCCATTCTGACCACAGAACTGGAAAATTTCCGACTTGATAGCCGCCTTCACCAAGATCCCACGGTTCAGCAATAAGCTTGACCTGTGAAAGAACCGGATCCTGATGGATGATGTCGAAGAACGCGCCCAGGCGATCGACATCGTGCAATTCCCGGGCAAGCGCCGAAGCAAGATCGAAGCGGAATCCATCAACGTGCATTTCCAGGACCCAGTAACGCAGGCTATCCATTACTAATTGCAAGGTTCGCGGCGAGACCATATTCAGCGTATTGCCGCATCCTGTGTAATCGGCATAGTAGCGAGGCTCGTCCGCTTTGAGCCGATAGTAGTTGCTATTGTCGATACCGCGCATGCAAAGGGTAGGGCCGAGTTGGTTGCCTTCCGCTGTATGGTTATAGACAACGTCAATAATCACTTCGATTTTGGCGCGATGCAGGGCCTGCACCATCGATTTAAATTCGTGCACCTGTTCACCGAGGCTGCCGCTGGAGGAGTAGCGAACGTCAGGCGCGAAATAGCCGATGGAATTGTATCCCCAGAAGTTCTGCAATTCCCGATCGATAAGATCATGCTCTGTTACGAATTGATGAATCGGCATCAGCTCCACCGCCGTCACCGAAAGCGAACGCAAATATTGAATGACTGGTGCGCTGGCCAGGCCGGCGTAGGTTCCACGCAAATGATCCGGTACATCTGGATGGCAGGCCGTGAATCCCTTGACGTGAAGCTCATAAAGTATGGTTTCGTGCCATGGAATGTTGAGCCGCCGGTCACCGCCCCACGCGAACCTTGAGTCTACAACCACGCTCTTGGGCATCACTGGACCACTATCGCTGGCATCCTGGACCAGGTCGCTGTCTGGATTTCCGAGTTGGTAGCCAAAAACCCGGTCATCCCACGCTAGAGTGCGATCAATTGCCTTGGCATAAGGATCGAGCAGGAGCTTCTTACTATTGAACCGATTCCCCATTAGTGGATCATAGGGACCCTCAACTCGGTAGCCATAGCGTTGGCCGGGATGAATGCCAGGCAGGTAGATGTGCCACACTCGGTCAGTCTGCTCGGTGAGTTTGAAACGGGCAGTTTCATGATTACCCTCGGCTTCGTCGAATAGGCAAAGCTCAACCGCAGTGGCAGCCTCAGAGGCGAGTGTGAAATTCACCCCAGAGCCATCATAGGTTGCCCCGAGCGGATAAGGGATTCCAGGTCTTGGCTTCATTTCAATCCGTGAACGCACATTTCCACTATCGCGCGATTGGCGGCGGATCGCCTGGCCTTTTCCTTAACGGTTGGCGCGCCGCAGAGGCTGATCGCCGCAAGCAGATGATATTTACATTGTAGAAGGCTTTCAGGGGCCGGCGCTACGTCAAAGTCAAAGACTGGCGCGGGTGGCGATTCTATATATATTCGGCCAATGGACCGGCAAGGGCGAGCGGCGGCAAATCGAGATGCACATCATAGGAGTGGCGCCGGCCGGGATTGCTCAGAATTTCGTACGCCCCATGGAGTCACGGAAGCGCTTCGGATCAGGCCGCTCGCCAAGGCTCGGCCACACTGTGAAAGCGGTCTGGCGATAGGCCCGCTGGATCCCGCTCGGCGCCGCTCGATCTGAAATACCAGGAATGCGATGCAAATCTCGCTTGGGCATTACAGCCACTCGACGAGAAAACTTTCGCGTTCCCAGCTCAGGCGCTGCGGACTTCAATTTGCCGCGGCTGGGCTTTCTCTTTCTTGGGCAACTCTAGTTCAAGTACGCCGTTTCGTATTTTCGCCTTGATTTTTGACTCATCAATATCTTCGTTCAAGGCAAACTCGCGGTAATAATTTCCGACATTATACTCGGTGTATAGCGGCCGCAGTCCAGCGTACATGCCGGTTGCGACTTGGCCGGCAATCGTCAGAACCCCATCATTGAGCGTTACGTTGACGTCTTTCTCATTAACGCCGGGCATGTCAGCCCAGAGCTTAAGCGAGTCATCGAATTCGTAGATGTTAACGTCAGGCACGTAGTAGCGCCCGGGACGAGTCTGCTCTTGTGGCTGCGCGAGCTGCTGCTTTTCTTTGGTGGCGATTTCTCTGGTCTCATTCTCTGCCATGATCCTTCCTCCTCACGCGGTCTGAACGGTGATCTGCCGTGGCTTGGCATGCTCGGCTCTTGGCACACGGATGATCAGCAGTCCCGCTTCGTAACGGGCTTCCGCCCTGCCAGTCTCGTAATCCTCTGGCAAGTGAATGGAGCGGGAAAACTTCCCTTCACCTAACTCCCGGCGATGATATCCCAAGCCTTTGCCGTCGGGCTTGAACTCCCGTTCGCCGCTGATCGCCAATGTATTGCCTGTGCCCGTAACATTGAGTTTCGCCGTGTCGAGGCCGGGAATCTCCGCGACAATCATAGCCGCCTCTGGCGATTCGAAAATATTGACTGGCGGGTAAGCGCCAAATCCCGACGGCCCCATCGCGAAGGCCGGGTTTCGCATAAATCGCTCGAGCTCCTCCTGCAAGCTCAGCAAGGGACCGAACGAATCGTTGAATCTCAATCGCGCCATTGTACAAGACCTCCTTCTACGGGTGGTTTTGAGCCTGGCGTGAGGGCCGCACGCGGAATTTGGTACCTGGGCGTTATCCAATGCAGAACCATAATGGAATTTCGTGTCAGCCCACCGCCCAGATTTTCAAATAAGCATCATTTTCAAAGTTGCAAGCAAGTATGAGTTTCTGCTGCGCGGGACTGCGTGCGCAGTGTTCGCCAGAGACTGGCGCGCGGGAACTCGGCAATAGCGGCTCCCGGCTTTAAGACGTACCAATCCTAAGCGGTTAAGTGCCGCAACCACTCATGAAGATTCCCACGAGAATGGGTACTGCGGCTTCGGGCGTAGTGTATTCGCGGCAATAGCGATTGATCCCCCGCAGCATCCCGAGCAGGGCTTCGGCGGCAATGCGGGTATCGAGATCGGCCCGCAATGAACCATGCTCGGCGCCGGCCCGCAACACGCCCGTAATGAGTTCGGTGAATTCCTGCCGCTGTGCGTGGTAGAGGCGTTCCTGCCGGCGTGGCAATGCTTGGGGGTCGTGGAGCAGGGTAAAGAACTGGCGGCGGCTCCAGAAGTAAACGAGCGTGTGGCGGACGATGACGGCAATCTGGCCGCGCATGTCTGTGGTGTCAGCGAGCGCGTCACGGATTTCTCTCTGCAGTTGCTCGAAGCCGTTAATCACCACCGCCGCGTAGAGTTCTTCCTTCGAACTAAACTGGCGATAAACGCTGCCCTTGCCAACACAGGCGCGCGTGGCGATCTCATCGATCAAGACGCGATCAAATTCCTTCTGTGCAAAGAGCAGCGCGGCGCTCTGCAGGATGCGCTCACGCAAAAACGGCGTCGACGGCCGGCCCCGATGGTCCTTGCGGGGGCTTTCCGCTGAAACTGAATCAATCCGAACAGTCACGGCCTATTCCTTGCGGATCCGAGGCCTTTAGCT
>DATJUF010000115.1:0-8488 GCA_035502655.1 Binataceae bacterium (SeqCode)
AGCCTGGTCCGGTCGCAACTTCGAGCGCGCGGGCGTCCGGATGCGGATTGATCGCCCTTACGAGCCGTTCAAGCCGCTCTGCGTCAGTAATTACAGGCGCCGCCGCATACGCGCCGGCCTGACGGGTGAATTCCTCGCGCACGACCGCTTTATGGTCGCGCGCGCCAGCTTCGGCTTGGGTGGACATGGCAGGCTCCTGTGTTCGACAATCGCGGGGCCGCAATCGTCGCTTGCAACGGTCACTGATATTAGCTGGATTTAATCTAAAAAGAACCAGATTCCGTCGCACGGAAATCCATTCGGGCCGGTTTCTTCACCGGGTTCGTGATTGGCCTGACTGCGGCGAGAGCGAGTTGCTGCAATATTCCGCCGTACTCGCCGCAATCGCAGGAAAAGGGTGTGAGGCGCTGGCTTAAAGCCTGGTCTGGACTAAAGCTTGCGCGTAACGATCGCCAATGTTCGCTGAATAAACTTAACGGCGCCATCATGCTCGAACGGCAACATCCCGCTACGGTTTCGGTACATGTCCTCGGTGAGCAGCCGGCGGACCTCATGCGCGTCGTGTATGCCGGTCTGTGCACCGATCAGCCATTCGTCCAAATCCACGACGATATGGTCAGAATGCATCGACTCGATCTCTAGGCGATGCTTGCGCGTCATGGCAATAAGTTGAGTGGGTGTCAGCGCCTTCGTATGGGAACGGTCACGCAGCCGCTCAACATGATTCATGTAATGCGCCCGATCGTGAAGTTCACTGGAGAACAAATCCTCGATCGCAACCGCGCCGCCGATCCGGCATACCCGCACCATCTCAGCCAGAATCGCGTCCGGCCGTTCGCAATGATGGAACGCGAAGCGGCACACTGCGATATCGAATTCACCATCCGCGAAAGGCAGATGCTCAGCGTCGCCGATCTGGAAGTGCACGTTAGTAATCCCGCGGCCGCGGCTGATGCGCCTGGCGATTTCGATTGGCGCGGGAGTAAGGTCGAGGCCAACGACTTGGCGGCATCGCGCGGCCAACGCCATCGCGACGTAGCCTGGTCCGGTCGCAACCTCGAGCGCCCGGGACTGCGGCTGCGGGTTGATCGCCTCCACCAGCCGCGCAAGCCGCTCAGAATCAGTAATGACGGGGGCCGCGGCGTAGACGTCGGCCTGACGGGTGAATTCCTCGCGCACGACCGCTTTATGGTCATGCTTGTGCTCATATTTACGGTAATAATCGGTTGTTTCGGCGTAGAGAGTCATCAAGCGCTCCTGCATTCGATTTGATCGTGCGCGCCAAGGATAGCCGCTGGCGGGCCACCAATTCGATTGCGCTGCGCCAAGCCTGGCGCTTGCAGCCGCGCGACCGTTAATGGTAGCTGATTCCAGTCTACTACCCGCGTAAGCGGTAATCGATCCGGTTCACCGAGGAGATTCAAGTTGGACTTCGGCTTTTCAGAAGAACAAGAGATGTTACGGGATGCAGCCAAGCGCTTTCTGGCCGACAATTGCTCGACCAAGTTCGTTCGCCAGGTGATGGCATCCGAGACGGCCCACGATACCGGGTTCTGGGATAAGTTAGTGGGCCTCGGATGGCCCGGATTGCTGATTCCCGAGGCCTTCGGCGGCCAGGGCGGCACCTTTCTCGATCTTACGGTGATTGCCGAAGAAGCTGGCAAGGCGTTAATCCCAGGACCTTTCTTCGCCACCGCGATGCTCGGCGCGCCAGCCCTGATCGAGGGTGGCTCCGACGCGCAGAAGAAGGAATTTCTGCCGAAGATTGCCGAGGGCAAATTTATCCCGACGGTCGCGATAGCCGAGGCCTCGGGCCGCTTCGACGCAGGTGGAATTGAGCTCTTTGCTACAAAGAAAGGCTCCAGCTATGCCCTCACCGGCGAGAAATTCTTCGTGCCTGACGCCCACGTCGCCGACGCGATTATCGTCGCGGCGCGCACTAGCAAAGGCACTGGCGAGGATGGAATAACGCTGCTGTGCGTCCCGGCCAAAGAAAAAGGCGTGACTGTCACGCAACTCAAGACGGTCGATATGACGCGCCGGCTATGCCACATCAAGTTTGACAACGTCAACGCGACTGAGCTGATCGGCAAGGAAGGCGCTGGATGGCCGATCCTACGCCGTACGCTAGATATCGCCACCGCGGCCTTGTCGGCTGAGATTGTCGGAACGGCGCAGAAAGCCCTCGATATCGCAGTCGAATACGCCAAGACACGCGTACAATTCGGCAAGCCAATCGGATCTTTCCAGGCGATCAAGCACAAGTGCGTCGATATGATGGTCGCGGTGGAAAACGCCCGCTCGCTGACCTACTACGCCTGCTGGACGGTTGATGAACGCGTGGCCGAGGCGGCTTCAGCGGTGCCGATGGCCAAGGCGTACGCGTCTGACATGGGCAAGAACGTCACGTCGGAAGCAATCCAGGTGCATGGCGGAATTGGGTTCACCTGGGAGCACGATATGCATCTTTATCATCGGCGCGCGCTGGCGGGTGAGGCGAACTTTGGAAATGCGCCGGTCCATCGCGAGACAGTGGCGAAGTCGTTATTGAGTTAATTTAATCGGAGAATCGAAAAGGCGGGCGGATTCGCAATGGCTGACTTAAGCCACTATCAGGAGCGGCGGCGGGCCCTTGCCGCCCGCTACCTATCCGGCGACACCCCGGATACCCATCCGCTACAGACTGGCGGCGTCGATCATCTGGCGCTGATCTGCTCAGACCTCGAAGCGACGATCGGTTTCTATACGGAAGTGCTGGGGATGCGTCTCACGCGCATAGTGCAGAATCGCGACGAGCCTACCTCGACGCATATCTTCTTCGATATGGGCGGGGGCAATCAGCTCGCGTTTTTCGATTTTCCCGAAAAGGGACCGGCGCGGACGATTCGGGGCGTTGGCAGCATGCATCACGTAGCGCTGAAAGCGCGTCCTGAACAATTCCACACTATCCTGGAGACTCTCGAAGCGCGTGAAATCGAGCATTCGGCGCATGGATCACGCGAGGCCGGTTCGGTTTATGTGCGCGATCCCGATGGTATCCTGATAGAAGTCACCACCGGCTATTAGTTAACGCCGCCGCTCACCGCGATACACTCTCTCAACCTGGTTTGGGTGCGACTCAAGCGTCCTTACAGTTGATAAGCAGCGGAGACCTGCCGATTCGCGTCGCCTAATGCGCGGAGATGGCTGCCGTGCTTTTGCTCCGCTTCATGATAAACGCGACGGGCGTTAGCGCGAAGAAGATATAGGCGATGAGGCGGAAGTCATCGAGAAACGCCATAATCGATGCCTGTTGCTGGATCTGCTGATAGAGCATCACCATCACAGAGGTCTCGTGGTTTCCCGGACCCATCTGTGCAAGATAGCTAGCGACTGCCTGGGTATGTTCCCAGCTTCCCAGGGTCAGCGGATTTATGTCGCCACTCAGATAGGACTGATGAATCTGCGAATGGCTGCTGAGCATCGCGACCAGAATCGCGATACCAACGCTGCCGCCTATCGTACGGACCATGTTGAACAGCCCCGACGCGGTGCCCATCTGTTCTCGTGACACAGCGCTGAGACTGAGCGTCGTCATTGGAATGAAAATCATGCCGGTGCCAACGCCGCGCAGAAAGCCCGGACCAGCGATACCCCAGAAATCGATCTGCGCTTCGAAATGCGCCATCTGCCAGACGCCGTAACCCGAGACGATACATCCGGCCGCGATCATGGTACGCGGATCCATTTTATTGAAGAGCCGCCCGGCCACGATGATCGAGAGGAAGCTGCCGATACTCTGCGTAGTCATTACGTAGCCCGCCAGCAGCGGCGTGTATCCGGCATTCGTTTGGCAATAAAGGGGTATCAGCACCATCGTGCCGTACATCCCAAACATGACAATCGCCATAAAGGCGACGCCGATCGCAAAGGTGCGGTTCTTGAGCACGCTTAAATCAACGATCGGTTCTTTGGTGCGCAATTCTTGAATGAGGAAAAAGATTACCGAGATTGCACCGATCACCGCCATAAGCCGGATGGCGGGAGAGTCGAACCAGTCGAGCCGTTCACCCCGGTCGAGCAGTATCTGAATCGTACCGATACCCAGCGCGAGATAGCCCAGGCCCCACCAATCAATCCGTTTGACCTCACGGCGCAGATAACCGGGGTCAGCGACGAAAATCATCACCATCAGAAAGGCGACTATTCCGATCGGGACGTTGATATAGAAAATCCAGCGCCAGCTATAGTTATCGGTAATCCATCCGCCGACGATCGGGCCCAGCACCGGGCCGACCATCATGCCGGTGCCCCAAACCGACATCGCGGTCGCCTGCTCTTCGGGCGGGAAGGTTTCCATCAGGATCGCCTGCGACATCGGCATCAACGCGCCGCCGCCTGCGCCCTGTAGAACCCGGAAGAAGACCAGCATCCCGAGGTTCACGGAGCATCCGCACATGAAGGAACTAAAGGTGAACAGCAGGATGCAGAAGCTGAAGAAGCGCTTGCGGCCGAAATAGCTCCCGCACCATCCCGTGAGGGGAATTACGATCGCATTGCTGACGATATACGAGGTCAGAACCCAGGCCGCCTGATCGACGTCGGCGGAAAGGCTGCCGCGGATATGAAGCAGTGCGACGTTGGCGATGGTGGTGTCGAGCACCTCCATAATTGTCGCCAGCATCACCGCGGCCGCAATCAACCATTTGTTCGACGGGAGCGCGAAGCCGTCCGCCGAGAGCTTAGGCGTACTTATTTTGGAGGCGGCAGCCACTTAACCATTCATTAGGTTTGTCAGACAGAAAGCAAACGCTTGTTCGGATAATAATAACTGAAATGTCGCAATGGTGACAAAGGTCTTTCGCGAATGGCTAATTCTATCCGCGAACACGCCAGCTTTCATGCCGCCGCGATGATTTCGATATTTACAGCCGTATCCAAATAGCATTCGGAAAATTTCGGTGGAACGCCTGGCGTAGCTCGGAATTGCAATTCGCTGTACCAGCGGCTTATCACTCTTTTGTGATGTGTACCGGCGCGATTCTGTCTTTTGTCAAGAATAATTTATCCTCGAATCGAGCCTGCGAGTCTGCTATGCAACAACAGCGTGAGTTATTCTGCTCGTTTGCCCTATGACACCCTGCGCGAAGTGCGAGTCGAGGTATCGCGCCGTGTTAAGCCGGGCAAGATGCTGCTGCCCGCCGTAAGCGCGGTTGAATTTCTGTCCACGCCTTTTAATGTGCGCCTGATCGATCTTGAGCGAGCCGACGGCAACACGACCATTGAGGAGCAGATCATCATCGTGTCTCTGGCGACACAGCGGCGCGTTAAAGCACTGTTTGAGTTCGGCACTTTCGACGGCACGACGACTGCCAACCTTGCTACAAATCTGCCGGATAGCGAGATTCTGACCATCGACCTTCCCTCCCAGCAAGAGAGCAGTGCCTTGTTGCGGCTTGGTAACGCTGACAGAAAGTTCATACGCAAGGAGCGGATCGGGGCCAAACTGGGAGGTTTCCCGCAGGTCACGAAGCTGTATGGCGACACCGCGCGCTTCGACTTCTCGCCCTGGTACGGCACGCGTGATTTTGTCTTCGTCGATGCTTGTCACGAATACGAGTATGTCCGCAACGATACGGAAGCCGCGCTTAGGCTGCTCAAGCCAGGCGGGACGATCGTATGGCACGACTACGGCGGTTGGATGGGCGTCACCCGCGCGCTGAATGAATACTATGCGACTGATCCGCGCCTGCGCGGATTAGTGAACGTGCGCGGAACGACTCTGGCGGTCCTGGATCATTCATACCAAATTCGGTGAGATCGGCGCTTTTCCTCAGCGCCTGCACCAGTGCGAGATTATCGGCGGACTATCGGGCGCCGTATCAGCCTTACCTCATGAGGACGGCGAGACCGGTAATTCAATGGCGGCGTGACATTCAAGTGGCGGCGGGAGGCTTCCTCGGATTGGGGCGCCTTCGCGTTCGGTTTATAGTTCGCGTTCGCTCACAGGTGCCCGCCGCAGACGGCTTTGCCGCTCTGTCCAGGCTGCTAGGCCAAGCCGAGAAACTTCATCACTGAGAGCGCGTCGGTGCGGGTCGCCACGGCCGCATCCATTACCTGCGTCCACATCTGGGACACTTCGGCGACGACCGGAATGTCATTGGAAGGGTCGAAGAAAAGGGGCTCGTCAGGATAAGGATCGCGTCCGAATCGTGCGCGGAAAATCTCGTAGCGCAATCTGGCAATCCGCATAACTGCCGCACTCAGGTCACTGGATCGGCGAGCGCCCGCACGGAATCGTTCGCCAATCGCTTTCCTGGAACTGCGGCTTACGTTCTGACCCTGTCGCATTTTCGAGCCTCTTCAATAAAGGACAGCAGGGCACCTACGCAAGGCTGATGCCGTTTCGCTGGATCAGACCCTAAAGTACAATCTTGAGCAATCTCATAATGATTTTTGTGAAGGTGTTGCTGCCGGAACGAAACCTTTCGGGAGACTGCCAAGAAAACTTAGCGGGTTGATGCTAAGTTAACTTAGCGCAGGCCGTAAGCTTTCATCTTTTCCTGCAGGGCGGGACGCGAGATGCCCAGCGCTTGCGCCGCTCGCGAAACATTCCCGTGATGGCGCGCGAGAACCTCCGCGATGTATTGACTCTCTTTGTCCTGGCGCCATGCGCGAAGCGGAACAGTGGCAGTGCCCGATAACGGTACATCCGGGGACTCATTTGGGGTGGTCGCGGTCAGCGGGGTCTCGCGCTGGCGGAAGCGCGGCTGCGAAGCTGGCGACCGTGGCGGCAAGCCCTTCACCAGTGGTGAAAGATGTTCGGCACGGAGCGGGTCGCCGTCGCGCGACAGAGCCACCGCCCGTTCAACCTCATTGCGCAGTTGCCGAACGTTACCCGGCCACTCGAATTGAGTCAGCAGGTCAAGCGCCGGATTCTCGATTCCGGCGATTTTTTTGTGATGGCGTTCGGCGGCTTGAGTAATGAAGCGGCTGGCGAGCAGGGGTATGTCCTCGCGCCTTTCGCGCAGGGGAGGCAAATTGATCGGAAATGCCGACAAGCGATAATAGAGGTCTTCGCGGAAATTGCCGCGCCGCACTTCCTCTACGAGATCACGATTGGTGGCAGAAATTACACGTACGTCCACCTTGACCGGAAAGCTCTCGCCCACCGGAAGGATCTCTTCCTGCTCGAGCACGCGCAGCAGCTTGGCCTGCATCCTGCCCGGCATTTCGCTGACTTCATCCAGAAAAACCACCCCGCCCCTGGCCGCTCGAAAAACTCCGGGGCTGTCACGCACCGCGCCGGTGAAGGAACCGCGCCGATGGCCAAATAGTTCACTCTCGAGCAGGTTTTCGGGCACTGCAGCACAGTTCACAGCAATATATGGTGCCTCTGACCGCCCGCTCGCCTGATAGATTCCGCGCGCCACCAATTCCTTGCCGGTTCCGGTTTCGCCCTGGATTAAAACGGTGATCATTGAGGTGGCCGCGCTCTCCATCAGGCGGAACACTTCCTCCATCCCCGGACCACTCCCGATCATCTCGGCAAAGGGGGTGTTGCGTGCGAGGTCGCGGCGCAGCGCGCTGACCTGAGTTCGCAGACTGGCTTCGGAATCGCGCAGTTGCGCATACAGGCGGGCATTTTCGATTGCGATCGCGACGCTGCCGGCGATGCTCTCGAGAAAGGCGAGATCGTCGCTGTCGAAAAAGCCGCCATCACGGCGGTTAAGTACCTGGAGCACCCCGAACGCCCCGCGCGGCGAGGCCAGCGGCACAGTGATAAGGCTGCGGGTGACCATTTTGGTCTCGCGGTCAATTCCTGGATAGAAACGCGGATCATTCTGCGCGTCTTCCACCAGTATTGAGCGGCCTTCGCTCAACGCAGCTCCGGCGATTCCCTGGTCCGCTGGCAAACGCAAGTGCAACAGACGCTCTGCTGCTCTCGCGTCGTCATCAGAGGCATAGGGAAAATAAAGTTCAGTCCCGTCGGAACTGAGCAGCAGAACTGATGCCGCCTCCGCGTTCAAGGCCTCGCGGCAGCGCTTGATGATGAATGGTATCAGCTCGCCTAGTTCGGTTTTAGCCGCGAAGGCGCAGCCGAGATCGTAGAGTTGCCTGACCCGGGTGGCCTCCGCTGACTCGATCATGGCGTCGTCCAAGTGCCCCACTTTGACTGGACTGAGCACGCCGCTTGGCAGAAAACTTCAGCATCGCTGCGCCAATAGCACAACTCCGCTGCACCGCCGAGCGCTTGCTGTCACCAGCCCGGTTCCCCTCGTACCGAGTCAGCCGATCCGCTTGTACTGAGGCGTCTGTTCAGGCGCGTTTACGCCGGCGCTTTGAGCCAACCGAAGCAATCTCTTCTTCGGAACGCCAGCGGTCGATCATATCGACACTAAAGCGCCACTCACTGCCGACTCGGAAGCCGGGGAGTTGCTTCGCCCTGAGCAAGCGGTAGACCGTTGTCGGGTGGACCCGAAGATATTCGGAGAGCTCCCTGACGGTC
>DATJUF010000116.1:0-13182 GCA_035502655.1 Binataceae bacterium (SeqCode)
CCGACCGTACTGTCTATTCAGAGTGACTCACGATCGGGACTACCGAAACATTACCCATCAATAAAATCCAACGTTACTGAGTTAATCTGAGAGGCGGTCGGGCAGAATCAATGGCGTATTCCGATGCTGGTAATCTCGCCCTATGTTACGCGCGAGGCGTCATGCCCTAATGCTGCCAAAGTATTTGCTGAACTTCGAGCGGTACCTGCACGCCGGGATATGCCGGCGTGATCCGCGGCGTATAATCTGCCGCTGGCCTGCTCGACGGCACCTGCGCCGTGAAGATGAAACCGCCAGCGGATCCGTTCAGCTCTTCGCCTCGGACCATTGGCTGCTTCACGCAAGGACCACCGTCATGAGCTTGCGCGTACAACTCCACCAACACGGAGTCAGGCTGGAGTTGATCAAGATAGACCTCGACGCGGAAGTTATGAAAGTCGCCAATCGTATCGCTGTAAGCACGGCCAAACCTGACCTTCGGCCAATGTTTCGCGATAGCGTCGTGCCACTGCGAGATTTGCTGCGCTACTGCACCGCGTGAGGCCTCGCGGCGCCGGTATTCGGCCGCAGCCGGCAAATAATATTTTTCAGTATATTCGCGAACGGTGCGATTAGCCGAAAACTCCGGTGTCAGACGCGCCATGCTTTCGCGCATCATTGCGATCCACTTGCGTGGCAGTCCAGCCGCGTCGCGTTCATAGAACCGAGCGATCACTTCGTTCTCCAGGATGTCATACAGTTGCTCGGCCTCAGCCGTATCCCATGCGGGGTCGTCTCCATGTTCCTTGCCATCGCCAATTTTCCAGCCGACTTCTGGCGCATAGGCTTCGGCCCACCATCCGTCGAGTTCCGAGAAATTCAACCCTCCGTTTACGAGCACTTTCATCCCGCTGGTGCCGCTCGCCTCCCATGGACGGCGCGGCGTATTGATCCAGACATCGACGCCCTCGACGATGCGCTCGGCTAAAAGCATGTCATAGTCGATCAGAAACACGGCATGCCGCCGAATATTGCGGCGACGGATGAACTCAATCCATTCATGGACCATGTGCTTTCCAGCTTGATCCGCGGGATGTGCCTTGCCAGCAATTACGAGCTGAACCGGGAGCTTTTCATTGGTGAGAATTCGCGTCAGGCGCTCCGGGTCGTGCAGCAGCATATTCGGTCGCTTGTAGGTGGCGAACCGGCGGGCAAAGCCGAGGGTCAGCGCGTTGCTATCAAAGATTGTCTTCGCTTCCTCGATATCCTCTTGCGGAGCGCCGTACGAAGCTATTACGCGCTGGGTCCGAAGGCGCACGAAGCGTACCAATTCTTCACTATTGTCGTTTCTCAACTTCCATAGAATGTCATCGGGAATGCTCCTGATGCGGCCGCCAATTCCATCGTTAGTGCCAAGCCAACGGTCTTTTCCGCAGACCTCAGACCAAAGCTGATCAGAAGCCGCAGAATCCCAGCTCCCCGTATGGACGCCATTAGTCACGCTTCCAATCGGAACGTCTTCCATTGGCCATCGCGGAAACAGCGGCAAAAAGATTGATCGGCTTACGATCCCGTGAAGCTTACTCACGCCATTGATTGCACCGGCAGCCCGCAGTGCCAGATGGGCCATGTTGAACGGTTCACCCGGATCGCTGGAAACGGGCCTGCCCAGCGCCATTAGATCTTCGAAGCTGATATGCAGCCGTTCGTTTGCATACCAATTCAGATAAAGCTTCATCAAGGTAGGCGAGAAGCGGTCGAACCCCGCCGCCACCGGCGTATGGGTCGTGAACACGTTGCCCGCGCGAGTCGCCGCGAGCGCCGCTCCGAAGGGCTTATCATTTTCCTCCATGAACCAGCGTGCGCGCTCGAGCACCGCGAACGCAGCATGGCCTTCGTTGAGATGGCAGACTTGAGGATTCAATCCGAGCTGTTTCAAGAGGCGCCATCCGGCGATTCCCAGCACCAATTCCTGCTGCAGCCGCAGTTCTGGACCGCCGCCATATAGCTCGCTAGTAACCCCGCGATGGGCAGGCAGGTTGGCAGGATCGTTGCTGTCCAGCAGGTAAAGTTTGAGGCGGCCGACCTTCACCTCCCACACGCGAAGCCGCAGATGGTAATCCGGGAAATCAAGGCCGATAGTCAACAATCTACCGCTGCTATCGCGGACGGGCATGATCGGCAGCCATGAGGGGGGATTGTATGGGAACAGATCGAGCTGATTGCCTTCATGGTCAATCGCCTGGCGAAAATAACCCTGCTGATACAGCAGGCCCACCCCAACAATCGGCACCCCAAGGTCGCTGCCCGCTTTGAGCTGGTCACCGGCGACGTTACCCAGTCCGCCTGAGTAGATCGGAAGCGCTTCGCTCAGGCCGAACTCCATGCTCAGGTAAGCTACCTTCGCAAGAGCCGAATCCGCATGCGTTTTCTGAAACCAGGCCATACCGCTCAGTGACTCACGCCGGGCCAGAACGAGCTGTTCCACGCGGCCACGTATGTCACTGTCATTAGACATTGACTCTATCGTATTAGCCGGCGCTTCCTGCAGTATCAGCCAGGGATTCCGCGTTACCCGCCACACTTCAGGATCAATCTCACGCCATATATCATCAGCGTGGCGCTTCCAGTTTAATCCCAGATCCAACGCCAATTCCCGTAACAGGTCGATCATTTTTTCCCCATGTATGGACGATTCTTCAGCCTGCGGCATTCGACAACCCTCCGTTTACAGCTTGAATTTTTGGCAGGCCCGCAGTCAAATGACCGGTCTAGTTAATTGAACACAGCGGATTGAACAAGATTGGCGGAATAAGTAACCAAAAAGTAATGTAGTGGAATCAAAGCCTTACCCGCGAGAATTATTCCTTGCTGTCTCATGTCTATATAGATTAAGACTTTGTCCGCTAACCTATTGGCGACACATTCCGCTGCGAGCGGCAATGGGCCATGAGAATTCAGAATCGTCCTTAGAAAAAGCTAAGGGAGTCCAGACGCTATCAACGATCATTCGGCCTACTATGCGGTTAGCGCGTGTGACTTAATCAAAATGCAATGACACAGCTTTCCTTTCATAATCCATTGGGCGTATTGAGATTCGTTCGGCGTTCTGTGTCGCGAGAGGCTCGGAGGCCGTTTGTTCGGCAAGGCTATCATATGCTCAGTCCAGCAAGAGCCTTAACGATAACGCTCGCATTGATGCTTATGCAGGCCGCCGTTTCCAGCGCCGCGAACGAGACGCTGCAAAACCGTATCCTGACGCCAATTGGACCGCCGACCGCTCCCGTCAGTCTGAAAGTGCCAGCTACGGTTGAGAATTATCTGAATTCTGGAAAGGCCCGCCCGCTGCCTTCCTTACCCATCAGAACCTGGGTGACCTTTTCGGATTTCGTGCACCTGGTAGAAGAAGACAACCTGGCCCTGGCCGCGCAGCGGTACAATGTTTCAATCGCGGATGCCCACCTGACCGCCGCCTACGTCTATCCGGACCCGACGCTTCAAGGAGGCTACATCGGCGATATCAACGAGGACCAATCGACCGGCTATAATGGTCAAGTCACCGCAACTCTGGTCCTGGGCGGCCGGCTTCGCTATGGCGTCCAGGCTGCCCGCGCGAACCTGGAAGCTAGCCGCGCCGGTCTGGCCGATTACATAAGAACGCTGCGAGGGCAGGCGGCCGACGCCTTCATCGATGCTTTAACCGGCCGGCTCAAGTTAGAACGCGACATTAAATCCCTCCAGCGGGCGCAGCAGCTTGTTGAATTCAATGCACAGGCTCTCGGCCAAAAACAGGCTTCTCAAGATGCACTGATGCGCTCGAGAATTGCCGCGGCGGAAGCGTACAGCAATTTGGCCAACGATCAATCGGCACTTCACCAGACGTTGGGCAACCTCGCCGTCTTTATGGGAACCAGGCGCAGGGAGGGTCTGATAGGTGCGGAGGGTAGCCTCGAGCGGCCCGTCCGGACTTTCTCACTTGAGGAATTAGTCGAAAAAGCTGTGACATCCCGCACCGACGTGGTCGCCGCTCAGTACAATCTGGACAGCGCCATTGCAAGCTACCATCAGGCTAAAGCCCAGCGTATTCCAGATTTGGCAGTCTCGGGTGTCTACAATCACTTCACCCGTATAACCAATCCCATCGACCCGGCACCGCCGTGGAATAGTGCGGGAGTTTTATTTTCAGTGCCACTCCCCTTCTCTGATTTAAATAAAGGCGCTGTGGCGGCCGCCTACTACACGCAGCTTCAAGCGGAAAAAACTTTGCAGGCGACCCGTCTCCAGGCGGAAGACGACGTTCGTACCGCCTATGAGCAGTACACCCTGGCGATCGAGCAAACGGAACTCTTTGGCGCTGAGTTATTGAAAGATTCTGACCAGTCCAATAAGCAACGGCTCTTCAGGTTGGAGAAAGGACTGGCAACTCTAACCGACGTACTCGATTCTCATGCTGCCCTTGACCAGCTTTATACTGACTATTACAACGCGCTTAGCAATCGCGCGAAGGCCTTGGTGGCTCTCGAGCAGGCAGCGGGCATTTGGGATCTCAACTTCTAGTTCGCTCTGCTTACTTTCGCGATAATTCTGAAAACTTAACCCAAACCAGGCGACTCGTTACCTTCCATTAGGCTAGAAAAACAGTCCCATGGCCACCCGGTTTTTCTCGGCAACTCATCAAAATACCGCTACAACCGCCGTTGGCGAAGTATCACATCGCGCTCCGAGTTGGTGGGATCTTGCTGCGGTTCTGCTCGTTCTCGGCGTTATCATAATTCTCGGCTCGGGCGCCAGGCAGATGGTCGCGCCTTTCCAGATCACTAGCGCAGCTCCCATCTCACTCTCGCCATGGGTCTTGCCAATGTATGCGGTTCGCACCACGCTGCGGATGCTCGCTGCTCTGGCCGCCTCACTGATTTTCACGCTGATCTACGCGACCCTTGCGGCTAAGAGCCGCCGCGCCGAGATCGTTCTGATCCCCATTCTGGACGTCCTCCAGTCCGTACCGATACTAGGCTATCTGTCGTTCACTGTGATCTTCTTCGTTTCACTTTTCCCCGGCAACATACTAGGGCCGGAGTTAGCCGCTATTTTCGCGATTTTCACGAGCGAAGCCTGGAATATGACCTTCAGCTTCTACCAGTCCCTGAGCATGGTCCCGGCCGATCTAGACGAAGCCTCGCGCAGCTTCCGCCTCTCTGGCTGGCAGCGCTTCTGGACCCTCGAAGTGCCGTTCGCGATGCCCGGCCTGGTCTGGAACATGATGATGTCAATGTCGGGGGCCTGGTTTTTCGTAGTCGCCTCCGAAGCGATTTCAGTTGGCAAAATCACCTATACGCTCCCCGGCATCGGCTCGTACGTTTCGCTGGCAATCCAGGATCGCAACCTGCACGCCGTCGGCTGGGCGATTCTGGCCATGACTGCTACGATCATCGCCTACGACCAGCTGCTGTTCCGTCCGATGGTCGCATGGTCGGACAAATTCCGTTCGGAACTCACCGCCTCGGCGATCATGCCCAAGAGCTGGGTTCTCGATCTGTTCCGCCGCGCCAGCTTCATGCGCGTCGTCGGCGAGCCTGTCGGTTTGGGTTTCAGAATCGCGTTGCGCTCGCGCCTGCGCCCGCCGCTCGCAATACCGGTGCGCAGGACTCCAATAATTTCGCGCCGCGCCGGCGATTACATCTGGTACGCGGTAGTCATCGCTGGAGCCGGCTGGACCGCAATGAAAGTTATCCAGATGACGGCGCCGGAGTTGGCCCTTAGCGATGTCGGTACGGCCTTCTTCGATGGCTTACTGACAATGATTCGGGTCGCAGTTCTAATCGCGATTGCGAGCGCCGTCTGGGTGCCCATCGGTATCATGGTCGGGCTGCGCCCGCGCCTCACGCAACTCATTCAGCCGCTGGCCCAATTCCTCGCCGCGTTCCCGGCTAACCTCCTCTTTCCCATCGCGGTGTTTTTCATTGTTCGTTACCACCTCTCGTCCAACATCTGGCTGAGTCCGCTGATGATTCTCGGCACTCAGTGGTACATACTCTTCAACGTCATCGCTGGCGCTTCGGCCTTTCCCACTGATTTTCGCGAAGCCGCCGGCACCTTTCATATCCGCGGGTGGAGATGGTGGCGCGAAGTGATGCTCCCGGGAATTTTCCCTTACTATGTAACTGGCGCGATCACTGCCTCTGGCGGTGCATGGAACGCCAGCGTCGTTTCGGAAGCAGTGAGCTGGGGCCACACCAGTCTGACCGCGACTGGACTCGGCGCCTATATTGAGGAAATGACCAACGCCGGTGATTTTCCGCGTATCGCCCTCGGGATCGCCGTTATGTCGTTGTTCGTTATCGTGACCAACCGGCTGGTTTGGCGGCCGCTCTATTCCATTGCCGAAAGCCGCGTACGGCTTAATTGAGATCCACTATGAATCAGGATCCGAATGCGAACTTTCCAGCCGCAAACTCTCATCCGGCTCTCGCTCAAGCGGCAAAGCCCCCGATAGTGGAGCTGCGCTCGGTCTCTAAGTCCTTCGCCAAGCCCTCCGGTGAGCCGATGCCGGTTCTAGTCGATATCAACCTGATTATCCGCGAGGGGGAGATCGTCAGTTTGTTGGGCCGCTCCGGCTCCGGCAAATCGACCCTGCTCCGCACCGTTGGCGGACTCATATCGCCTACCTCCGGTTCGGTGCTGTTTCGCAATCAACCGATGGCTGGACCGCCCGGCGGTATCTCCATAGTTTTCCAGAGTTTCGCCCTGTTCCCTTGGCTCACCGTTCTCGAAAACGTCGAAATTGCCCTCGGCGCGCTCGGCGTGCCCCGCGGCGAAACCCGCCGCAAGGCGATTGCTGCAATTGACTTGATCGGTCTCGACGGCTTCCAATCCGCCTATCCGCGCGAGCTCTCAGGCGGAATGCGCCAACGGGTCGGTTTCGCCCGCGCCATCGCCATCGAACCCATTCTTTTACTGATGGATGAACCCTTCTCCGCCCTCGACGTCCTCACCGCTGAGCTTCTGCGCACTGACGTCGTCGAGATGTGGCAGGAAGGCAAGTTGCCGATAAAATCGATTCTCCTCGTCACCCACAATATCGAGGAAGCGGTCTTGATGTGTGATCGGATTCTGGTGCTCTCTTCCAATCCCGGTCTCATCGCCGCCGAAATACCCAATCCGCTGCCACGTCCCCGCGATCGCCAGGACCCTCGGTTCCACGAACTGGTGGATGAGATCTATTACGTCCTTACTAAGCGCAAGCCGGAGACAGGTCCCACCTTGGCTCAGATTCTGCCAAGGGCAACGGTCAACGGGATAGCCGGCCTGATCGAGGCCTTGGCTGCGCCCCCTTATAATGCGCAAGCTGACCTTGCCCAGCTTGCCCGCAGTCTGAGCTTTGAGGTTGACGACCTTTTCCCTATCGCTGACGCACTCAATATCCTGCATTTCGCCGAACTCATGGACGGTGAGCTAAAGCTGGCGCCCGATGGCCTCCAATTTGCCCAGCTCGGAAGTGACGAACGCAAGGCGTTGTTCGCGAACCATTTACTCCACTACGTACCGCTCGCCGCCCACATCTCGGATGTCCTTAACAAACGCGAAGGGCATCAGGCGCCGCGCAGCCGCTTTCAAGATGAGCTTGAAGACCACCTAAGCCAGGAAGCGGCCGAGTCAACGATTCGCGCCGTAATCGCTTGGGGCCGCTATGCGGAGCTTTTCACTTACGACTCGCGGTCGGAGACGTTCTATGCACCGGCAACGCTTGCGCTGAATCCCCCATCCGATGGCGCTCAGGCTCCAGCCTAGACTGAATACATCTTCCTGGCGGCACTAGTCTCGCGACTTCGTTCGCCGATGCGTCAGCTCCATTGCCTCATCTCCGCGGTCGATCTGCAAGCGTTCGACTCCGAGGCTTTGGTCATGCAGAATAAATGAATCAGTAAGCTCAATGGCACACCCATCGGTTACATTTGCACTTGAGATTGGCTATTACGAGTCTTTGGCCGAAGCCGTCGCCGGCCGCGATCGTTGCCAAGAGAAATCGATTTGCAAAGAATCAGGGTACGACACCAACTGAGAACCACCAGACGACAATTTCTACTAGCCGGAGGCGCGGTGGCGGCCTGGGCTCTTGTTGGCAGAGGAGCCGATCTAGCCAACGCGGCCGCTGGCGGAATTGACGAGCATGTCCTGCGAGTTGATTACTCTGAGCGCCAGCTCGGAGCATTCCGGCTTCGGACCCGCACTTACAATTCGGCTCTGCCGGGTCCGCTAATAGTCACCCGGCCAGGTCGCACTCTGAACATTAAATTGATCAACAATTTACCGGCCGATCCGCCTGTCACGGCGCCGGCGGGAGTCGATCGGCTGAACAATCCTCACGCCTTCAACACTACCAATCTTCATATGCACGGGATGCAGGTAGTTCCGCATTTATTTCAGCCGATCGGCACTCTCAATCCTGCCGCCTCGATGCTCGCGATCGGTTCCGGTCAAAGCATGGACTATACTTTCAGATTGCCCGACGACCATCCATCAGGTCTCTATTGGTATCATCCCCACTACCATGGTTCTGCCGACGTTCAGGTCGTGAATGGCATGGCCGGATTGGTCCTGGTGAAGGGGCCGATCGATGATGTTCCTGAAATCGCCGCGGCGCGCGACGAACTACTCGCTGTCCAAAACCTCAAGCTCAATCCTCTGAATGACGCTTCAAGCTTATGGGGCCAGGAGCCGATTGCCTATCGTCCGGCCGAATCGGGGGGTTATTCTCCGACGAGTAAGGTGGAATTGATAACCGCGAACGGTCAACCGATTATGACTATAGATCGCCGCTCCGGAAAACCCGTTGCGGCCACTGAAGCCCTGCCAGTATATAAAATGCGTCCAGGCGAGGTGATCAGGTTACGAATCCTGAACGGCACCGATGGGCTTTTTCTGCTGCTCGTCCTGACTGGCTTCGAAGTCTATGTAATCGGACAAGATGGAATAAATCTGTTGAAACCCGAGACCGCCGCCGATGATCCCAAGCGCGCAATCCGAATGGCGCCCGGCAATCGCAATGAACTACTGATTCGGGCTCCGATGCATGAGACTAAAGGCATGTTGCGCGCGTTGGCCCACATTCAGCCTTCGCGACCGCTCATGAATGAGGCCATGGGCGAAATGATACATCACCAGAAATTGCTATCGCCGCCTTTGAAGTTTCCGGTCCACCCAAGAGCATGGCTATACCTGATACTTTACCCGTCCCAACTCGCGAATATCCGCTGATCAACGACGGCGAGATCACCGCGCGGCACACCGTCACTTTCTCGATGCGGACCGGCAGCAAGCGTATCCTCGATGGAATCGAGTATCTAATTGATGGTGAATTGTACGACGAATATAAGGTCGATCCGGTTGTCACACTAGGAACGGCACAGGAATGGAAAATCGTAAATAATTCCGACGGAATTCATCCATTTCATATCCACGTAAACTCATTCGAAGTAATGGGACTGCCCTCCGATCCGAATTACCACCGGTTGCACGACACTATTTGGCTGCCGCCGTTTTCCAGTATCACGATGCGTACGCGCTTCAAGACCTGGAAAGGCAAGACCGTCTATCATTGTCACGTGCTGCCGCACGAAGATTCGGCAATGCTCAAGAATTTCCTCATCTCCTGAGTTTGCCAGATTGCGGAAAGAGCAGCGACGCGATGAATCCGGACCGGCTTGCAGTGTTACAAATTGATCGCGATAATCGCAATTTTTTGCGGAGCGTTATTCCGAATCAGCTTATGGCTTGATTGCGACAGCCCAGGAGGAGATGGAACGGCCTCCACTTCGATTCTACATTGACCTGAGCTAATTGTTGGCCCAAATATACTCTAGATTTGTTCCCAGACGATCGCCCGTCCGAAATTTTAAGCGATATAGGTGATGACGCCTCCCTACGATCGGGGCCGATTTTCATTTTAGCTACGGCATTTAATCTGTAAGGAAATCATGGAGCGGGCGACCGGGGTCGAACCGGCGACGTCCAGCTTGGGAAGCTGGCATTCTACCACTGAATTACGCCCGCCCACGGCGAAGTCTATGGCCCCCCGTTAGCACTGTCAAATCCTGCTGACCGCTCACCGCCCCTGCCGTTCTCGCCCCTCCCCCTCCCCGCGCTTCCGCTGGCCTCCCCTCGTAAAGGTCAGGTAAGGTCTATTTTCTTGAGCAAATGGAAGCCGACGCCGCGATCACTGTTGCTGCTCCGCAACCCCCTTACGATGTCCATTCTCATAAATGGCTGATCGCACTCGCGGTCATGCTCGGCACCACCCTCGAAGTCCTCGATACCTCGATCGTCAACGTCGCGCTCCCGCACATGCAGGGCAGCTTCTCCGCCAGCGTCGATGAAATTGCCTGGGTCCTGACCAGCTACCTCGTAGCCAACGGGGTGATGATCCCGATGACTGGCTGGATCTCCAGCCGCTTTGGCCGCAAGCGATACTTCCTCACCTCCGTTTTCGTCTTCGTCGCTGCCTCCGCATTATGTGGCGCCGCCCGATCGCTCGATCAAATGGTGCTGTTCCGCCTCATCCAAGGCGCGGCCGGCGCCGCGATGATCCCATCTTCACAAGCCATCCTGATGGAGACCTTCCCGCCCGAGGAACAGCAGATGGGGATGGCGGTATGGGGCGTAGGCCTAATGGTCGCGCCGATCCTCGGCCCGACCCTCGGAGGATGGATCACTGACAACTGGAACTGGCGCTGGAACTTTTACATCAATATTCCAATCGGCATTGTTGCTTTCCTTATGGTCTCAGCCTTCGTCCACGATCCCTCGTATCTGCGCGAGCGGCGCCAGCGCGGCGGCCATGTCGATTATGCCGGAATCATGCTGCTCGCGAGCGCATTAGGCCTGATGCAAATTGTGCTCGATCGCGGCCAGCGCGCCGATTGGTTCAACTCGCCGTGGGTCGTTTACGCCACGCTGGCTTCGGCTACAGCCACCGTCCTGTTGATTTGGCGCGAACTCGCCTTCAGCGACCCGATCATCGATATCAGGATTTTCGCCAATCGCGTGTTTAGCGTGGCGGTCACGCTCACGATCTGGTTCAGCGCCGTCCTATTCGGCACGCTGCTGCTAAACCCAGTTTTCCTGCAAGAGCTGATGGGCTATAACGCATCGAAAGCCGGTCTCATTCAGGCCCCACGCGGGATAGGCTCGATGTTCTCCATGATGGTGGTTGGACAGCTCGGACGGTTCCGCATCAATACCCGTCCGCTGATCGGCCTGGGCTTCACCCTATTGGCGATTTCGCTATGGGTGATGTCGGGATGGAATCTGCAAGTGGCAGCGTGGAATGTGATCTGGCCCAACGCCCTGATGGGCCTTGGCCTCGGCCTGATCTTTCCAATCGTCTCCGCGCTCAGCTTTTCGACCGTCAAGCCTGAACGGATAGGTTATGCGTCGAGCCTGTATAATATGATGCGCAATTCAGGCGCAGCGATCGGTATCGCCTACATGACCACGAGCCTGGTCGCCTACCAGCAGATTTATCAGTCTCGGCTGACCCAGCACTTCTCCGTTTTCGAAGCCTGGCGCCTTACGCAGGCCGCGCCTACGATGCCCGGTTCGCCCGCCTTCATATTAGGCCCGGGCCACGGTCAATCCCTCGGCATGGTCTACGGCATGATTCAGCGGCAGGCCTCGATGCTCGCGTTCAACGACATTTATCGCACGCTCGCAGCCGCGACGCTCGTCGCTATCCCTTTATTCCTGCTAATGGGCGGGGCCACGCCAGCCGTCGGCGGTCCCGCCCATTGAGATCAAATCCGGCTGGCTAATCAGCGCTACCCGATTCGAGCTGGATATAATTCTCGAGTCCCATTTTCTCGATTAGCCCCTTTTGGGTCTCGATAAAATCAACCGACGCCTCTTCTTTTTCGATGATCTCGCTGAGCAAATCCCGCGTGACGAAGTCGCGCACGCTTTCGCAATAGCTGATTGCCTCGCGCAGGTCGAGAAGCCCCGCGTGCTCCAATTTCAGATCAGCATCAAGCAACTCAGGGACGTTCTCGCCGATCAGCAGCTTGTTTAGATCCTGCAGGTTCGGCAGTCCTTCGAGAAATAGGATGCGCTCGATCAGCTCGTCCGCATGCTTCATCTCGCTGATTGATTCCTTGTACTCGTAGCCGCCGAGCTTGGTTATGCCCCAATTGCGCAACATCCGCGCGTGCAAGAAATACTGATTGATCGCGGTTAACTCGTTCTTGAGGATTTTATTGAGATGCTGAATGACCGCCGGATCGCCGCGCATAGCCCTGCCTCCATCTAGGCAGGGAAATTAGCAGCCGGCGTCTGCCGTGAGAAGCCCGTCCCGAGCCGCCACTACCGCTGTAGCCGCAGCCGTACTTGCCTCAGCGCGAATCAAATCCCGCACGAAGGGCACGCATTTGCCGCATTGCGGTTTGCAGCCCAGTGCCCGGTAAACCTCCGACACCGAGCATTCGCCGTTACGCGCAACTTTTCGGACTTTACCGTCGGTGAATCCGTTGCATAGGCAGACAAACATCGGTGATCCTTCCTGCTGATCCGCCCGCTAGACATCGTGGCGGCCAGCAACCGAGACGTTAGCAAGCGCGGCCACAAATGTAAATGAAAATCGTTATCAATTTCAATTTGCAAAGCCACCTCTGACTCGGCCTATCCCCAATCCTCGTCTTTCGCTAGGTTCAACCCGATGCTCTCAACCTCTTTTCTCCCTGCGCCGATGCTACAGCGCCGCTCGAGGTTATGAAGCCGCCGCTTGATCCCTCGCGTGCGCGCACCACCAGCCTCAAAAGGCTCACGCGCAAAATCACCCGTGGCCAGTTCGCGACTCCGGTTGCGCCCGGCGCCTCGCTGAGCCAATTCCTCGCTTCATTGCCGGATGTTCTCGCCGCGCGCCAATTCCGCACGCTTGCACACGCGATCGCCGATGCTCATCGCGGACAGCACACTTTCCTCCTTATGATGGGTGCACATCCGCTTAAAGTTGGCCTCGGTCCGCTGATTTCCGAACTCATCCACGACCACATCATAAGCGCCCTTGCCACTAACGGCGCCGCCATCATTCACGATTTCGAACTCGCGATGATCGGACGCACGTCCGAGGACGTGGCCGCGCAATTGCTCGACGGCAGCTTCGGGATGGCCGAGGAGACAGGTGCTTTCCTCAATCAGGCCGCCAGGGACGCTGCT